>JBBECL010000269.1:0-16418 GCA_040881805.1 Terrimicrobiaceae bacterium | reverse complement strand
AAAACCAGTTCACCGCCACCGGCAGCTGACGGCCAAAAGCCGGAGCGCGGAGTCTGCTCATCGATCGGGGCCTTTTAAAAAATCGTCTGCCAATTGTGCGGCACTCTGATTATTTCAAACGACGTTCAACGGCCATGGCAATCCCCATTCCGCCCCCGATGCAGAGACTCGCGATGCCTTTTTGGTAGCCTTCATCTTCCATCAGATGAATCAGCGTGGTGAGCACGCGGGCTCCGCTAGCCCCGATGGGATGACCCAATGCAATCGCTCCTCCTCGCTGGTTGAGCTTTGAAATGTCCAATTCTAAAAGCCGAGCGCATCCAAGGGTTTGTGCAGCAAAGGCCTCGTTGATCTCGACCGCTTCGACATCATGAAGATTCCAGCCCGCACGACGACAAACACTATGAATGGCTTCCACAGGCCCAAGCCCCATGAGCGCGGGATCGCACCCGACCACAACCGTGGCCACAATGCGTGCCCTTGAAGTGAGTTGGAAGCGGGTGAGTGCGTCGTCGCTTGCAAGCAAGACCATCGCAGCCCCGTCATTGAGGCCCGAGGCGTTACCTGCTGTGACGCTGCCGTCTTTGCGGAAGGAGGGTTTGAGTTTTGCCAACGATTCCTGATTGGTGTCCGCGCGGGGATGTTCGTCCTCTTGGATGATCCCATCGGGTCCTTTCACCGCAGCAATTTCGCGTTGGAACTTTGCTCGGTGATTTGCAACGAGTTGCTGGCTGCGTGCGGCGAGGGCATCTTGTTCGGAGCGTGTGATGCCGAATTTTTCGGCAATGCGTTCCGCAGTCTCGCCCATGCCGATCGAAAGCATGGCATCCGTCAATCCATCGAGCATCAGCGAATCTTGGAGAGTGATATTTCCAAGTTTTTTGCCCCAACGGGAATCCATCGCATAATGAGGTGCCCGGCTCATGACCTCGACGCCGCCTGCGAGAACAAGCTGGTTTTCTCCAAGCCGGATGGCATCTGCTCCCAGCGCAACGGCCTTGAGGGAAGATCCGCAAACCATGTTCACCGTGTAGGCGGGCGTGGATTCGGGAAGCCCGAGTTTCCATCCCGTTTGGCGGGCCACGTTCATGCCGGATCCCGCTTGCAGGACCTGGCCCAAAATCACCTGCTCCAGCTCGGACCGCAGGGATTCAGGGACGACTTCCTTGGCAACGGCAACAGCGAGATCAGCGGCAGATAAGGATTTAAATCCGCCACCAAATCGTCCGATGGCGGAACGTTTGCAAGCGACGATGTGAACAGATTTCATAGGGTGGGAAGAGGCATGGATTGCAGGGATGGAGAGATTTTTGGGAGAAATTCCATTTGATCAAGCACATCATGCTGCAAGTCAATTCCCGGGGCGATTTCCACAAGCAGCAAACCGCCTGATGTGAGCTGCAAGACAGCTCGTTCGGTCACAAAAAGCACTTCCTGGCCTTGGGCCAGGGCGGAAGGACCATGGAAAGAAATTTGCTGCAAGCGATTCACGAACTTTGCATAACGGCCTTCGCCCAGAATGCGCAGTTTATCGTTTTCCCTTGCAATTTTGAGGTCACCCGCGCGGAAGGAGCAGCAAAAAACCAGCCTTCGGGCACTTTGGGCAATGTTCGCAAATCCTCCAACGCCGACAAATCTCCCGGCAAAACTTGTGACATTCACGCTTCCTTCGGCATCCACCTCCACGGCCCCGAGCACCGCCAGATCCAGGCCGCCTCCATCATAGAAATCAAATTGCGAGGGTTGATCGATCACGGCTTCAGGAAAATGACTGCACCCAAAGCTCAGGCCTGAGGCCGGGGCACCGCCAATGGGACCGCTTTCGACCGTGAGGGTGAATTCCTTGAGTCTCCCGGTTTGTGCCGCAACTACGGCCACCGTCTCCGGAAGGCCGATCCCGAGATTCACAATGTCGCCCTCGCGAACTTCTTGAAGGGCTCTTGTCCCAATGATTTGACGTTCTGAAAAATCAAGCTGCGGAATCATGTGGGTGTCACTTCCCGTCGTGACATAGGCCGGGTTGAAAGCCTCGCCGAACGTTTGATCGTGGTCCACTCCGTTTGATACCACGAGGTAGTCCACCAACATTCCTGGAACACGAACAGTTTTGGGATCAGTAATGTGATCCACGATGCGTTCGACTTGGGCTATGACAAGGCCTCCGTGGTTCTTGGCAGCTTGGGCAATGGGCAGGACCTCACCGATAAGCCCTTCGCGTTCCATGGTGAGGTTCCCTTTCGCATCGGCGCTGGTTGCTCGAATAAGACCCACCGTCACGGGGATTGACTTGTAGTGCAGCCAGATTTTTCCACCGATTTCGATTCGTTCAACAAGATGTTCCTGGGTTCGCCCATTGAGCCGTCCTCCACCATTCAGCGGATCAATGAAGGTGTGCAATCCAACTTGCGTAAAAATGCCGGGGCGTTTTGCCGCGATCTCACGAAGGAGGACACTGAGAACCCCCTGCGGAAAATTGTAGGCCTCGATGTCATTCGCCAGCGCGAGAGACCCAAGCTTCGGTGCCAAGTTCCAATGGCCGCCCACGACCCGCCGGAGAAGTCCGCGGTGGGCCAGGTGATTCAGGCCCCGGTCACGACGGTCTCCCTGACCGGCACAATAATAAAGGGTCAAATCCTGAGGTGTGCCGGTCTTTAAAAATCGACGCTCCAAAGCCGCGGTAAGCATCTCCGGGTGACCCGCTCCCACAAAGCCCCCCACCGCAACAGTGGCTCCGCTGGGAATGGCGGCAATCGCGTCGTCGGCACTGCAGATTTGCGCATTGGATCGCATGGGAAAAATTCACGAAGGGGTCACCCTCTCCAACCCCCGTTGATTTCGAGGGTCTGGCCGGTGATATACGAGGCGAGTGGAGAGCACAGAAAAAGGACGGCATTGGCCACTTCGTCTGGTCGGCCAAAGCGGGCAAGCGGAACGTTTTTGATCATTTCCTGCCGGACATTCTCCGGGATGCTGGCGGCCATGCTGGTTTCGATCACGCCCGGGGCGATGGCGTTCACACGAATCTGACGCCGGGCCGCCTCCCGACTGAGCACTCGCATCATCGCCTGAACCCCCGCTTTTGCGGCAGCATAATTTGCCTGACCATAAAAACCCTGAATCGCAGCAATGCTCCCAAAACTCACAATCGCCCCCTCATTGCGCAAGAACTCGAGCGCATATTTGCAGCAATAAAACACCCCCGAAAGGTTCACATCAATGACAGCATCCCATTCCTCAAGACTCATTTTGGAGATCGTACGATCTTTAAGGATCGCCGCGTTATTGATCAGAAAATCAAGGCCGCCATGACGGCTCACGATCTCGTTCATCATCCCCTCGACCTGATCGGCTTTAGAAACATCTGCCGAGATGACGTGGGCGCTGTCTGTGCGATGAAGATTCAACTCGGCTGCGATGACTTCCGCATCGGTTCCCGTTGAAGCAAAGCCCGGATGATTCAAAACAACCGTGGCTCCAGCCTCATGGAAAGTCCGCGCAATTTGAGCGCCGATACCTTGAGAGGCCCCTGTGATGAGAGCGATTTTATTGGAGAGATCTATGGAAATCATGGGTTGGGAGGAAAGTTGGAAATCTAACGCCCTTCTGTGGACTGACAATTCAAAAACCCGGCACCCTCCACCAAATGCATCGACAATCCATCGGAGGTTTCCTATCCACAAACAAGAGCATGGCTCTTGATATTTCCACAATCGTGCCACACTCGTCCCCACACCAAACATGATACGGTTTATCCATTCCTCGGATTGGCAGCTTGGGGCGCGTTTCCGTCAGTTTGGCGCCAAAGCGGAGGAGCTTCGTTTGGCGCGTTTGACCACCCTCCAAAGGGCTCTTAGCCTGGCCGATGATCGCGCCATTAAGATCTTTCTGATCGCGGGGGATCTTTTTGAAGACAATCAGGTCGGCGACGGGTTGGTTCAGCAGACGGTTTCCCTCTTTAACGCTTTTCCCGACATCCAAATTTACATCCTTCCCGGGAATCATGATCCGTCGTCCGGTCCGGAAGCCGTTTGGAGTCGGTGCGCCTTGCGTGAGGCTCCGCCGAACGTTCACCTCCTGCTTGAGGCTGGCGTCATGGACCTTGGCGGCGCATGGCTTGTTTTCTCGCCGCTTCATCAAAAGGTCTCGACGACTGATCCCAGTTTGAAGCTTGCCGAGTTGGCCGCGCAACTCCCCCCGGACACCATTAAAATTGGCATCACCCACGGGGCTCTTGCCATCGAGGGCAAACACCAACCCAATGATTTTCCCATCGCGCTGAACGCCGCCTCGCGGGCCGGACTCGATTATCTTGCCATCGGGCACTGGCACAACTGGCTCGCGGGAACAGACGCCGGACGCATCGTCATGCCGGGCACTCCCGAACCAGATCGCTTTTCCAACGATCGAAGTGGACACGTGGCCTGTGTGGAAATTGATGGGCCGGGAAACCTGCCACGGGTCGATGCCGCGAACGTGGCCACTTTGACATGGCGCTCGCTGTCTTTGGATTTTCTTGCGCAGGAATCTTCGCGAGCTTCGTTGGAACAGGCGTTGACCGACCTCCGGGGCGACGCGGCAAAAACCGTCCTGCGGATCACTCTCTCTGGCAGCGTGTCTCCACAGGTCGTGACCGAGGTGAAAGCCGGACTCGCGAAGTCGGGCGACGGGTTTTTCCTGCATCAGATCGTCGATGCCACCCGCATCGCGCTCACCGACGCAGAACGGGCGGATCTCCAAGCTCGCCACCCCATTCTGGCCCAAGTGTTGGCGGACATCGATCGGTTGGAGGGCTTTGCGACGGGCTCGGCGGCCTCGGCGGGGGAGCAAACCACCACGCCGCTGACCCTCACGGAGGCGCAAGCTCTGCTGGCACCTTCCAAAATCGATCTAGCCCGGTTGACCCCCGAGTGGTTTGCGCAGCTCCGTCAGACGCTTTTCCAAACTTTGCAGGAGGTCGCATCGTGATCCTTCATTCCCTCGAACTCACCCATGTCGGACGCTTCCGCGAGACGGTTCGCGTTGGTCCATTCTGCCCAGGTCTCAACATTCTTTCCGCTCCCAACGAATCCGGAAAATCCACCGCCCTCCATGCCGCCGCCCGGACGCTTTTCGACCGCCACACGACGAAGAGTGAAGAAATCAAAGCCCTCCAGCCGGCTGGAACATCCTTGGCTCCGCGTGTGACTGTCGAGTTTCAGACGGGGGCAGGCCATTTCCGCATCGCCAAGACATTTCTCCAAAAACCCGAAAGCCGGCTATCCCAATTCCGGGCCGGTGCCTGGGAACTTCTGGCTGAAGCCGATGACGCCGATCAGCGCGTTCAGAACCTCCTTCAATCCTCGCTGCCCGGTCGTGGGGCGACCAAGCCGGAACACTGGGGTTTTTTGGGATTTCTTTGGGCCCGTCAGGGTGAGCCCGCACTCTGGCCCGGCCTCGACGATCCCCATGTCGGCCAGCGGATTCGTGCCCGCCTCGCCCGCGTGGAACTCGATCCCGTCATCGAAGAACTCCGCCTCCGGTTTGCCGCAGCTGCCGATGCCATCATGACCTCGACTGGACAGTCGCGCGTTGGCGGGCCACTCCGTTCTGCCGAAGAGGACCTTTTCGGGATTGAAGCGGCCCTTGAAGAGATTCATAAAACTCGTGCACTGCTGGAGGAAACCCAGCGTCAGTATCAGCAAAGCGAAGCGGAAGTTCTCCGGTTGGAAAAAGAACATGCGGAGCAATCAACCGTTGCCACGGCGCTTCGCGAGCAGGCCCTGGCGACAGAACGCCTGAGTGGGGAACTCACCGCCCGCCAACAGGCGCTGACCTCGGCCAAAGAAAAACTTGCTGTCCTCGTCACCGACGCAGCGACACTTTCCCGCCTCCAAGTCGAATACAAGGAAACCGAAGAGGGCCTCGTCCAAGCGCGATCCATCACGAAAGAAGCGGAACAGGCCCTCACCGAACTTCGCTCCCGCCTCGACACCCGTCAGTCAGAATTGCCCGGGCATGAGAAACACCTGCAAACTCTCCGCTCGACCCACCAGCGATTGCGGGATCTCCTGAAATTGCGCCGTTTGAATGCCGATGCCGGGACGCTGGCCAAGCAGGTTGAAAAAGCCGAAGCCGCCAGCACAGAAATTTCTGCACTCGAGGCCCGCCGCACGGCCCTGCCCGCGCTCACTGCGGCCCAGCTTCGCAAGCTCGAGGATCAATCCGAATTCCTTCGCACCCTCCGAGCGCAGCTCCTGGCCCTTGGACTTACCGTGGAACTGACCCCCGATTCGGAGACCATGGTCGAAAACCTCGGCAACCCCGCTGCGGAACGCCAGAAACTCCCCGCCGCCCAGCCCCACCGCCTGCAAAGCCCAAGCGCCATGGATCTCCGACTCGAAGGCTGGGGGCGTGTTCTTATTCGTTCCGGGTCACAGGATGCGCAAAGTGCGGCCTCCAATCTGGCCGAATCCGAGACCGGGCTGACCGAAGCCTTGCAGCAGGCCGGAGTTTCCAGCGTGGATGCCGCCCGTGAGGCGGTCGCCACAAGGAAAGAACTCGATGCCCGGATCAAGGCCGCCATCAAAGGCATGAGCCCGCATCTCGGCGACCACCTGACCATCGACGCGCTAAGGGAAACCACGGCCACCGCGCAACGCCGCGCCGAAACGCTCGCAGTTTCGCTCAGCCTGACTCCTGAGGAAGGCGCACTCAGCCTCACCGATCTCGAAACCTCCGAGGCGACCCGGTCCGAGGCGGTTCCTGCCGCTGAAAAGTCCTTCTCGGACTTCGCCAATCAACTCACCCAACTCCGCACCGAGGAGCGCGCCGCCATCGAAAAGGTTCAGGAAACGGCCAAGCTCACAGCAGACCACGAAACGCGTCTGCGCATTCTGGAGACCCAAATCAGGGACCTCGGCGCCCGTTATCCCGAGGGCATTGACCCGTCAAAGACGTCCGCCCAAATCGCTTTCGCGGAGGCCGAGGCCCGCGTCTTGGCCACAGAAAAAGATCTGCCACCCGACTTCGAAAAACTGCCGGAGCGCAACAAACGTGCCGCCGCATCCCTCCAGCAAATCGCCAACGAACTTCAATCCCGCCGCACCGATCGCGACCAGTCCCGGGCCGTCCTGCAAATGCTCGGGGGTCGGGGACTCTACTCGCGGGAAACCGAATGGGAGGAACGAAAAGCCGGGGCGATCCTCCGCCGGGACGCCGCCCGCAGTCAGGCATGGTGCGCCCGCGTGGCCCAAGATCTCATCGAACACCGCAAGCAGGCAGCAACCAAGTCCGTGCTGACGCCCTTGGAAAACCGGCTCACCACCGCCTTCGCCGAACTCACCGGCGACGCCACCCGTCAGGTCTTCCTCGATGAACATCTGCAAATTGCCGGCATCGGCCGCACCCGCGACGAAACCCACGCCTTCGACCAACTTTCGCAAGGTGCCAAAGAACAACTTCTCCTCTGCCTCCGCCTTGCCGTCGCGCAGGAACTCGCCGCCGACGAACCGCAAGTCCTCATCCTCGACGACGTCCTGGTCAACACCGACCCCGTCCGCCAGGAACGGGTACTCGATGTTCTTGCCGCACAAGCCGAGCGTCTGCAAATCCTCATCCTCACGTGCCACCCGGATCGGTATCGGGGGGTGGGTCAGCCGATTGCGATGGCAACTTGCCAAGACAGATCCGACGGATCAGTCTGATCTTCTCGTGTGACAAAACCGTCACACGATTGAGATTGTCAAGTGCGCGGAGAGCGGCACTTTGGGTGGGGTGAACTTGGAGGACGTCGGGAACTGATTTAACCAGAACAGTTATTTGTCAGCGGTTGCCATTCCTGTTTCCGACTGATAATGCACATATTAGCATATGGCCGGAGGAAGTTTGTTACTATTGTTGGATGATATCGCGGCGATTCTTGATGATGTGGCTGTATTGACCAAGGCTGCCGCGGCGAAAACAAGCGGAGTCCTTGGAGATGACCTTGCATTGAATGCTCAGCAGGTTGCCGGGGTGGCATCGCAGCGGGAGTTGCCGGTTGTCTGGGCCGTGGCCAAAGGGTCTGCGGTGAACAAGGCAATTTTGGTGCCAGCCGCACTGGCCATTAGCGCTGTGCTCCCTTCGGCGGTGACACCACTTCTTATGATTGGCGGCTTGTATCTGTGTTTCGAAGGTGCGGAGAAACTCATGCACAAATTTTTTGTCAAGACCCCACATCATGGCCCAGAGAAGGCCACCTCCCATTTGCTCGCCGGTTCTTTTGAAAAAGACAAAATCAAAGGGGCAATACGCACCGATTTCATTCTTTCGGCGGAAATTATTGCGATCACTTTGGGCACGGTGGCTGGTGCCGTTTTTCTCACCCAATTTATTGTTCTCACAGCGATTGCGATTGTTATGACAGCCGGTGTTTACGGCCTCGTTGCAGGGATTGTGAAATTGGATGACTTTGGCGTGTATCTTGCCGCAGTGAAGGGACCCGCCTCACCGGTGCTTGGAACTCTTGGTCGGTTTATTGTGTCAGCCGCTCCCTGGCTCATGAGGACTTTGTCGATCTTGGGCACAGCGGCCATGTTCCTCGTGGGAGGAGGGATTCTCACGCATGGTATTCCTGCCGTGCATCATTTCATTGAGCACATGGCTGGTTATCTCCACGGCATTCCGATCATTGGTGGCACTTTAGAAGTGATCGGCCCGGCCTTGCTGAATGGGATTTTTGGCGTGCTGGCTGGTGCGGTTGTTGTGGCGGCTTGGAGTTCTATCAAAGTGGCTCGTCGCCCCAGCCAGCCTCACAAGTGCTCTTAACAGACAATCGGACTTAAGTCTTGCCTGGCAGATGAGTCGCTGGATTCCCGCAGGCCAGATAGATTTTTTCGAGTTCGGGGTTCAGGTCATCGCCCTTCTTGGCTGCACGACTTTTGGAGTGAAAGGGGCACATCGGGCGTTTGCCAGTCGTGGGATCCGCTTTCCGAAACCAACACTGGCCTTCCTGGATTTGGTCATTCGTCAATTTCGCAGGACCGAAACCGGTAACCCCCTTGGCATGGGGCGCTTGGCGGTCCGGAAGTTGCTCAATCGCGATGCCTTTTTCTTTGGCCCAGGCCCGAAGAGCATTCCCGTCGACGGCATGGGCGTCATTGTCGGCGCGGAAATGATCGGCCACCGCACAGATGGTTGAGGCACAGCCATGGGCGATGCTGGCGCGCTGTTTGTTTCTGCTGAAGCCAAGCATGGGATGAAAGCCAAAGCTTCCGCAGACCCATTGGGGTTTCACGGCCAGCACATCAAGATTCAGGGGGAGATCGTAAGAATGGATATCCGGGTCTCCTTCGGCGGCCCGCTGCTGAAGGATGCGGCGGATATCGCGCTGACCCTGCTGGAATTTGCCGATCTTTCCATTGTAACGCAGTTGGGTGGAGCGGGATCGGATGGCTGTCCAATTCAACTCCCCAAGGTCGGGCTTGTTGCTCCAGTCCGAGCGATCAGGCTCCAGGGTGGCCGTCAGAATGAGGTGGGGGATTTCCGGCCTGCGTTCGAAGAGGCTTGTGCCGTCTTTCCCCCACAAGTATTCGACGACGGCACCAAGCGGCAAATTGTCCATGATTCCGCCGTCTGCGAATTGGGCCACCTGCTCGGGGTTCCGGTAAACCTCCCATGACCAGCGGGGGCGAAACAGCACGGGAAAGGCGCTGCCTGCCAGCAGACCCTGCGTAAAGCGCGGATCCCTGGCATGTGTGCTCCTGAGGATTTCCAGACGTCCTTGGGTCAGATTGGTGGTGGTTCCAATCAGGGGAAACCCAAAGTGATCGAAACGTGTGCCGTGGTGCGGTTTGCCATCAAAAACAAAACCTTCGATGAGTTGTTGGAGCGGGTCATGTCCCAAGATTTCCATGCCAACGCCATAACGGTCCGCAATTTCCTGGGTGAGGTTTTTGATCAACCCTGCCGCCTCCTGCCAGTTGCCGGCGCGCAATTGTTGAACAAGGGCGTTCATTTCAAAGGGGCTGAGATAAAACAAACGTTCCATGCCGGATAGCACGCGGCGCAGGCGTTGACTGAATTGCGAAGCGTGGTCGTCTCCGTAGCGGCGGAACACCTTGTCGAGATCATGGAGCGAAAAATCCGCCGAGGCGGCATGGATCGAAAAATGTCGGATGAAGTCGGCGAAGCGATCGGTGAGAACAAAACGATCGATGGTCAAAAAGGTTGAGGCGAGACGGCGGATTTGGCGCTGACGTTCCACGGGGTCTTCGCCTTCCGGTTTCTGAAAAACTCTGCCGGTCAAGGCCCCGACAATCGTGCCGACCGAGGCCCCGGCCATCACATCCGGTTGGATGCCGAGTTCGCTGACGGCATTGGCAAACCCGACCTGAAACACCCCGCGGAAGACACCACCGCTGAAAAGAAAAACCACGGCGGGGCCTTTGCGCGGATTTTCAGGGATCGCGGGTTTTGGAAAGGGGCTGGGGGTCGTGCGGGGAAGGCGGATGTGTTGGCGGAGTTCATTGAGGCCCTCGCTGTCGGATTTGCCCCGGCACGAGACGCATCGCTGGCACACCTCGGAAACGCCGGGGCCGGGCTGGTCCCCGGGCCGATACTGGTCGGGAAGCAGGCTGCCGGGAATGGGTTTCATGCCGCCCCATGCGGCAAGAAGCTTCCGACAGCTCACGTATTCCGAACCATCCCGGCGGGTGATCGTCTCCCCGTCGGCCCGCAGAGACTCGACGGCTGATCGGAGGGTGGCGTGATTGGCAGGATCCCTTGACGGCCATTCGTTGGGGAGTTCCTCATCCGGCTCGAGAAGGTGTCTGCGTTCCCCGGGGGTTCGTGTGTCGGGCATCGCATCAGTGACCAGGCGCTCGATCATGGCGCGACAGCCATCAGCCACCACCCCATCAATCAGGTCCCGGCGCTCGGAGGTCGAGCCGGCTTGGGTCAGTCGCAGGGTGAGGTGGGGGGTATGTTCGGGGGCCACCAAACGAATCTTTGCGGGAAGGAACGTTTGTTGGCCGGACGCCTCGTCAGGAATCGTCGCAGGTTTTCCATTCAGCGCGCGGTTCAGGCGATCGATGAGACTTTTATCAAGGAGCATGTCCTGAAATCGGCGGAGCTCGCGGGCCCGCAACACGACATCAACCAAACCGGTGTAGCGCTTGGGCTCCTCATTCGGATTTTCCATTTTCAGAGGCAAGAGCGGCACGGAAACGATTCTGAGGGAGTTCCAACGATGGGCCGGGTCTTTTGTGACCAGCCGGCAAGCTTCCTCGAAAACAGGCACAATCGGGTCATTGGAAATGCTGGTTCCGTCAATAAACGTGGCGCTTCCATTCCGGGTTGTGATGGTTTGGGCTCTGAAAAAGGGAGCGCTGGAGCAGGCACACATCAGCGCATCCACCACGGAAATGTCATCCGGGATGGCCTCCAGATTTCCTGTTCCCAGATTGGCGGCAATGGGAACCACTTGGATGGCCGGCCGGCGGACGTCCACTTCGGCAAAAGACCGCAACCGCCGGCTGGCAGCCCGTCCACCGCGCACCGGGTTCGCCTGCTTGATGGCCCGCCGGACACTTTCATCAAATCGAAAGTCGCCGTAATACGAGGGATCAAAGTTTTCGATCAGGGCCTCCTTGAGAGCGTGGGAATCTCCCAAATCCCGGTGGATTTGAAAGTGCTTCAGGAGGTTCGAGAAGATGTCCTTTTTCAGAAAGAGAGCTCCCCATGACAGAAGACCCAGCAGCCACAACGCCGTGACTCCCAGGATGGTCCAGACGACAGGTTGTCCGACGGCCGGCCCGGCAAAAACAGGCATCGCCGCCAGCCCAACCGCGAGAACCGCCGGCACAGCAAAAAGGATCAGCACAAGCGGAACGAACCCGAGTAAAAACGTGAGGAGTTTTTCCTGCACCCAACGCAGCCATCCGCCTTGATTAAAAATGATATAACCGGCCTCCACCCCCGCGACTTTGGATTTTCCATTGATGCCCAGCACTTCGCACAGTTGCACCCAGGCCAGGAGCGCCACAGGCTGGGAGAGCGCCCGAAGATGGCACACGACAAGCCACCACCCACGCAGAATCAGGGACGCTCGTTTTTGAACGCCCGGAACCATTTTCATTTCGTCGGCGGCATTCCAGCCCATAAGCACCCGCGTGAACTGAGAAATCAGCTTCACGGTGACTTTCATTCTCAGCAAATGATCAAACAAGCGGATCAGTCCGGTGCGGCTGCCCACGGCTTCCTGCCGACTCTCCCGTTCTTCTTGAAAATGCCGCGGCAATTCCACGGGCTTCAGAGCATGGGCGGAGTTCGTCTCCAAAGAATCCGGCAAAAGTCCTTTGAGCACGGTGGTTGGCGCATTGCGAAAGGCCTCGAGCAGCCCGCTGAAACGCACGACACGAACTTCTTCATCCTCGCTCTCCGAGGCCCCCTCGCCGGCATGGGCCTGAAGCACATCCGCCAAAGCCGTCGCGGTGATGGTCCCCACAGAAATGCCGGCCACCATCTCCGGAGGCTGGCGGCGTGTCACAAGAAAGGCGTGGATGATTCCCATCTGCATCACCGTGTCAAATCCGGATCCCGGAAAAGAAATCACCCGATACGTCCCAAGGGCTGAGGGCTCATTGGCCGAAGTCCGGTCGGTGGGTGTGGTCTCGGAGTCCATGGAAATCAGGGCAGCCGCCGCTTAGGGGTGAGGGGATGTTTTGAGCAAGTCCATGACTGGAGAAGGAGGCTCAGCCGGATGAGCCCTTCAGGTGCAATTTCAAAATGCGTTTCACCTCGGCAATCGCTTGAGGGTCTTGATTTGACCAGTGCCCGCTGGGAACAATGAGTTCGCTTTGTGCACCGGGCATGTGGCTGCTCCAGTAGGGCACGATGCCGTCGGTGCTTTGCGGTTTGGTGTGATCCCGGTTTCCCCCTTTGCCGCGGTCGGCGATAATGGAATGGAAGGGGATCTTCGGGTTGGGCGGAATTTTGTCGATGGTGGTGACAAAGCGGTTGTTGGGATCCAGCACGTCGATGCTGTTGGGGGCTTGCTGCAGCTTCCGGCCATCCTCACGGGGCTTGGAAAGCAGGGCCATTTCCTTTCCCACCTGGGTCAAACCTGCAGGAATGCCAATCAACCGCCGGCCCATCCGTCCCCAGAAGTTGACGGCCATATCGGCTCCCCGGTGGGAGGCCGAAGCAAAAATCACGCGGCAAACATCCGGGCGGTGACGAAAGATGAGCGCTTCCACCAACAACTCCCGGGATTTTTCGGTGAGAGGGGTCTTTTCCGGGGGCGTCTCAAAAAAGGTGTTCCACAACTTGTCGCCGCTATCGGTGATGAGGGCCCGGGAGATCATGCCACCCATGCTGTGGCCAATGACGACAAGCGGTTTGTGATCGGGATAGAAGGTGCGGATTTCATCCAACTTTTTCCGCAACAGAGCGGCCATCAGGGGGTAAGGATAGCCGGTGGGGTAGCTGTAAAACCAGATTTGGTAGTTTTTTCGGATGGTCTCATCCCCACGGAGGGCCTCGATCATGGGAGCCCATGTGGCTTGGGAATCCCCCAGGCCGTGGACGCAGAGGATGGGGATTTTTTTGGGGTTGTAAGGCTGCAGGCGGGCGACGCGAATGTTGGACGAATAATCGGTGGGGCTGAACATGCGCTGAAGCTCGATGCGGCGGGGCCGCAGTTCTGCCAAGGCCAGGGCAATCGGTGCGGAAAAATCGGCCGCCACCGGAAAACGGTGTCCTTGAAAAGCGACGTCCTCGGTGGAGAGCGGATCCACATAACCGGCGATGCAGGCATCGCCGCGGAAGTGGAGCACCTGGGTGATTCCGTAATAAACGTTTTTGCCCTGAATGAAGGGATCAAACTTGGAGGGGTCAAATCCCTTGCTGGCAATGACCATGGGCGCACCGATTCCCGGCTTGACCATTCGCTCGCTCACCAGGCTGCCGCGGAACACAAAACGATCGGCCGGCAGAATTCGGTAATAGGAGGGATCATGTTCCCGCTTGCCGCTGGTAAGCACCGAAAATCGCCAGGTCCGAGAGGCTCCCCGGCACAGAACCGGGGCCTTCCATGGTTGCAATCCCGAGTGGTGAAGCACATCAAAGACCCGCGCCACCGCAAAATTGTATTCCTCAAGAGCGAGGGAATCCTTCGGGTTTTTCTTCAGCTTTCGGGAAGCGTCATAGGCGGCATCGATGAAGTGTCCCATGCGCGCTTCGGCGGAGCGTTCCCGGCTTTTAAGGGCTTTGACAAGCAATTCGCCGGTGGGCGATGCGGCCTGAAATCCGGGATTTTTTTCCCGGACCGTCGCGTAATTTTTGCACCCCGAAGTGACGAGCATCACCCCGAGGAGGGCAATGGGAATCAGCTTGCGCGGGTGCATGCCGGGGTGGCGTCAGGCAGCTTTGAGTTTTCCGACAAAGGTGGCGAACCCGGCGGCTTGGGCGTTCAAGCGTTTGGCGATGTCTCCGTCCGTGATCTGCCCATCTTCGGAAAGCAGGCCACCCACTTGGGGAAGAAAAACACGGGTGGGAAAAATGTGGGCATTCCGGTAACCAAAGATGGCCTGGAGTTGCTCGACCGGACGGAGAGCCCCCCATTGACCCGCCGCAAGACCGGTGAACGCCACGGGGCGTCCCTCGAAGCTCTCCGGGAATGGCAACATATCGATAAAATATTTCAGCACCCCCGGAAGGGATCCATTGTATTCGGGCGTGACCACGTGCAGGCCATCGGCGGCGAGCACTTGGTCCGAAAAGGCACCAAATGAGGCGGGTTTTTCGGCATAGCTGGTCGGAAGAAAAATTTCGGCAGGCAGGTTTGCGAGATCAAGAATTTCGGGCGTGGCTCCGGCAGCCCCATAAAACCCTTTGAGGAGGCCCGTGATTTTTCGTGTGTTACTGCCAGGGCGGTTGGTGCCGGAGATGATAACAATTTTCATGATCTTCAAATTCTTGGAACCGTGATGCCCCGCTGTTTCATGTATTTGCCATTGCGGTCGGCGTAGCTGGTTTCACAAACCTCGCGGGCATGGAAAAACACCACTTGGGCGAGGCCCTCATTCGCATAGATTTTGGCGGGTAGCGGCGTCGTGTTCGAGATTTCGAGAGTCACGTGACCTTCCCACTCGGGCTCAAAGGGCGTGACATTCACAATGATGCCGCACCGCGCATACGTGGACTTGCCCACACAAATGGTGAGGACTTCGCGGGGTATGCGGAAATATTCGACACTCCTCGCCAAGGCAAAGGAGTTTGGTGGCACGATGCATATGTCGGATTGGATATCCACAAACGAACGATCATCAAAATTCTTGGGATCCACGACCGTGTTAAAAACATTGGTGAACACTTTGAACTCATCCGAGACCCGGAGGTCATACCCATAACTCGACAAACCGTAGCTGATGGCACGTGCTCCCCCTTCGATCTGTTTGACCTGCTGGTCGACGAAGGGTTCGATCATCCCACGCTCCACGGCCATCCGCCTGATCCAACTGTCCGGGCAAACACTCATCACATCGAAAGGCCGGGAATGTTCATACCGCCTGTGATTTTTTTCATGTCCGAGGCGGCAAGTTCCCGGGCGTCTTCCTGCGCTTTCTGAACCCCGGCCAGCACAAGGTCTTCCAGGACCTCGACATCCGCGGGATCCACAACCGAGGGGTCGATTTTGATTTTCAAAATGTCGCCGGCACCACTGGCCGTGACGGTGATTTTTCCTCCCCCCGCCGTGGCTTCCAAAGTTTTCGCGGCAAGGCCGGCTTGGGCCGCGGCAAGATCTTCCTGCATGCGCTGGGCCTGTTTCATCATTTTTTGAATATTCATCGTGTGGGTTCTATCAGGTGGTTTGAATTTCTGCGGCAAAAATTTCCAGGGCTTTCCGGATGAGCGGGTCGTTTTTGAAGTCGTCGGCCGGGTTGGCTGCGGGTGCTGGCGGCCCGGGGGCCTTGTTGACTTCGACCGGCTCCGGCTCCTCGTCCGAGATGGTCTCCGGCTCCGGCACATCGCCGATCATCAACTGGAGCTTCACCTTTCTGCCCAAAATATCCGCCAACTTGCCTTCGGCCTCCTTGCGTCCGCTTTCTCCAATGAGAGACTCCATGCCTTCTTTGGAAGAGGGAGGCAGGACCACGCAAACAACACCCCCCTCGGACTGCTGAAAAATCCCGCTCGCAAGCCATCGATAAATCAGAGATTTGGAGTAGTCGGAAGCAATTTTGTCCCAAGCCACGGAGACATCGATCGATGCTTCTTCCTTGGCATGAGCGGCAGGCGAACTGGCCTCTCTCTGAGGCGCAGGAATCGGTGGTGCTTCAGGAAAAATTTCTCCAACCGGAGTGAGGTCATCGGGAGGCCGTTCCTTTTCCCCGGCGTTCTTGATAATTTGTGGGGTCTCTTTGGGGGGGGAGGGGACCGCTGCGGGTCGGGGACCACTC
>JBBECL010000268.1:0-2523 GCA_040881805.1 Terrimicrobiaceae bacterium | reverse complement strand
GTCATTGGACACCTGACCCGTCAGGCCTGGCTGAGCGCCTTGATCCAACAATTCACCTTGGCGTGCCGGTCGCACTCGCCGGTGAGGTCGTAGATGTAGAGCAAGTTGGCAAGGATTCTGGTGAGAATCTGACGCGGCGTCGCGGGGAGCAGATGGCAGGGTTTGAGCCGGAGTTGCTGCCGAAGAAGAATCAATTCACAATCCTGCTGGGTCATGATCCGTCCGCGATGGAAGGGATCAAAAAGCACGTCCTCATGCCGGGCGAGAAAGTGGCCGGGAAGGTTGATCCCATCCACAATCATCCCGGCCCGAAGCGCCACCATCCGATAGATCAATGTGAGCGTGATGGGGATTCCCATACGCGTTTCCACCACATGGGGCAAAATGGAATTCCGCTCGCAATAATAGTTCTCCGCGTTCCCCCGGAAACTCAGCGTGTCGGCCATGAAACGGCCGAGCGCGATGACACGCTCCCGACTGCTCACCGCTTGCGAAATTCTCAAAGAGAACTGACGGCCCCAGTGTTGGATTTTCGTGATGCAGGGCTCGATCTCCACGTCGGGATGCAGCGCCTGCGTGGCGTGCCAGATGGCGGGCTCAATATCGGCATTGTCACTGAAAAAACGGCAAAAGAGTTCGAAGTCAAATTCCACGTCCCGATGACGGAGAGTTTCAAGAATTTCGTGGGCGTGACGGGAAACGTCAGCGTCATGATCCTGGGCGAGTTCCTCCAGATCTCTCAAATTGTCTTCTCCGCTAAGCAACAACTGTTCTCGAACCAGGCGAACCGTCTCGGGATCCCCGTCTTTGAGCAATTTGGTTACCGCGTCCATTTGCGCGAGCATGGTTAACTGATAGACCGCTTTTTTGGTGTGCGCAAGTGCCTGATTTTTAGTGGTTGGAAAAGATATCCCCCTGACTGGAGGCAGGGGGTCGGGAGGCCTCGGCTTCAACGTCCCGGAGAAGAGACCGGAATTCGCAGTTCCTCAGCGCGGGGATCAACTCGTCATAGCAGGGGCTCACAGGCAGTTGTTTGAGCGGCACGGGAAGTGGCAGATTCTCGTCAAGGGAGACCATTTCGCGGTTGGCAAGAATTTTGTCTGTTGCCGCCCTGAGCTTGTCCCTCAGCTTCTCGGGTTGCACCGAGTCAAGTTCCGCAAGCAGCGCGGAAATGCTTCCGTGGGCGCGGATGAGTTTTGCCGCCGTTTTTTGTCCGACGCCCTCGACGCCGGCAATATTATCCGAAGAATCGCCGGTGAGAGCGAGGACATCTCCGATTTGTGCCGGCTCGACGCCCCACTTGTCTGTGACTTCCCGGGGCCCCAACAACGCAAAGCTTTCGGCGCCGAGATCCGCCTTGGCTGTGGAGTAAATGGAAATACCCGGTGTTGCGAGTTGAAGGATATCCTTGTCGTTGGTTGCGATGACCGCTTCGATGCCCTGTCGTTCCGCCTCTCTGGCGTAAGAAGCAATCAAATCATCGGCCTCCGTGTTTTCAAGGAACAGGCTTGCGGGGCCAAAAAGAGGCACATGGGTTTGGAGCCAGGTTTCTTGCGGGCGCATTTCGTCCGGCATGGCGGTGCGATTTTGTTTGTATTCGGGCTGGAGGGTCGTCCGGCGCTCCGGCAGTCCGCAATCCCAAATCACCGCGGCAAAATCCGGTTGAAGATCCGTCAACATCTTGCGCAGAGCCTTCGCAAAACCAAAAATCGCATTGGTGGGCTCGCCCCGGGAATTGGTTAGCTCGCGGATGGCAAAGAACGAGCGATACAAATAATAATGACCATCCACAAGCAACACACGCATGGTGCCCAGAATACGGAGGCGACGGCCAGTTTCCATGTTTTCCTTCACAAAATTCCGCTTGGGCGGCAGGTTTTTCACCAAAAACAGGTAACTTTTGGCTGGTTTGTGCAACACCAAGTTGACAGTGGCCTGATGACGGACAAGATGGAATATGACCATGAAAGCGGCAACTTCCATACGCACGGGAAAATTCTCCGAAGAGCAGACCGTGTCCGCGGCAAAAGAGCTTCGGGAATCCCTGGGTGCCACGGCCCATGTCGCCTTCGCGTTTTGTAGTCCGGATTATCTCCCCCACCTGAACGATTTTTGCGAAATCCTGCGAGTGGACGGGCATGCCATCAACGTCCTGGGGTGCACCGCTTCCGGGTTGATTGGCGGGGAAATCGAGAGCGAGGCCGTTCCCGGGTTTTCGGTGCTGGCGATCTCCGCAGCCGATGCGTCTTTCCCGGCACTGAGCATTTCCGAGGAACAGGCTGGCGTGTTGACTGCTTCGACGGCCGCGCCACAGGGCTCTCCCCCTCATGGGTGGGTGGCCCTGACCAATCCGTTTCGTTTTGACACGGAGACCTGGTTGTCCAGGTGGACTCCGGCTGCCGGCGGATCTCCCGTGGTGGGCGGTCTGGCAAGCGGCGGGACAACCGAGGAAGATGTCGCTGTGTTTCTCAATGGCAAAACGGCGGATTGCGTTGTTGTTGGCATTGGGGGAGCTGCTCGTTT
>JBBECL010000267.1:0-2551 GCA_040881805.1 Terrimicrobiaceae bacterium | reverse complement strand
CCTACGACCTTCAGGTTATGAGCCTGACGAGCTACCGGGCTGCTCCACCCCGCGATTAGAACTGTAAGGTAGAGTAGAACCGTGAAACTGCAAAGGGATTTTTTTGGATTTTCGTGATCAGGCTCGGGAATGAGTTCGGAATCTGCGATGGGCCATGAGGATTCGCCATATGGGGCGGGTATCCTGATTTTCAGAATCTGCGCTTTCTTTGTGGGGGTTTTCCCGGCAGGATTTGCTCTCATGTCCACGAGTTCCCTGTCTGCGGCTTCGCTTGTGCAGCGATTGTCCTCTGGACTTCCACCCGAGGAAGTATTGGAGCGATTGAAACCTTGTTTTGACCCGCTCCCTCCAAGGGTGCCGGGGGCTTCACTTGCGACCGGGGAAGCGGTCAGGCGCCGGTGGGGGTTGCTGTCTGATTCGAAAGAATCAAATCCAATCCTTTGGGCCGGGGAGGATCTTTCGGGTTTTTCGGCCAACATTGAGAATGTGATTGGGGTGGTTTCCGTGCCAGTTGCAATTGCAGGGCCATTGCGGGTGAATGGGTGTGCCGCCCATGGAGATTATTATGTGCCGCTGGCCACAACCGAAGCGGCCTTGGTGGCGTCCTACACGCGGGGGTGCCAACTGCTGAGTGAGAGCGGGGGATGCAGCACCCTGATACTTGCGGAGGGTGTCAGCCGCGCCCCGGGGTTTGTCTTTTCGAATCTCCGCGAGGTGGGGGCTTTTGTGTCATGGATCCTCCCACGGAAAGAGATTTTTCAGCAAAAGGCGGAGGCGACAACGCGTCATGGCAAGCTTATCGACATGCGGCTCACGGTGGAGGGCAACCACGTTTATGTGACGTTTGAATTTTTCACGGGGGATGCCGCCGGTCAAAACATGGTGACCATCGCGACGCAGGCGATCTGTGATGATATTCAGGAAAATTCGCCCGTGCGGCCAAAGCATCTTTTTGTGGAGGCCAATTTGTCGGGTGACAAAAAAGCCAGTGCGCAGTCTTTTCAAACCGTTCGCGGGCGCAAGGTGGCGGCGGAGTGTCTCATACCCCCGGCGGCTCTGGCAAAGCGGCTTCATACCGATGCGGTCGCCTTGGAAGAGTATTGGAGGATGTCGGCTTTGGGAGGAGTCCTCAGCGGCACGATCGGGGTGCAGGGGCATTACGCGAACGGGCTCGCGGCGTTGTTTTTGGCAACGGGTCAGGACGTGGCCTGTGTTTCCGAAGCGGCGGTGGGTGTCACCCGCTTTGAGGCCAAATCGGATGGAAGTCTTTACGCGTCGGTGACGCTGCCAAACCTGATCATGGGCACCGTGGGAGGTGGCACCGGACTTCCCTCGCAGTCGGCTTGTTTGGATCTTCTTGGATTGCGGGGGACCGGCCATGCGCGGGCCCTGACAGAAGTGGCGGCCGCGCTGGCACTGGCGGGGGAACTGTCCATTATCGGTGCCATGGCGGCGGGTCATTTCACCCGGGCGCACGAGAAGCTTGCCCGTCATTCTGCACCCGATGACAGTCACTGAGAGGGGTTGGAGGCGGTGCTGGATTTACCAGCAGGAACGTTTCCCGCTGGTGGCCCATGGACCGCTGATCCTTGCCTTCAGCCTGTGTGCTGTGTGTTATTCCTCCCTGTTGCGCGGAGTGGAGGCCTTTCCGGTCTGGCCGGTTCTGACGGTGGCCTTTTTCTCGTCTTTGATTTCGTTTCTGCATTTGCGGTTGGCGGATGAGTTCAAGGATCTCGAAGAAGACACCCGTTATCGTCCTTATCGAGCGGTTCCGCGGGGGCTGGTGAGTTTGCGGGAATTGGGGTGGGTGTGGGTTCTGACCGGTCTGATCCAAGGGGGCCTTGCGATCTGGTTGGATCTGCGACTGTTGCCGCTGCTCATGCTGACATGGATTTACCTTGGGTTGATGAGCCGGGAGTTCTTTTGCAAGTCCTGGCTCAAGGCCCATCCCTTCACGTATATGTGGACGCACATGTTTATCATGCCGTTGATTGATTTTTACGCGACGGCCTGTGATTGGCTGCTGGCCTCGGGGAAACCGCCGGGCTGGTTGATTTGGTTTGTCGTGGTCAGTTTCTTGAATGGCTTCATCATCGAAATTGGCCGCAAGATTCGTGGTCCTGAGGAAGAGGAGACCGGAGTCGAAACCTACTCGGTGCTGTGGGGGCGCTCCCGAGCTGTGAAATACTGGCTGCTGGCCATGGGCCTCACAGCCGCTGCGACCATGGTGGCAGCGCAACATATTCAGTTTTTCCTGCCCGTGGCGATGGTGCTTGGTGCGTTGTTGGTGGTCTCCGTGGGGGTGGGAGCCAGGTTTCTTGCGGACCCGAGAAGCGGCAAAGCGTTTGAAGTGATTTCCGGAGTCTGGACCCTGGTTCTTTATCTGATGCTGGGCATTATTCCGCTGGGGTGGAGGATGCTGACATGAAAAGCGTGGTGCATTGGCGGGAGGAAGGGTTTGGGGAGTTGCCGGTGGGGGGCAAGGCACGGGCTCTTGGGCTTTTGAGTCGCGCGGGGTTTCGGGTTCCCGAGGCGGTGGTGGTTCTGCCGG
>JBBECL010000266.1:7735-16630 GCA_040881805.1 Terrimicrobiaceae bacterium | reverse complement strand
CAAACCTCAACTCCCTTCTCGCCAAACTCAAGCTCCTGCCCCTCTTCGCAACCCCTCCCAAGTGGGCCGCCTTTCCTGCCGAAGCACAGGTGTAGCCCGAAAAAATTCGCGGTTCCTGTGTTTATAGGCCTCTCAGGCCTTCCGCCGGGGAAGTCAGGCTAACCATCCCCCCAGATTTACAGCGAAAATTAAGCGAGGAGCCTGAATACGCCATGGGCTGCCAGATTGGCAGGGCGAAAACTCCGTCCGGGCAGATCGTGCGCGGATACATCCTGAACTCGTCCCTTTTTGTGGCTGCTTCTACTGAGCTTCGGCTTCATCAATGACCTGTAGTTGTAGAGATTGTTGTTGAAAAAATTGGTGCAACTGATACAACCTTAGGAATGGTAACATCGTTGATCGAACAAGTGAACGAACCTCTTCTTGCACAGGGGGCCAAGGAAGGGCTCGATATTACCGAGGCAGGAACTCAGTTTGTGAGAGCCCTTCTGCGGGTCTACGGCGAACAGGAAATTTCTCCATCGGTTCCGGCCACTTTCGGACGCCACCAGCTTTTGCGTCAAACGGTCAATGCGCGCGATGCTGCCACCCGCTTCGGAGCGGCAGGCCCGGTTACGCCGGAAGCCGTGAAGAAAGCAGCTCGCGAAAGAAGGCTTCTGGCGGTGCGAGGAAAAGGGGGCGAAATGCGCTTTCCGGTTTGGCAATTTCGCGAAGACGGTGGAATTGTGCCCGGTCTTCGAGAAGTGCTGGCTGAACTCGCCAACAGTGCCGCAGGTGACGACATGGAAGCTTTTGCATTTTTTCTGAATCCGAACCCGCTTACAGAAGGATTGCCTCCGATTGAGGCACTTCGTAATGGCCGGAACGACGCCGTATTGCGTGCCGCCACCGCTGCACGTTATTGAGAGAATTTTTCGGACGTATGCAGCGATCTTCCCGGCTTCCCCTCGCTCAACCGGCGTTTGACGCATTGGAAATGCCGGTATCCACAGTGAAACCGCAAAGGTGGATCAATCTGAGGTTCATCGAATTTTCCATTGACGAGTATTTGTTTTCCGCCAATGCGGGCGCCAGGCTTACTCCACATTCATTGAATGTCCCTTGTCTTTATCTGGCGAAGGACGAGAAAACAGCTTTTCTGGAGCTTTATGGAGATCGACTGTATGCAGCCCG
Source organism: Terrimicrobiaceae bacterium (assembly GCA_040881805.1). Taxonomy (GTDB): domain Bacteria; phylum Verrucomicrobiota; class Verrucomicrobiia; order Chthoniobacterales; family Terrimicrobiaceae; genus JAJTZA01. Next base: position 15,457 of record JBBECL010000266.1, on the reverse strand, counting down.
ACATGCGGGAAGACAAATGATCCTGCCGGAATCCGAGTTGAATCGCCGGGTCTTTGTGACCATTCAAACGGACTCCCTTCGCATTTGTGACCTCATGCAAAAAGGAAGCGGTTCCAAGCTCCATCTCGATGCGGGAACACTTTGGGCTTCAAATTTTGAGTATCCCCAAAAATTCGCCGAGGCCATCTATAATCATCCAGCTCAAGTGGACGGGATTCGTTACAAAAGTCGTCACACCGACGAAATTTGTCTCGTCGTTTGGAACCGCCGCAACGTGGCACATTTGGAGAATACCCCGCCCGTATCGCTTTGTTCCTGCGTGCACAGCAAAGATATTCGCAGCGTGCGGCTGTTTGATGACGATATCTTGCTGGCGGGAACACCGAGGACTTTCGACGCCTTGACACTGGAGTAGGTCGCTTTTCTGGCGGTGGGTTTCCGCGAAATCTTTTGCGTTTGGATTACTTTTGCCAAACAATTTCCGCTGAATTGGAGGTTGGCGTTGGCTTGGAAAGCTATCGTGGAAGAGCTGAAAATGGCGGGCTGGACTCCTATCGCCATCCGGGGAAAAGAGAGAAATTCCACCTGCGCAAATGACATGACATTGGCCTTCCAAGAATTGGAATCCGACGGTGGGTCCCAAAAATACGACTTACGAACAATCAACCTTATCGCCGAAAGACTATACGAAGATTTGGACTGAGATCGTAAAAATTGCTCCCAAACGGGAGCAGGAGGGCCGTTTTTATCCGCCAGAGTGGCGGGCATGAAAACACACACGCTTCCCGAAAACGATATCCGCTATTCCGACCGCCGCCATCCAGTGGACTTTTTTGAAAAATGGTTCGATAACCGCGCCGGGGTCGGTGGGGCAGGTGCCATTGACCTTCAAATGCACCTGTGCAGCGGCTATTTTCGCACGACGTGCCGGGTTCTTGCCGAACAATTCCAGCCTACAGTCGGTGGATTGGGGTTTCCTGTGCACGCGCATGCCTGGTCGAGTGGATCCAGGCTTGGCAGATGGCGACCCAGACCCGGCACACGTTGCGGACAAAAATCTTCATCGACTGCTCGGGCGAGTCATATCACACTGCTCCCTCCCGGAAACCAAGCCGGACTTCCGAGAGCGAGATGTGAGGATTCATTCACTTCGGGCGGACATTTACAGCGTTGGAGCTGCGACCATGCCGCTCCCCCGTATATTCCTGATTTTTGCTACATGGACAACTCCGGGATTTTCTATCTCTGTTTTTGTAGGTATAGGGTTCTGTTTCCGGCTACCTTCTCCCAAGCAAGAAGACCGATGCGGTGAAGGGTTTCAACGCAATGTCGAGGAATCGGTCCAGTCTGAGCACGCCGGTAGGCTTCGGGTTGGCTGTGAAAGATTCTACGATCTTCCAGCCTTTGTGGCCGGTTGCGCTTTGCAGGTCAATTTGCGCTGTTTTCGCCAGCGGCTTGGCAAAGACATGCACAACTACCAGCGCCTGTCGTCCCCTCTTTCCCATCCGAACCACCGCCTGCCAGCCTTCGGGGTGGCGGTAGCTTTGCAGATCGGGCCCGAAACGGACAGATCTTCCATCCTTGATGATCGGCCAGATTTTCCTGTAAAGGGCCATCGCTTTTTCCACGAGTTCCCACTGCGCCTTTCCCAGCTCGGGGATATCCCCTGATAGGCACATTCTTCCCAAGAACGAGGCAGTGAGAGTATAAACAAGCCGTTCGCGGGAGTCTTTCTTGCGAACCACCGACCAGATTTGGGATTGTCTTGGAAGAATGAGCCGCTGGACATTGGCGGCGATGACCGGACTTTCGAGTGTCTCGTGCGCATCGGTCGAGCTTCCCATGGCCGCCAGTGCCATCATGGACGGCTCGAGTCGGGTGCCACCAGAGGCGCAATTCTCAATGACCAAATCCGGCATCTCCCTTCGGATTGTTTTCCAGAATGCCTGCACGCCCTCAAGGTGCTGGCGCAGCCCCTCGCCAAGCGATTCCGCCCCGTCGCAGCCGATGCCGATGGTCTCGTTGTAATCGACCTTGAGGTAGCCAAAGTTGCAGCGCTTGAGCAATGCGATCACCTTGTTGGAGAGGTAATCCACGACCCAGGGATCACGAAAATCCCAGAAACTGCGGTCGTTGGTGTGGATGACATGTCCGTCGCGTTTCAGAAAATGCGACTGATCAGCAAAAGCGCGTGCCTTTGGCTGGCAGTTCTCAAACTCAAACCAAATCCCCGGAATGAGTCCTCGCTCCCGGATGCGCTGTGCAGTCACGGCGAGACCTTCTGGGAAAAGTGCGTTACTGGGAGCCCAGTCCCCGTGCAAATTATTCCAATTGCCCTTGGTGTCCGCATACCAGCCGGCATCGATGACGAGATATTTACAACAATGTAATGACGGGAATTCCTTTTCCTCTTTGTTGCCCACCTTGTGACTATTCCGCGTAATCCACCTCTTTTCAAAAATGTTTGATGGTGATTTTCTCCACACCTTAACAACGCTCTGGGAGGATGCCGCTACAAACCTGAAAACTGCGGACACGTCTTTATCTCCATCAAAAATATCCTCCCATTATGGCAACAATTCTGCTTCGGGAAGCGGAAAGAGACATCGGCTACGGATGAGTTGAATGGATAAAGCGAGCGGTTTTGATCACCTCCGTAAGCCGCCACCCCCTCCCTTCTTGCCGCAGCAGGTTTTCGAAGGGAACCTAAAGAGGGTCTTCGGTGGTCAAAAGGAAGGGCACACACGGCATGTGTGTGCGATTAATGTTTGGCATCCATGGACGCAAGCAACTGGTTCGTTTGTCGTGCAAGATTTCAAGCCTTGATAGGGGAGTGGAATCCTCAGTCGCGTTTCTTTGAAGTTGCTCCCAAAAAGGAGAGGGTCATCCAATTTCCTGTGGCAGATTTGGTGCATGAAACGTTTCGCCATCTTCTCATTCTTCCTTCTGCCGCTAGCCCTTTGTGCCGGCCCGATCACCCAGAAGCCACTCAATGAAAATTTCAAGATCTCACAAGCCTGAAGAAGACAGGCCTGCGAGGCCATCGAGAAGGGTGTTGAAACGATGGAACCTCGAAAACACAGCGACAAGCCGGCGCACCCCTCAATCAAAAATCATTCACCACCCGCCACCGCCGCCGCCGCCACCCCCGCCGCCGGATGAGCCACCGCCGCCGCTTCCCGACGAAGAACCCGGTGCGGTGGACGATGAGGAAATCGCGGAGGTGAAGGAGCGGCTCATGGACGAGGCGAAACCCACCGCTCCGACCGTTGCCAAATTTTTTCCCTGATACCATGAGGGCGAAAACTCCGCCGCTTTCAAAACGTCGGTGAATTGTCTCGACCATTCGTGCTCGACGTCCAGAGCCAGCGCGTAGGGGAGGAATTTTTCAAAGAGGGCGGGTGTTCGCTCCGGCGGATTTTCCAGGTTGAGGCGGTCGGCTTCCGCGACGCGAAGGTATTGTCGAAAACCTTCAATATCATCCAGCGCTTCGCGTCCCGAGTCGGTGGGACGCTTCAGCAAATGGTGAAAGAGAAGGGTCATGGCGATGCCCGCCACGTAACATCCGGCCACCCAAGGTGAGGTCACCATGACCAACATCACGGCCCCAAAGACCCAGCCCGCATAAAAGGGAATGGCAAAAAGGGTGATCGGGATGGCGGCAATTTTTTTCCATCCCGACTGTCGCCACGAGGAAACCACCTGCATGGAAAGACCCGCCACACCGATGGACCAAAACCCAAGCCACACCAGCAAAAAAAGCGCGCTGAAGGGCTCCTTGCTGTCAAAAAGCGACACCGCCAGGGGCACCAGCGTGACCAACAACCCGATGACCCACAGGTGAATGTTTTTAACAAAATAAATGGAGTCACATTGGGCCGACACGGCCTTTGCAATGGCCTCCCGCGCATTTTTTATGGATTTGTGATTGGTCTGCTTGAAGACAAATCCTGTGGCCCGGCCCATCAGGGCCTCCATCACGGCAGGCCCCGGCGGCGGAAGGATGCTTTTCATGGAGCTCACCTTTTTGAGTTGATAGGTCCCCGATTCCGATTCCTTGATCGTGACGGCCCCTTGCACAGCCAAGTCGATCACAGACGCTGCGAAAGAACAGTCATCGAGGGTTCCCATCCCCCGCAAATAGCGCACAGCCGCAGGTCCAAATCCGGGAGGTGGCTCATAGCGGGGAATGATGACCCCCTTCCGCGGATCCCGGCCATGGATGGCCCAAACCACAAGAAAATAAATCAACGCCAGAAGAAGTCCCCCAAACCCCAGAACGATGCCATTGTTGTCGCGAAAAAGCTGAAGCCACTGCTCAACGTCCGAGGGAGGCGTGACGAACCCCTTTGGCCAAGTGACCACGATGGTGAGCCCTTCTTCCGGTGCCAGGGGGGCTGTTGTGACAATCTTCACGGTGCTCCCTGACGGAATTTCCCGCCAAGCTTGAGCTTGGGATCCCTGCGGGCCGGTGTAGGCCTCGACCGACTTTTGACGTGCTCCCGGCGGCAACTCCACAGTCGCCGAAGCCCGCTCGATCGGGAACGCCCACCCATTGCCGGTCACATTCCAATACAACTCATCAAAATCGGAAAAAAAGCCCAGCTGACGCCCCGTGCGATAACGGATCACATACGTGTGTTCGCCGGGCGCGAGAAAAACGTCCGGGTTTCCAAGATAAACCCGCACCCCATTGCCCTTGTTTTCCACCCGCCACGTCTCAGGCCGACCATTCCGCGTGGCCTCCAACACATTGAAGGGCACCGAAGATTTCAGCCCGAACCGTCCCCGATACAGCGTGGGGAAATCCCGGTAGATTCCCCGCTTGATGTCGTTGCCCTCAGCCACGACCCGCAGAGTTTCCGTGACCTCCAGGTCTCCATTTTTTTGGACGGTGATCCGGCTGTCAAAATTTAGAATCCTTTCTTTGGCCGGAAGAGTCCCCATCGTGAGGATAAGGAAGGCGAGGATAACCGTGATGTGCGGAGGGATGCGGGGGACGAGCCTTTTCTTACTCATAACCCCACCTGTGGCGCTTGGCGCTCGATGACATTTTCCACTTCAAAAAACTGTCCGGGTGAGAATTGAAAAAATCCTGCAAGGAGGTTCGTCGGAAACGATTCGGCGAAGTTCCGGTAATCCCGCACACTGCCATTGTAGTAGCGTCTGGCGTATTGAAGGTCATCCTCGATCACAACGAGTTGGGCGGTCAGTTGTTGGAAATTCTGGGTGGCCTTGAGCTCGGGATAAGCCTCCGCCAAGGCCAGCAATCCCCGCATGGCCTCCACCACGCCGGATTCCCCGCGTGCGGCAACCTTCTCAAAGGTCCCGGCTTCATGGGCGCGATAGGCCCGCACACATTCCACCAACGGCGGCACGAGGTCATGACGCTTTTTCAACTGCACGTCCACCCCGCTCCAGGCTTCGGCTTGTTGGTTGCGGTGACGGACCCCCGCATTAAAAACCCACAGCCCCCAGACTGCCAGGGCCGCCGGAACCAGAAGAATCCACCAAGCCATGTTCATCACTCCTACGATTTATCCAAACTGAAGCGGCCGGCTCCAATCAAAAACAAGCTGAGAAAAACAATCGCCATCTCAGCCGGCCAGGCCCACTCCAAAAAGACACCGCCACTCACCCGGTATTTCAACACCGTCGCCACCACCATCGTAAAAAACAGCAACGCCGTGGCCGGACGGAACAAAAACCCAATCACCAACAACGCCCCGCCGACCGTCTCGCTGGCGGCTGCCATGAATCCCCAGAATTGCGGCAAAAACGAAATTCCCAAGTGCTGCATGGCCGCACCCAACTTGGTCCACGCTTCAACCCCACCCGCCATCTTCGGCCACCCGTGCATGATCATCATGAGCCCCAGCCCAACCCTCAACAACAAAAGCCCGAAGTCGCGGTAACGAGTCAACCATGTGAGAACCATCCCATGGATGAACCAGAAACGCCTGCTGGTGAAAAGAGGAATCACATCCCCCATCAGTTTCTGCCAAGATCAACCATTCTCCAACACGATCCGGTAACGGGCTTTGCCGGAGCGCAGATGGTCGAGAGCTTCGTTCACTTTGGAGAGGGGGAAGGTCTCGGTGACGGGGGCGATGTTATGACGAGCACTGAACGCAAGCATCGCATCGATGGCGGTAGGACTTCCAGTTGGTGATCCAGACACGGATTTTTGACCAAGGATAAGCGGGAAAGCGGGAACGGCCATGGGTTCCAACACAGCTCCTACCACATGCAATCTCCCTTTGGGGGCAAGAGTATTGAGGAGGCCGGGCACATCTTGCGGCACGTTGATGGTGGAAATGATCAGATCAAGGGCACCGGTGAGTGATTTCATGGCGCCTTCCTGCTTGGTGTTGTGAACATGGTGGGCCCCGAGTTTCCTGGCCTCGGCTTCTTTGCTGTCACTTGTCGTGAACGCATGCACTTCGCAGCCCCATTTGTTGGCAAACTGAAGGGCCATGTGCCCCAAGCCACCAATCCCAATCACACCCACACGGGCCGTCGGGGAAATGTGATGGATCATGAGCGGCGAAAAAACCGTGATGCCACCGCAAAGCAATGGCCCCACTTTGGCGGCATCAAGCGATTCGGGGAGCGGCCGAACCCAAGCCCATTGTGCTCTCACGCGATCTGCAAATCCGCCATGACGGCCCACAATCGTAGGCTGGTTGGTGGGGCAAAGTTGGTGATCACCGGAGAGGCATTCCTGACACGAAAGACAACTCTGCGCTGTCCAGCCAAGACCCACCCGCTGACCGATCTTCAGCCCCTTGGCCTCTCTGCCAAGCGCGACGACGATTCCCGCCACCTCATGCCCCGGGACAAAAGGGTAAGACGTCATTCCCCAATCATTATCCAACATCGAAAGATCCGAATGACAAATTCCACAATGGGTGACCTTGATTTCGACCTCCTCCGGCTTGAGTTCGCCGGGATCATACTCAAATGGTTGAAGGGGTCCCCTGGCAGAAGAGGCGGCGTAGGCGTGGATGGTTGGCATGGTTGTGGATTGGGGAAATAGGCGATTTGAGGTGATCAAGATAGATCAGGATGCCCGATTTAGCGAGTTTGGATTTTCTCTCATAAAATCACAAAGAAGATTCTTGAGGGACGAACCCCAAATAAACGGGAAGCTTCCCCGCCGAATTCAGGCAGGGAGTGGCTGGACAGAGATTGCGTAAACGCCACGTTGTCGATTTGGATTGAATTTGCGGACCAACGGCTCGAAACTTTGACAACGTTCAGCCCAGCCAAAGATTATAGAACGTCAGCCACACGAACAGAGGCAGGCTTGCGAATGTTCCCCCTGTCAGGAGATCGCAAAGCGCGAGTCAAACCGCAATCATTTTTCAAGGACACGCGTGCAACCTTAAACCGGAGCCCGTAACCATAAAGTCGCCCCAAAAAATTTGCCGTTTTACGGAGTTCGGTTAGTATCCAGATATGACCGCAGGAATTTCCATCCAACCCTCAATTTGTCACGGCAAGCCAGTGATTAAAGGCACGCGTGTTCTTGTCTCGACCATTCTTGGCGCACTAGCCGGGGGGGACAGCATGGATATGATTTCCGAAGACTACGATCTGACAACATCGCAGATCATGGCCGCTCTCGAATTTGCTGCGAATGTCACCGATTTTCAAACCGTAGCATATGACGGTGTTACATAAGATTTTTGCTCGACGAGAACTTCCCAAAGGCTGCTC
>JBBECL010000266.1:0-7635 GCA_040881805.1 Terrimicrobiaceae bacterium | reverse complement strand
ATATGACGGTGTTACATAAGATTTTTGCTCGACGAGAACTTCCCAAAGGCTGCTCGTATAGCGGCTCAAGTGGCTTCTCGAACATGTCGCTGAAGAGTCAATTTCAGGCAGGGCCTTTCAGCTCAGAAATCAGGCCTGGCAAGTCTATCCAGCACTGGAGTGATAATGACTCGCTTGATTCTCCTTCTTTTATCGATTGCCACGCATTCATTATTCACTGGCCCAACATCGCTGGAAATGACTTGCGAACACACTGTTATCCCGGAGCAACCATGTGTCATTTTCTATGTCACTCTTCACAATAAAACATCTGAACCGATTGATGTTATCACATGTCTTCCGAACGTTGGTGCGGCTTTACGAGGCGCCACCTGGATGTTTGAAATCCAATCATCATTGTATGCTGATGAATCCGAAGACCACATCCCAATCAAAACGAGATAGCTCCCAGTGACCATTGCTCCTGATGACAAATTAACATTTAAAGAGCGAATCCCTTTCGGATTTAGTCATCCGATTGACAAAAACACAAATGTGTCGTTTCAATATAATGTCTCGGAAAGAGACGCAAAGCGATATGGCGTTTGGGGAGGAACTCTGGTAGCTGGCTCTACTTTTGTTCCATTCTACAAAACAAAATAATCAACGAGCTGATGAATCCAATCACCGTCCCTTCGGAACTTCTCGCATTTCGCTTGTTGGTTCGTTGCCCGAGCAGAACGCTTGCCAGGAAAAAGTTGTGATTTCTGATCGGAGACCATGATCATGAAAGCCATGCCGCGACGGACGCTAATTCTCCTAATAATTACCCTCGGTGCAGTCTTTGCTTTTCTGTTCTGGCCGGGAACATCAAGGGGCAGGATGGGAGCATATCTTTCTTCAATTCCAACCGAGAGGCACCCGAATTTCGACCCCTATGAGTACAAAGAAGCGGTTTTTGCGATTGCCAAGGAACACGGGTTTGAAGTTGCTGATTCAATTACCTCGGACGAGGATATTTCGAAACAAACAGATGAGATTTTCATCCCACCCTCCTACCGTCGACAGTTTTCTGCGGGATGCACAGCCACTTTATACTTGTGCGCCCGAGAGGATCGAATGCTCGCAGTTTATATCACTTACTCGCGTGCCTCAGAATTTGATAAATGGAGGATTGGTCGGACGATGGAATCCATCAGGAGGGATCTGCGGCCTATTCAAAAGGCTATTCACCAGAAAAAAATCAAGTAAACCTCACGGGGCGTTTTATCGCCTTTGTGAAGATGGATGGTGATTCTCATGGGCTCGCTTCTCCACGTTGCGCAAGAAAGTCATCGCGTCAGAATCAGCCTACAAGTAGCGTCGCTGGATGAAGACCACCGCATATTTTCGCTCAATGAGGCAGCGCTCAGACCGAGCTGCGATCTCGGATGAGTGGATTGAGCGGGTAATGGCTTCTCCTTTGTCGCGCGTCGTTCAACCGGATGGACGAATCCGGCTTTGGGCAAGTATTTCAGAGATGGACAACCGCTTTCTCCGGGTTATCCTTCTTGAGGACAAAGAAACCGTTCACAACGCATTTTTTGACCGCAGATTTAAAAACGATGAAAGCTAGATATTTTTCAGATACTGACACGCTTTACTTCGAGCTTCGTGCGACCGAGGTGACCGACACTCGCGACCTCGACGATGACACCATACTTGATTATGATGCCCAGGGCAACCTGGTTGGGATCACGGTTGAACACGCTGGGTCGAAAGTCGGAGGCGGGAAAGTGGAGTTCGAAATGGTTTCGGCATAAAATAAAGCAGCACAACATTGGGCCATCGACGTGAAAACCGTTAATGTTTCGCCAAAGTTTCAATTGGTCATCCCGTTGAGCATTCGAAGGGAATTGGATTTGCGGCCAGGCATGAAATTACATGTGTTCCGACGTGAAGATAGTGTGGAGTTCATGCCCCTAAAGAGCATCAAAGGAATGCGAGGATTTCTCAAAGGCATGGATACCACCATCGAACGAGAGAATGATCGTTTGTGAATGTGGTCGATTCTTCCGGATGGCTTGAGTATTTTGCTGACACAGATCGTGCAGACATCTTCGCTGCGGCGATCGAGGATTCCGATTATCTGATTGTGCCAAGTATCTGCATCTACGAAGTTTACAAGAAAGTTCTTCGGGAGAGAGGAGATGACGCGGCCAATCAGATTTTCAGTTTAATGAGTCTTGGACGGATCGTTGATTTGGATTACCTCAATAGCCCTTGAAGCCGCCCGCAAATCTCTTCCACCGGCTGACAGCATCATCTACTCCACCGCCCTGCGATTCAAGGCGACACTTTGGACACAAGACGGTCACTTCGAACACATTCCGGGAGTGCGCTACTTTCCGATTGGAAAAAAGGCCACTCGTGAAATATCGCGTCCAGTTGAAGCCCAAAGCCTAGAAGGACCTCAAGGCAATGACACTCCAAGATCGTAATCGCGTTGTTGAGCGGCTTCGTCGCCTTGAAGATGATTTATCCTCAGAAAAAGCAGAAGCTGCACTAGAAAAGACCAAGAGCCTGGACCTGGTTTTAAGTGAAGTCGCAAACTGAAATCCTCGCACGGCGCCTGAACCCAACTTTCATTCGGTTAGGCTCCCTCGGTAGGTGATGCTCCCTGCAGTAAGGACATGACTGAAAACTCCATTTATCGGAGCAAAGCCGGCCTTGACACAATCCAGCCAGCTCCCGAAACGCGTATTGTCTCTCTCAAGCCCATCACGCAGAACGAGTTTCCTCATGTGAATCCTCGAATTATCCCGGATCCCAACAAAGCAAAGTAATCTGAAAAAATCACACCCGGCGGTGGCTGTGGACGGCAAAAGAAATCGACAAGCGTTGTATCCTAGGTATCGTTATTGAATGAAAATTTTGGCAGCCGACCCCCTTCCAAATTTTTGCTTGCGTCTGAAATTCTCTGACGGGACCGACAAGGTTGTCGATTTATCCGACCTTGCTGGTGTGGGGGTATTTCAGGCATGGCTCCAGCCAGGACTATTCGAGCGGGTCAGTATTACGCAATACGGTTCCCTTGCCTGGCCGGAGGAGCTGGATCTCTGCCCTGATTCTTTGTATTTGAGAGCCACCGGTCAGGAACCTGAAGATATTTTTCCTGTTCTTAGACAGAATGTAGCTTTAGCCAGTGCCTGAGGTATCGAGATTCTACGGAATCATTATTCAAATCTATTTTGGGGATCATCCCCCTCCTCATTTTCACGCCATCTACGGAGAGTTTAATGCGGTTATTGACGTTCAGAGTCTTGCTGTTTTGGAGGGGCATATTCCTCCAAGGGCTTTGGGATTGGTAATCGAGTGGGCTTCGATTCATCATGACGAACTCATTGAAGGATTCACCCTGGCGCAACAAATGAGAAAGCCGCCGAAAATACCACCACTCCCATAAAAGCCAAATCAACAATTCAGTCCATCGAACGCCTGCCACTCTGTGTTTGAGCTCACTTCTCTTCAACTGGCGCTGGCAGCGGCGGCGGCGTTGTGTATTGGTTTTGCGAAGGGGGGATTCGGTGGGGCGGGGATGTTGGCGGTGTTGTTGATGGCGCAGGTGTATCCGGCCCGGGAATCGACGGGGGCGATTTTGCCCATGCTGATTGTGGGGGATATTATTGCGGTCTGGGTTTTCCATGCGCACTCGCGGGCGGCGATTGTGCTCAGGCTGCTGCCGCCGGCGTTTATTGGGATTCTTTGCGGGTGGGTGCTGATGCCGCGGATCGAGCCGATGACCTTTGCCCGGTTGATGGGTTGCCTCACGCTGGCGTTGCTGGTCTTGGTGGTGTTGCAAAAATTTTTACCCAAACTGGTTCTTAAGGCCGAGCAGCGCCGGTATGGTTGGCCTCTTGGGTGGATGGCCGGCGTGACGACGATGTTGGCCAATGCGGCCGGGCCTGTGACCACGATTTACCTTCTTGCCTGTCGATTGCCGAAGATGGAATTTGTGGGCACGGCGGCTTGGTTTTTTCTCGTTGTGAATGTGGTCAAAATTCCTTTCAGCGCATCGCTTGGACTCATCAGTCGGGAGAGCCTGCTTTTGAACCTGTTTCTGGCTCCACTGATCATTGGAGGAGTGTTTGTGGCCCGCTATTTCCTGAAGCGCATCAACCAAAGTGCCTTCGAATGGATCATGATTGTTCTTTCTGCGCTGGGGGCTCTTCGTCTGGCGTTTTCTTGAGACCGTTTGTGGTTGTGTGGGGGGCTTCCCGCGTGTTGAACCAATCCATGAAGGCCCCGACAGCCGCCTCGGAATTCAAGACTGCCATTCCCCCGGCCCGTCGGATGGCCGCCGCCTCATATTCCTCAAAAACCCGGGCGACCACTGGCACGTCCGGGGCCGCGCGGATCACCTTCAACAAATCGGCAAGCCGCGGCAGCGAAGCGATGACCAATTTGGCCTTCGACGCCCCCACAAAGTTGAGCAAGCGGGCATCCGACCCATCGCCCCGAAGGCAAGGTATTCCGATCAGGGCCAGATCTTCAATGACGGCGGTGTCATCATCGACAACCAGAATCCGATGTCCCGCGTCGCGAAGGGGTTTGACAACCCACATCCCACTGCTCCCAAAGCCCAACACAAGCACATGATCACTGAATTTGGCCATGGCACTGCGATTGCGCCGTCCGGGATGCCAGTGCATGAGCCTCCATGTCATTTGGTCGGTCGCGATCAACGGCGTGAGGGTCATGGTGATACCAGCCACCAACGCGAGCACAGAGAAATCATTCCCGGTGAGTTGACCGGCCTGCACCCCCGCCAGCCCGAGGACAATGCCCAATTCGCTGCTTTGCGTAAGCAACAACCCGCTTTCAACGCCGGTTCGGGTGCTCTGACCGGTGAACTCCGCAATAGCCGAAACAACGATGGGTGTGAGGATCACAATCACCAAGGAGAGTGCGACCGCCTGACCCAAGATCTGCCAACTCGGAATTTGAACCAACATGCCGAGCGCTGTAAAAAAGACGGCCATAAAAAATGAGGACAACGACCCGAGAAGGCCCCGGAGGAGGCCATTGACCGGGAAAGCCGCCAAGGCAAACCCTGCCAGAAAGGCCCCCACCACCAAGGGCAACTGCAAAAACGATGTGATGCCCAGACACAGAAACAGCGTGGCGAGGCCGGCGAGGAGGAGCAACTCATCGTCTGTGTGCATTTTGCTAAGCAGCCAGGGAACAATTTTGAAATGCGCAAATACCGCCAGTCCGGCAGCAAGGCCAAACCATGCCAAACGAATGGCCACCTCGGATGCACCCCCGGGCACGGCAGCCAGAACCACAAAAACAATGACAATGGCCAGATCTTGCAGCAGAAGCACACCGGTCACCAGCCGTCCAAACGGCTGAAACATTTGCCCCTGCCGCCTAAGATGTTGGATGACCACCAGAGTCGAACTCGCCGAGACCGCAAAGCCCATATAGGTGGAGGCAATGAGTCCAAACCCCAACGCGCGGCAGACCAAAAAAGCCGCCAGTCCGCAAATGATAAATTGGAGGGCTGCCACCCAAGCGACTTGACGGGCCTCATGACGGAACCGCCGGGGACTCAACTCCAGCCCCGCCGCAAAAACCAGAAATGCCAGCCCAAACTCCAAAGTGCTCCCAGCGGCTTCTCCTTCCAGGGCAAACCCAAAATAAGAAGCGGCAAACCCCCCTGCCATCAATAAAGGAATCACGGGCACACGCAGCCATGTGGAGATGGCAAAGCCTGCGGAAGCAATGATCAGAATAATGGCCAGTGGTGTCATTCGGAAATGATTCCTTTCTCGAGCAGCAGTTTGTTCTGAAGCTTTACCCCATCCACCTTGGGCAACATCAGGTAGGCGACCCCCAATTCCAAAAGGTTGTCCACCACGGAGAGATCAATGGCAAGGATCGCCGAGGGGATTCCACGAACCTGGCAGCGATAGGCTAATAAATCGTTGGCCTCTTCAATCTGCAAAGCGCTCACCAAGAGTTTGGCACGGGGAAGCCCGAGCTCTTCAAGCACATCGCGGAACTCGACATTTCCGAGATGTGTTTTACATGCCAACCGACGGAGCTTCCTCGGGTCGGTGTCCACGGCGACGACCAGCTCCCCCTGCTCGTGAAGGGTCGTTGCCAGCTTCCGGCCAAGGGTGTTCATGCCAACGACGATGATATGATTTTCCAGTCCAGCATTACCCTCATCTTCCTCTTTCTGACTGGCTCTAAAAATTTTGAGGATCCCAGAGGTTTTCGCCATTTCATAGAGCGGTTTGTTGTAGAGGATCAGATAAGCAGAGCCCGCAATGGTTATGATGCCAACCAGTCCTGTGATCGTGATCACCGAGGGTCCGACCAGTCCCGCCGATGCGCCGAGGGCGACAAAAATAAAAGAAAACTCGCTGATTTGCGCCACGGTCACACTGGTGAGAAATGACGTTTTTTCGCCGTAGCCAAAGCGGGCAATGATCGCCATAAAAATCACCGGATTTCCAAGCAGCACAAACAAAGAAAGCGTGACCACGGGAATCCATTGGGACACAAAATCGCCGGGCATCATTTTCAGCCCCAACGAAACAAAAAAGACCGCCACAAAAAAGTTCATGAGCGGTTTGATGCGGTGCTGGAGATCTTTGTTGTAGGGCAGTTGGGCGAGGCTCAACCCGGCAAAAAACGCTCCGAGCTCAATCGACAACTCCAAATGTTCCGCGACAGCCACCACGGCAAAACACCAGAAGAGGCTCCAAATAAACACCATCGCCGGTGACCGGGAGGCCCACTCAAAAGCCCGTGGTAGCAAATATTTGGAGGCAACCAAAACCCCGCCCAACAAGAGCAACATTCCGCCAAAGGCCTTCGCAAGCCCCATGGCGACCGCAGCTCCATCATATCCTTCCCCTCCGCGCAGTCCACTAAGCACCGTGAGCACCACGATCACCACCAGATCTTGCACCAGAAAAATCCCCACCGCAATCCGGCCATAAAGGCTGTCCAGTTCGTCTTTGTCCGAGAGCACCTTCACCACCACCACGGTGCTGCTAAAGGTCAGGGCGACCGCCAGGAAGAGCGCGTCCATGACCGTGAAACCCAGCACCCAGCACAACAAATATCCCCCTGCCGCTGTGAAAACCACCTGACCAATCCCCGCCACCACGGCCACCCGTCCGACGTCGCGGATTTTGTCAAAGCTCAGTTCCAGCCCCACAATAAACAGCAGCAAAATGATCCCCAGCTCGGAGATCAATTCAATCGCATGGGTCGATTCCACCCACCCGGTCAGAGGCCCGATCAAGAGGCCTGCGAACAAAAAGGCCACAATGGACGGCAACCGGATCAGCCTGGCAAGTATCGCAAAGGCCGCGGCGGCAATCACAATCACCCCCAGCGCATAAAACAAATCGGTATTCATGAAACCCTCCCCATAAATTGACTCTAAAAGTCTTCACCCACGATTCCAAGCCTTTGCAGCGAGATGGCCTCCCAGCTTGGCCTCGGGATTCACCAAAAAATAGGCCTGCAAAGCGCTGTCTTCCCGATAGAGCTCAAAAAGGGATCATTCACAAGTTGCGTGTGATTACCTTCCCGAGGCGATCCAGATCGTGGACTTCTACCACGCCATGGAACACTTGCAGATCCTCATCGAAA
>JBBECL010000265.1:0-2568 GCA_040881805.1 Terrimicrobiaceae bacterium | reverse complement strand
CGCAGAAGTAACAAATTAGAGCGGCGTAATTTTTTAGCGCCGCGGCATGCTACGCCGCGAAGCCATGAATTCGTCGGCTACATTGAATTGTAGCGGCGCCGCAACGAAAAGCAGCCACAGCATTTCTTTAACATCTTTTGCCCTCGGTCGCCGCGGCGACCTCACGCTATTTGCCTTGGGGCTAACTTCGGTTCCGGCCTCATGGCCTCCGGTTCAGGTTTTCAGTTTTCAGCATTTCAGCTTTCAGTTTTGCCACCCTCGCCCCGCCTCAGGTCTCAGCTTTCAGCCTTTGCTCTCCGCTATCCGCCATCTTCCATCAGTCCTCGGCCTGTGGAGTGCGCAGCTACTCCATCAGGCAGCATTTCAGCTTATGGCTAAGGCTTTTCTCCGGTTCCCCGCGTGACCTTTGCCCCGAGACCAAAAACTCGGAGCCAGTCGCCGACAAGTTTTTCGGGGTGGAATTTTTCGTTGTAGGAATACCGCAGGGCGTCCGGTTTGGTCACCCCGCTCTTGATGGAATCTGCAAGTGACCTCACGGCCGTCAGGGCCTCTGCGTGGCTGAAATCGCGCGGAAGAAGAAGCGTGGTGGACGGATCAGAAACCAAATCTCGGATCCCCCCCCGGTCGCTGGCGATCCAAGGGAGGCCGGCACTCATCGCCTCAAGCAGCACGAGCGGCAATCCCTCGTTGTGAGTGCTGAACAGAACAAAGGCATCGAGTTTGGACATGGCGCCCAGTAGCCCCGCGCGACCATGGAAGCTTCCGTGGAAATCCACAGTCGGCGTCGAATCGGTGAAGCCCTCGGAGTAGCCCTCGAGCGGCCCCCAGAGGTGCCAGCGGATGTCGGAAAGGGACGGTTCGACCGCGAGGCGCAGAATCGTATCGATGCCTTTCTCGGGGATGAGCCGACCGAAAAATCCAAAGTTCAGCGTCTCGGAAGGTGCGGGCGGTTCGATTCCGCAGCAAGGCTCCGAAAAACAATAAACGACCTCAACCTTGCGGCGTGATTCCGCTTCGAGCAGGCGGGCATTGCTTTCCGAACAAGCCACCACGCTATCTGCGCTTGTCATCAGGCCCAGATAGCTCCCAGGGCAAGACGCGATGTCCTCGGCATCACCCGAGGAATGGTGGTGCAAAACTACACGCGATGCGGCGCCCCGAAGGCCCTTGGCAACCCAGGCGGGCGCTCCACCTTGGCCGTTGAGGTATAAAACGCCGCGAAGGTTGCGCGGCCAAAGCAACGTCCTCCAAAAAAGCCAAGCCACGCGCTTCCAGGCAGTCTCCTTTCCCCGAGCTGACCCAAAGACGAACATGCGTTCGCAAACCTTGCGCAACCGGCTGTCCAAGCCCCTACCGGCACGGTAGTCCGGACAGAAAAAGACTGTCGGCACACCCGCCGCATGCATGTGCTCACAGAACCGGACGAGGTGGTTTTCGATTCCTCCGCTCTCGGTCATCTGGGTGGAAAAAACCACCACTGGCACGCGACTCGTATCCATTCAAACGTTGGCCATGGAATGCGTTAAGGCGGGCTTCACAAGCACTGCCACATAATTTTTCGGGAATCCGCGAGCCGTGCATTTCACATGCGGTTCGAGATGCTGGAAAACAATCGAGAGAATCCAAAAAGCCGCCTTCAGGATCCATATCGCGGGGCACAGCGCCCAGGCGAGAAGACCCGCGCCAGGCATTTCTGAGGGCGTCCGGGGAAGGAACCGAGCAATCGCGGAGAGCCCGTATCCGGCAGTTCCGAAAAACCCTTCCAACCAATCCAGTCGCTCAACCTCAAAACCCGCTTTTTCGAACAGGTGGCGCACCCCGAAGCGCGTGTAGCGATAGAAATCGTAGGGTTGTTCGTGCTCCTCGAAAAACAGCGGTCCTGTGTAGATCAGCTTGCCGGATGGTTTGAGGACCCTGAACAATTCGGCACGCACCGCCGCAGGCTCCGGCAGATGTTCCATCACTTGGTTGAAAATCACGAAGTCGAACCGGGTATCTTCAACGGGGATCGACGCTAGGTCGCATTCATAGGTCGGCTTGGCATACTTCCGGTCAGAACCGAGGAAATCAGCGGACTCGTAGCGCGCATGGGCGAAAAGGCCGCGGTAGGGCGCGTCCCCTGCGCCGGCATCCAGCACGAGCGCTCCGGCAGGGATGGTTTCCGCAAAGGCTGTATTCGCAAGGAGAAGGCGGCGCCGCGAGGCGTTGAAAGTGGCGAGGCTCAACATGCTTTAATCAGGGGGCCGGCTCAAAAGCTTTTTTCCATCACGAAGGACTGGTACGTGTTTTCGGTGGAGTATTGCCCGCCAAAATCCCGGAGGAAATGGTCCACCGCTTTTCGGCAACCGCCCCAGTCGTTGTAATCATCGAGAATAATAATTCCTCCCGCGACCAGGTTCTGGTGGATTCTTTCAAGGCACACTTTCACGGGATCATGCCAGTCCACATCGATATGGGCAAAGGCCACCGCCCCGCTAATCTTGAGCGTGTCTTGGACAAGGCCCTGAACCAGTGAGACCGAATTTATTTCGGGATCAATGCCGTGGCGGCGGAAGTTGCCCTCAACCT
>JBBECL010000264.1:0-16824 GCA_040881805.1 Terrimicrobiaceae bacterium | reverse complement strand
GCAGACCATGCCATGATCATCGAGGTCATTTGCTTCAAGAATGATCTCGATCCGGCGGCTGTGTCCATGGGGAAACCGGCACTTGTCAGGGTGCAGGGTGAGCATGTGACCATTCTCGATTTCAAGGGTTTTGCAGATTCGATAGGGCATCAGGTTCCTTTGGTGTTTCCGAAGAGGTGGATGTGAAGGCGGTCACAGTAGCGATATCCCTTCGCCTTGCAAAGATCGAGGAGTTCCGTTTGTTTCTCGTGGAGCTTTTCGGAGCTGGTACCTTCTGGCATCAGTTGAATTTTCCAAGCCGGGATGGGGGCGGAAAGTTTGGAGAGAAGCTGCTCAATTTCCGGGAGGTCACGTTGACCGGTAACGACAAATTTGAATTGAAAATTGTGGTTGGAAATCCATTCGAGGAGAACTTCCGGCCGCAATCGGGAGGTTTCATGGCGTTCCACCCATCCGGGGCCGATGGCGTCGGTCGGTGGGGTGGAATTGGCCAACTTGGGACTGAGGGACGCAAGGTCACAAGCAATGCCGTTCGGGGCGATGGTTCCTGCGGTTTCAATGGTGATGTGTTTGCCTTGCTTTCGCAG
Organism: Terrimicrobiaceae bacterium; assembly: GCA_040881805.1. Classification (GTDB taxonomy): domain Bacteria; phylum Verrucomicrobiota; class Verrucomicrobiia; order Chthoniobacterales; family Terrimicrobiaceae; genus JAJTZA01. The sequence continues at coordinate 16,237 of JBBECL010000264.1, read as the reverse complement.
ACCGCTGGCGAGTTCGTGGATCTCGCCGGCTATCATGGGCTCTCCTCCGGTGAGAACGACGTGCTGTGCCGGGAACCCGGCCACCTCTTTCAAAATGTCCGGCACGCTTTTGTCCTGTCCCTCGGGTTGCCACGAGGCATACGGGGTATCGCACCACTGGCAGCGCAGGTTGCAGCCTGACGTTCTCACAAAAACAGACGGGACCCCCGTGAGTTCCCCCTCGCCTTGAACGGAATAAAATATCTCCGCAATCCGCATGGATCAGGGCACGGGTTTGGCGGGCAAAGGCCCCGTGCGGAGATAGGGGGTCGGGTCGGGAATGCCCGCCAGCAAAAATGCCTCGCGCCGCTCGACGCAGGTGCCGCACTCACCACAATGAACCTCGCCCCCCACGTAACAAGACCACGTCCTGGCAAAATCCACCCCAAGTTCAAAACCGCGGGTCACGATCCCGGCTTTGGTCAGGGAAACAAAGGGCCGGAGCACCTTCACCCCGGCATAGGTTCCCGCCCGCAGGGCTTCCGCCATCGGCCCCAAAAATGATTCCCGGCAGTCGGGGTAAATCGCATGGTCGCCCGCATGGGCCGCAATGACCACCCCCCCGGCCCCAAGGCTCTCGGCAAGCCCTCCGGCAATCGCAAGCATGATCCCATTGCGAAACGGCACCACCGTTTTTTTCATGCTCGCCTCTTCATAGTGGCCTTTCGGGATCTCCCCGCCGGACGTCAAAAGATCGGAGGCAAAGGCGTTTGCCATAAAATCCAAGGGAATGCGCGTGTGGGGCACGCCCATTTCAACGGCATGCCATCGAGCAAAGGGGATCTCCCGGTCATTGTGTTTCGACCCGTAATGAAAACTCACAGCGGTCACCACATCATGGGACTTGGCGGCATCATAAAGTGCGGTGACCGAATCCATGCCCCCGCTGAGCAGGACAACAACTTTCAAAACGGAATGTCTTCGAAAGGATCGGCTTGATGCTCGGCCTCAACCGTCAAACTGACCCCCCCCCGCGGAGCAAATTCGGCAACCACCTTCATCTCCGTGGGTTTCAGGACGGCCACCAGGTCATCAAGAATCCGATTGGCCACGTCCTCGCCAAACGAGGGGGTCGAGCGATAGGACGCCAAATAAAATTTCAGCGATTTGCTCTCAATGCACAACCCGGCGGGAATGTATTGAATGCTGATCGTGGCAAAATCGGCCTGACCCGTCACCGGGCAGAGGGATGTGAATTCCGGGCACTCAAAGGTCACCCAGTAGGGGCGGGTTTTGTTTCGGTTGGGGAAGGTTTCCAGTGTGTCGCGGGAAGGTTTTTTGGGGAAGGTCGCGTCGCTGCGACCCAGAAGCTTGAGAACGGGTTTTTTGGTGGCCATGCAATGACCCTACCCGATCTCGGCAAATTGGCCAGATTTTCGCGAGGTACAAAGTTGTCTAGGAATTTTGTGGTTCTGTGATAGAAATTTCCCCATGCGAGCCCACATCAATTCCCGTGCGTCCCACACATTGCCTCTCACCCCTACCTTTAACCTTCCCGCGTTGGCCGCCTCTCTGGGCTTGCTGGCCGCACTGGGGCTGACGGGCTGTGGCAAACCCGCACCCGAAGAAGCCGCCAAGCCGTCCACCGAACCCCAGGTGGTGGTTCAGCCCCCCAAAACCACTCCAGCCCCCACGCCCGAGCCAACCCCTGAACCAACCCCTGAACCCACCCCCGAGCCAACACCTCCCCAACAATTGTCCGATACGATTCAGGAACCCCTGCGCCAGGTTAAAATTGTCACTGCTTTTCAGTCCGTCAGCGAAATAGGCACCCATGATTTCCCCGAGGGCGCCCAAGTCAACCTGCTGGCCATCGAGGGTGATGATTACCTTGTGGAGTTTGAGGGAGTCTCGGTCAAAAACAACAAAGCTTTTTTCAGCGAAATTCTTGCCGAAGAGATGGTGGTCACCCCTGCCGAGCCCACGCCGGAGGCCACACCCACGCCCGACCCCACACCTTATGAGCCCCTGCCAACCCCCACGCCGACAACTGTCCTCAGCGAAGAGGAGCGCAAGATCAACGACCTGAGTGAAAAAATCCGGGACATCGATGAAGAAGTTCGCGCCGCGCAGGAGCAAGAACCCTCCGAAGGCCCCACTGGCGGCACCCCCGATGTGCAAAAACTCAAATCGCAGCGGGACAAATTGAGTGAAGAACTCAGCACCATTTCCAAGCCCTGACAGCCCGGCGCGATCCAGACGTCTTCCAACCCTTCATAAAAATCCTCCGATGACCGATGAACTGACCAGCCCCTACCTGCCCGCCGTGGGTTTTGTTTCCGAGCTTTCCAAGGAGGACCGCGACCTTCTCAGCTCCTACGGCAGCTTTCATTTGGGAGAAGCGGGCGAAACCCTGATTATTGAAGGCGAATCCCATGGAAAACTCTTTTTTGTGATCAGCGGCCTCCTTCACGCCGTCCGGAACGATGACGGGCGGGATGTGCTTTTGGGGGTGATCCATCAGGGGGAATGGGTGGGGGAGGTGGATCTCTGTGACCCCGGGGCCGCCGTCTGTTCTGTGGTGATCATCGAAGCGGCCCAGTATTGGGTTATCGCACGCGCTGACTTTCAGGAATTCGTCAAAAATTATCCAGAGGCCAGCACCCAATTGCTTTTTGGAATGGCATCCACGCTGAGCAAGCGTCTGCGCGTGGTGACCCGCAAGCTCATGGAAGAAACCGAGATTGCGGCTGTTCGGGCGGCCCTTCTCGAAAACTGAATTTCCTTGAGATTCGGAGAGTGTCCATCCAATACGTGATGGGTGCTTTGGATTGCTTTTATTTCCTCGATGGTGGTGTCGTATCTTTGCGGGTCGTTTCCCAGCGGCTTTCTGGCGGGGAAAATTTGCCGTGTGGACCTGCGCAAGGAGGGAAGTGGAAACATCGGCGCGACGAATGCCCTGCGCGTTCTCGGCAAAAAGTGGGGATACACGGTCTTCGCAGCGGACTTCATCAAGGGGATCCTCGGGGTCGTGGCGGCTCATCAAATTGGTGCGATCGGGGGATGGAGCACCGGGATCATGGCCGATGTGTTTGGTGTGATCGGAGCGTTTTTTGTTGTGTTGGGTCATATGTTCCCCGTGTGGCTCGGCTTCAATGGCGGCAAAGGCATCGCGACCTCGGGCGGGGTGATTATTGCCTTGTTCCCATGGCCGGTTTTTGTCTTTGGCCTGCTCTCATGGCTGATCCTGTTTTTCACAACCCGCTACGTGTCGCTGGGTTCCCTCGCGGCTGCATTTGCCCTCCCGACGGGCAGCCTTGTGATGGCGCTGCTCGGGCGCTGTGGGTGGTTGCTGGTCGTCGTTGCGGTGCTCATGTGTTCTTTGGCTGTGTGGCGTCATTTCCCAAATATTTCACGTCTCATGGCCGGCACGGAAAAGCGCTTTGAGAGAAAGAAGAAGGATTCCCCGGAAGCCACAACCTGATAGCGTCAACCGGCATGTTCAAAGATATCAGCATCATCGGAGCAGGCAGTTGGGGCACGGCCCTCGCTGTGCTGTTGGCAGAAAAGCGGGGACGAGTCAGGCTTTGGGCGCACAATCCCGAGGTTGCTGCCGAGTTGCTGGATACCCGAATCAACAGCGCCTACCTTCCCGGGGTGCGCCTTCCCCCCAATGTCTATGCCACGGCCAACCTGGCCGACACCGTGGATGCGGATCTTGTGGTTGTTGTGACCCCATCCAAAGCCTTGCGCGAGGTGGGAAATCTTCTCCGCGAGGCCAACCTGAAAGACTCGGCGGTGCTCGTTTCCTGCACGAAAGGCATTGAACAAGGCACGGGCAAGCTCATGAGCCAAATCCTGGAAGAATGTTTGCCCGATCGGCGGGTGGGGGTCCTCTCCGGCCCGAACCATGCCGTCGAAATTGCCCAGCGGATCCCGGCGGCCGGGGTGATTGGCTGCGTGCATCCTGAATTGCTTGATCCCTTGCAGCAGGTGTTTTCTTTGCCCACGTTCCGGGTGTATACCAGCGATGATGTGGTCGGAATCCAGCTTGGGGGAGCCCTCAAAAATGTGTTTGCCATCGCGGCAGGTGTCTCGGACGGCTTTAATATGGGCGACAATGCCAAGGCTGGATTGGTGACCAGAGCGCTGGCCGAAATGACCAGGCTGGGCTGCGCTTTGGGTGGCCGGAAAGATACGTTTTTTGGCCTGAGCGGGGTGGGGGATCTGATGGTGACCTGCTTCAGCAAGCATGGACGAAACCGAAAGTTTGGCGAACGTCTCGGCCGGGGGGAGTCCCCCTCCCAGATCGAACAATCCATGAAGATGGTGGCCGAAGGTGTGCCCGCGTCCCGGGGGGCATGGGAAGGCGCACAAAAACTTGGCATCGAGGCTCCCATCACGCGGGAAATTCACGCGGTGCTTTATGAGGGCAAAGCGCCCCATGACGCCATGTGGGAACTGCTTGGTCGTCCCTCCAAGGCCGAGGCCGAGCGGGTCTTGCCGTGAGCCCGTATCCCCCCGATCGGCCGTATCTGATCGGCGTGTCGGGCGGCCGGGATTCGATGGCCCTCCTCCACGCCCTCCACGATTTGGGTTTTTCGAAGTTGGTGATCTGTCATTTTGATCATGGTCTCCGGCCTGCCTCACGGGAGCTCAAGATTGTTGAAAAGTCGGCCGCCGCGCTCGGTTATCCCTTGGAGTTGGGGGAGGCCGACACGCGCCTGCATGCCAAAACGCGGCGCCTCTCGGTGGAAACAGCCGCCCGGGATTTGCGATTCCGATTTTTCGCAGCCTGTGCGGACGCAAGACGCTGCCACACTCTCTTTTTGGCCCATCATGCCGATGATCAGGTGGAGACGGTGCTGCACCATGTGTTCCGCGGCACTGGACTCGCCGGGCTCTCGGGCATGGCTCCGGTGTCAACATTCCAGGTCGGGGGCCCATCCGGAACCTCGCTCACCCTTCTGCGTCCTCTTCTGGATGTCTCAGGAGCCGGGATCGCGGCTTATGTGGCCGAACGAAAAATTGCCTTTTGCGATGATCCCACAAACTCAGACCCCGCCCATACCCGCAACCGTCTGCGACATTCGGTTCTTCCCGTCATCATCGAAACCATGGGCCCTTCCTCCCGGTCCGCCATCCTTAGGCTGTCAAAAATTGCCCGGGACGAAGAGTCCTTTCTCGCTTCCCAGGTCCCTGCGGCTCCAGCCCACCTTGACACAAAAGCCCTCCAACGTCTTCACCCCGCACTGCGCCGCAGGCAAATTCTGAACTGGCTCCGCGAGCATCACATCGAGGAACCCGGTTTTGCCGAGGTGGAGGCGATTGCCTCCCTGCTGGACCACCACGTCTCCAAGGTGAACCTGCCTAAAGCCCGGCACGCACGCAGGCGCGCCGGCAAAATCTTTATTGAGTGACGTCTTCCCCTAAAGAACCTTACGGCCTTGAATGAGTCGGACAAGAATGACAATCACGGCAATAACCAGAAGGACGTGAATGAGACCGCCCATCGTGGAACTTGTCACCAAGCCAAGGAGCCATAGGACCAGAAGGATAATTGCAATGGTCATTAACATGATAAAGGTCCTTTGCTGATGGATTTGTTTGCTTTCGTTTTCATATCGATGATTCTGCAGGATTATCAGGATTCATCCAATGGGGTCTTACCCCCACAAAAAAGCGAACCGACTTTCGTCGGTCCGCCTTTGGTTGGGGGGAGGAACTCTTAGTAGGATTGGACGCTTTGCGTCTCGACAACAACGTTGCCCGGCTGGCTTCTTGTGGTTGTTTGCTGAGTGGTTGTGCGGGTCACGCGGCGATCATCATCGTCGTCATCCAGATCAATGCTCTCACAACTCGAGAGAATAATGGGACCGGCAACCGCCAGAAGGCATAGAATAAATTTCTGCATATATCGGTTTTCGATTAATCCTCTTCTGTCGTCGTCGTTGTTGTGGTCGTGGTTTTTTCTTCCATCACCGCATCTGTTGCCAAAACCGCTTTGCGAACAATCACTTTGGTCGCCATGAGGTTCTCACCGGATTTTGTGTAATAAACTGTCACGGGAACGCCGGACTTCACTGTGGAAATTTCAACAGGATTTCCCGCCTCATCCACATAGGTTGTGGTTTTGCTGTAAACATATTTCACGGGCTGTTTGCTGGACTCGCTTGTCAGAATAATCGTCTCCGGACTGAATTCTGTGATGGTCCCCATGGACGTGACGGATGGTTCCGCCAAAACAACATTTTGTGCAGAGGCGGAGCTTAAGAAGAGGGCGGTCAATAGACAGGCCCCCAAGGATTTGATCATTGGATTTTTCATAGCCTCCACACTAAGCGTACATTGATGCCCCTTCTATGGGGTGTAACCCTGCATCAGACGGGTCATGTGTTGTGGGGTTGGAAATTGAGATCTTCAATCCCGTTCAAACGTGTGAAGCTGCCGGATCATTTTGGCCACCATGGCGGTCCAGCCTGTTTGGTGACTGGCTCCCAACCCGGCACCGCTGTCGCCATGAAAATATTCATTGAAGAGGAGGTGGTCGCGCCAGTGCGGGTCGTTCCGGAATTGTTCCACCCCGCCCTGAAATGGCCGGCTCCCATTCGCATCGCGCTCAAAGAGGGACACCAACCGCTTTTCGAGTTCGAGAGAAATGTCCCACAGATTCATTTCCCTGCCACTTCCGGTCGGGAATTCCACCTTGAACGTGTCCCCAAAATAAAAACCAAATTTTTGAAGGGCTTCGACCAGAAGATAATTCATGGGTATCCAAACCGGTCCCCGCCAATTCGAGTTTCCGCCAAACATGGCCACCGGGCTATCAGCCGGGCTGTAGGTCAGGGTCTCGGTTTGCTCGCCCTCCGTGAAGGTGTAAGGGTGGTCGAGATAGACGCGGGAAAGTGCGCGGATTCCATGCGGCGATAGAAATTCTTTTTCATCAAACAGCCGCTCGCAAAGCCGGCGAAGGCGTTCCGGTGGCACCAGCGATATCAGCCGTTTGCCATCATTCTCGATGCCAATATGATGCAACTCGTCAAGCAAATGGGGGCGGTGAGTTTGGAACCACTGCACCCGTTTTTGCAGGAGTGGGAATTTTTTTACGACGTTGACATCAAAACTCTCCACGGCAAAGAGCGGTGTGAGCCCCACCATCGAGCGGGTTTTGAGGTAATCCGAGGTGCCGTCCGGGCGCTGCAACACATCGTAATAAAACCCATCCTCATCGTCCCACAAGGTGTAGCCGCCTGTTCCCCTGGCATTGATGGCCGCCGCCAAATAAATGAAGTCATTCAAAAATTTGTCCGCAATATCCTCATAGGCCGGGTCCTCGGTGGCGAGTTCCAGTGCAATGTTCAGCATGTTCAGGGCAAAAGACGCCATCCAGGCCGTCCCATCACTTTGCTCAATCTTGCTGCCGTCGGGCAGGGGATAACGCCGATCAAAGATTCCAATGTTATCCAACCCAAGAAAGCCGCCCTCAAAGACATTGTCTCCTGTTTGGTCCACGCGGTTCGCCCACCAAGAATATCCCAGCAGTAGCTTGTTGAAGGATTTTTTGAGAAACTCGCGATCCCCCTCACCCTTGAGACCCCGCTCAATGGAATAAATACGCCACGCCGCCCAGCCACCAATAGGGGGGTTCGCATCCGACAGCGCCCACTCATACGCCGGCATCTGCGAACTCGGTGATGTGTAACGTTCCCCACGCAGCAACAATTGCTGGCGCTTCGCCGTGGCGGGGTCAATCACCGCAAAGGCCACCGCATGAAACATGAGATCCCACGCACAAAAATACGGATATTCCCAGCAGTCCGGCATCGAAATCACGTCATGGGCGTGAAGATCTTTCCAAAACGCGTTGGGGCTGTGCCAGCGCTCCTTGGGGGGAGGCGGCATCGTGGGGTCTCCCATGAGCCAGCGCATCACCGGCCAAAAATAAAATTTCTTGCACCACAAAAGCCCCGCAAAGGCCCGGCGTTGGATCATTGCGGCCTCCTCGGGAAGGTTGGGTGTCAGGGCTGCATAAAATTCATCAGCCTCCTTTTTGCGAAGGTGGAGGATCTCAGGGTAAGAGTCGCCAAAAGGATCTGCTGTGGGCTTTTTTGTGAGCCGCATCCTCACCACCGAGGTTTCCCCGGGTGCAATCGTTCTCCGAAAAATGGCCGCCGCTTTGGTGCCTGCCATCGCCGGATTCACGGCATCCTTCCGGCCATGAATCAGATACTCATGAAAGGCGTCCTTTACGTGGGCGGCTGCATTCGGCGCATGAAACAGTCGCTCATTGTTTGTCTCATTTTCTGTGAACACCCATTCCGGCGAACCTTCGCAATACCAATGGTAAACTGGCAGTCCCCAGGGCGTGGCCACAACCGAGTTATCCGTGGCGGCATGCAGCTCCGGCTTCGTGGGGCCTTCCTCGCCCCAGGACCAGGTGTTGCGAAACCACAAGGTCGGCACAAACACCAAGGGGGCTGCCTCCGGCCCGCGATTCACGGCGCTGATCTGAATACACAAGTCTTCCGGGTCGGCCTTTGCGTATTCGAGGAAAATATCGAAATACCGCCCCTCCTCAAAAACGCCCGTATCCATCAATTCATACTCCGGGTCCTGGCGGGAACGCCGGGCATTTTCCTCCACAAGCCTCTGATACGGAAATTCCTTCTGCGGGTATTTGTAAAGCGCCCGCATGTAACTGTGCGTGGGGGTGTTATCGAGATGATAAAAATAGTCCTTCACGTCCTCGCCGTGATTGCCCTGCGGATTCGAAAGCCCGAACGGCCGTTCTTTCAGGATCGGATCCTGCCCATTCCAAAATGCCGCCGAAAAACACAGCCGACAATCATTGTCACAGATCCCCAGCAACCCATCCTCTCCCCAGCGATAAACCCGGGACCGGGCATGATCATGTGGAAAAAATGTCCACGCATCCCCATTCGCCGAATAATCCTCACGCACTGTGCCCCACTGACGCTCACTTAAATACGGCCCCCATAGCGCCCAGGCCTCAGCCCCCGCATCCCGGGCCATCAGACGTTGTGATTCAGCTCCAGCGACCATCCTTCTCCCTTCTCAGAAAAGCCCTGCGGTGTCAGTAAAACAATCCTCCCGGTCAAGGAATCAAGCCACCCCAAAACGCTCTGGCCTCTCGCAACCAAGTGTGACCGAGTTGGTTGGGTAAGAGTCATTTTGTTGGCGTCAAGGCGGGCCGAACAGCACCCATGCCGGGACAGCCCGCACGTTTGCCGAGAAAGAAAAAAATTCCTCCCCAAGATACCAAATTTGGTCAAAATATATCACGTCATGATCCATTTTCAGGACATTCGCTTTGCAGCGTGGAGTGAATCCCAGCCTGATCCCGTTGGCAGCTGCTGGGAATTGGGACTGTCCAAAGCGGTAGAGGACGACCGCACTCCAAGACGCTTCGCGGCAAATAGAATCGTGGAACGTGCGACAGCTTTTGGAACCGGAGGCCCAGGAGGGTCGGAGATCGCCTGCCAAAGGCATCACGTAAGGGCAGGGTCGATCGCACAAGGCCTCCAGATGCTCCCTTCAAAGTCTGCCGGGAGGGGAGACTCAGGCGGTTGTTCCGCTTCGAAGGAGAAACCACCCAACGACGCCGCCGACGAGGATGAGGAGGGCGGGGTTGATTCGGCGGAGGAAGAGGATGGCGACGACGGCGGCTCCGATGGCGAGGGTGATGAGGTTAAAGGTCATGTCCCTTGAGATGTTGAAGCTGGCGGTTTTTCCGACGGCGTAAACGCCGGCAAGCATGAGGCCGATGGTGACGGGAGCCATGCCTTTTTGAACGGCATCGCGCCAGGGGTTGTCTTTGAAAGAGTCCCAGATGTGGCTGGCGGTGTAAACGAGGAGGCTGGAGGGAATGTAGAAGGCCAAGAGGACAACGAGCAGTCCGGCAAAGCCGGCAGCCTTGTAGCCGATGAGGCCAACCATGGTCATGTTGGGGCCGGGGGCCATTTGGCCAAGGCTGTAAATGGCGGCGAAGGAATCCGGGGTGACCCATTGGTGGACGGCAACGGCTTCGTGTTCCATCTGGGGCAGAACAGCACTCCCTCCGCCGACGGCCAGCAGCGAGAGCACGGTGAACACGTTGATGAGGGAGACAAGTTCCTTCATGTTGCAACGGGCTTGCGGGGACGGCAGAACCAAATCGCGAGGGGGGCAACAATAAAGAGCGTGGCCAGCAGCGAGACGTGAAGGATTCCACTCAACACAAAGGTGGCGATCACCAAAAGGAGATCCCGGGGATTGATCAATTGTTTGGCACCGATTTTGAGCGTCACTTGCATGAGCAGGCCCACAGCGGCTGCCGCAATGCCGGCAAGGGCCGCCGCGACATCCGGGTTTTGGTGAAAACGGGCATATAAAACGGCCAACAGGCATAAAACCACGGCTCCCGGCAGGATCAGGCCAAGCGCGGCGGCAAAGGAGCCGCGAGGTCCCTGCAGTTTGCGACCAACAATGATGGCCACATTCACGGAATTCAGTCCCGGCAGGGTCTGCCCGATTTCCAGAGCGGCCAAAAATTCTTCATCGGTCATCCACTGCTTGCGCTCGACGACTTCATCCTTGAGGTAGGCCACAAGCCCTCCGCCGAAGCTCGTGATACCAATGCGGGCAAAGGCCGAAAAAATGTCTTTGGGCGTGGGGTCACTCACGATTGGTGGAGGCGCGGGGTCCGAGGTGATAAACGATGGCGGTTTTGGTGGTGCCGAGCGACACCCACTCGAAGGCATCGAGTTGGAGGGTTTTGTAGAACTTCTCCGCACGATCGAGATTGGCTTTGTGCAAATCGTTGGTGCTTTCGAACCGGCACTGAAACGCAAACTCCCCGCAGAGAGGGCGTTCGTGCTTGCGGTCGCGCCAGACGGAAATAGAGGTTTTGCCTTTGAGCCCCCCACCGAAATGCAACTCGCCCACATCGACCTGGACCTCTTCCACGGCAAAGTCATTCACAAGAATCACTTTGGCTCCAGAGTCTGCAATGGCGGGCTTGAGGCCGGGAAATGAGGATATCAAATCACTGGCCACGAGGTCCAACCCTTCGCGGGGCATGGCAAGGACACAATTGTGGGAAAACATCGAGCGAATGCCTCCGAGGCTTTCCTTGAGAGGAAGCAATTCCTCCTTGAATTTGATGCGGGCCGCCCCACCCGGCGTTGCGGGTTTGACATCCACGGCCGCGGCGGTTTCCAAGTCGGGATGACGGAATTTCACCGTCAATTCAGGCACTCCCGCCGACCACCCGTCCTTGTAAAACGTGCGCAGGCGGACGATGAAGTGGTTGTTGTAGAGGGCAAAATCTTCGGTGTCATAAAAAAGCACCTCACGGACGTGGTTATCAAAAGCCGCCGGGGCTTCGACCACTTTGACGTCACATTTCTTGGCGGTGGAGACCACGATATTCCAAAAATCTTTGAAGGCTTGGGCGGTTTGAAAGCGCTGGGCCTGGAGGATGATTTTGTATTCGCGGTAATGGATTTCGTCCTTGGGTGTGTTCAGGACTTCGTGATGGCTCATGGGTGGATAAAGCTCCCTCGTAGCAGAGGGCGGAACCATCGTCGAGCAGTGAAACATTTTTCCGCTTGCGTGTTGACCCGTGTTGGGAGAAAGAAGCCCCATGAATCGATGGATCAAAGCGTCAGCCATCTTGCTGGTGGTCTGGGGAATCGCGGCGGGTGTGATCCTTTACTCGCGGGCAGCCCGCCCCACCGCCGAGTCTTTGTCCGCTTACCTTGACAACAATTCCTTGGCGGGGTTGCCGGAATCCAAGCGGGCCGGGGTGATTGCCAAGGTTGCCGGCCAATTGAACCGCCTGGACTTTGAAGAGCGTCAGGAACTTCGGAAACTCCGAACGGAACGAACGTTTTTTGAGCAAATGACGGACGCCGAGCGCCGGGACTTCCTCGAGCAAACCTTGCCGGAGGGGTTCCGTCAGATGATGCTTGCGCTTAACAAAATGAGTCCCGAAGAACGAAAAAAAATTGTGAACCGGGTGTTGGATGACATCGAGCGAGACAGCCCCGAGATCGCGGAACGGATTGACAACACCGATGCCCAGAAAGTGATTTCCGAAGGGCTGGGGTCCTTTTACGAAGAGGCCAGCGCGGAGGTCAAAATGGATTTTGCGCCGGTGATCGAGCGGTTGCAGCGGGCGACGCAGGGAATGCGCTGAGGAGGGTCATGAAACGTCAACCCACCCGCCAACAAGCATTCACACTTCTCGAGATTTTGGTGTCAACGACCATTGTGGCCGTTTTGGCTGCGGCGCTGATTCCTTCCATCCGGTCCATGACGGCCCGCGCGGAGTCAACCCGCTGTCTCGGCCACCTGAAATCCTTGGGCGTTGCGATGGGTCAATATTTGGCGGACAACTCGATGACGCTTCCCCTTTTGGCGGCTGCCCGATCCAGCACTTCGGAGGAACTCCCGGTGATCGACACGGTGCTTGCTCCCTACGTGGAGGATCTGCGCGTTTTCACCTGTCCCTCCGATTCGACCATCGCCAAGCAAACAGGCACGAGCTATTTTTACAACAGCGCTCTGGGTGGGCAGTCGGTGGCTTCGCTGAATTTTTTGGGAGTGACCGATGCCAATTCCCGAATCCCGGTTTTGGTCGACAAAGAGGGATGGCATAAGAGCAGTCAGAGCCGGGTGAATCATTTGTTTGCGGATGGTCATGCGGGATCGGAATTCCGACTTTTTGCGGAATGAGCGCCATGGTCAGCCTCCGGGGGCTTCACAAAAGATTCGGTAAACGGCCGGCGATCGAAGACATTTCTTTGGAGGTTCCCGAGGGGGAAATATTCGGGCTTTTGGGTCATAATGGCGCCGGCAAAAGCACCACGTTCGGGATCATGCTGGGCATGGTGGCCCCCACCCGGGGCGAGGCGTTTATTGCCGGGCACTCGGTGCAGACAAACCGAAGCCGGGCGCTTGCGGGAGTCGGTGCAATCTTTGAAACCCCATCCTTTTACGAATATCTCTCCGGCTGGGAAAACCTGCGGTTCTTTGTGTCCCTCAGCGGTCGGGATGTTCCCCGGGCGGAGATGGAGGCCGCTGTCCATCTGGTGGGTCTGGCTGATCGAATCGGCGATCCGGTGAAAAATTACAGTCATGGCATGCGGCAACGCCTCGGGTTGGCGCAGGCGCTTGTGCCGCGCCCGCGCTTTATTCTTTTGGACGAGCCAACCGATGGTCTCGACCCTCTCGGCATTCGTGAAATGCGTGGGATGATCCGCCGCCTGCGCGATGAGTTTGGGATCACGGTCATGCTTTCCTCCCATCTCTTGAGCGAGGTCGAACAATTGTGCGATCGTGTGGCCATCCTTCACCGGGGAAAGATGGTTTTTTGCGGGAAGTGGAAAGAAACCCCGGACCTCTGGCAGTTCACGTTGGAACCGCAGGAGCGGTCAGAGGAAATTTTGAGAGCCCATGGGCTCAAACCGCTGCAAGATTCATGGGTGGCACCCGAGGGGTTTGATCCAGCCAGGCTGGTGGAGGCGCTTGTCAGGGAGGGCATCCACGTCCGGGGTCTCCAGCCCGTGCGGCAGACGCTCGAGGATTTTTATTTGGAGACGATCCAGAGATGAAAATGTTTCTGCGTCAATTGGGGGGCGAACTCCGAAAGCTGTTTGCCAGAAAGCGGACCTACATTGGTTTTGCCGCATTTCTGGGGGTTGAGATGGTGGTCCTCGGGCTTCTCCGCCTGCCGAGAGTGCAGCGCGGGCTGGAGCGATTGTTGGAAGGGGCGGGTTATACCGCTTCGGATTATCTCTCCGGCCTGACGCTGGGGCTGATGATTATGCTCTCCACCGTATTTTTGTTGGGAGCGCTTTATCTGGCCTTGGTGGCCGGGGATGTTGTCAGCAAGGAGATCGAGGATGGAACGCTGCGGATGATGCTTTGCCGGCCGGCCAGCCGGGGGCGGATTCTATTTTTGAAATATTGTGCCTGCCTCATTTATACGATGGCACTGACCGTTTATATTGCGGTGACCGCCCTGATTGCCGGATATCTTCACGCAGGCGGGGGCGGGCTTTTTGTGTTTGCGCCCACCGAGGGCATCTTTGCCATCTATGAGGCCGGGCAAGGCATGGCGCGCATTGCTCTCAGTGTGCCATTTCTGGCCCTCAGCCTCAGCACGGTCACCACCATCGGGTTCTTTTTTTCCTGCCTGAAAATGAAGCCTGCGGCGGCAACCATCGTCACCCTCTCCGTCCTGTTTGTGGATACGATCCTGAAAAGCATTCCATTTTTCTCCGGGATTCGGGATTGGTTCCTGACAGCCAAGATGGGAGCTTGGGCCATGGTTTTTGAATACCGAATCCCGTGGGAAGTCATGCTGGAACAATACGCCTGGTTGGCAGCACTGAATATGACGCTCCTGATCCTCGGATATTTGGCGTTTTCCTCCCGCGATTTTAAAAGCTGACGCATCCACGCCTTTTGCTGGAAGTTTTTTGGAAGACATGGTAAGTTCTCCTTCTATGGCAAACACGAACGTGACCGAATTGGACGACTCAAATTTTGAGGCTTTTATTGCAGGAGCCACGGGCCCGGTGCTTGTGGATTTCTGGGCTCCTTGGTGTGCCCCCTGCCGCATGCTTGGCCCGGTCGTTGATGAAATTGCTGCCGAGTCCGTTGGAAAATTCCATGTGGCCAAAGTGAACGTCGATGACTCCCCGGCTGTTTCCAGCAAGTTTGGCATCCGAAGCATTCCCGCCCTCTTGTTTTTCAAAGGTGGCGAAAAAAAGGACCAAACCGTGGGTGTGACCGGGAAAGCGGATATCGTCAAACGCTTGGAAGCCCTCGCCTGACGGACAGGCAGAAGATTGCCCATTGCTTTACTTCAAAGGGCGCTTTGCGCTTGTCCTCCCCGGGTAGGGCGGTCAGTCCCTTGACCGCCGACTTTTATTTCTCCCCTGTGGAGGCCATGAGTCGTGTGTTGACGTCCGAGAATCCCGGCCTCAATGTCACGACCTCAATTTTATTATGCCATTTTCAAAACTCGGCCTTATCAAGCCACTCGTCAAAGGCGTCGAAGCCATGGGTTACGGGGAACCGTCCCCGATCCAGCTCCGCGCCATCCCGCCCGCCCTGGATGGCAAAGATCTGATCGCGTCAGCCCAAACGGGGACTGGCAAAACGGCGGCCTTTGCGCTTCCCGTGCTTCAGAAGCTCGGCTCTCATGGCAAATGCCGCTGCCTGGTTTTGGAGCCAACGCGGGAGCTGGCCATGCAAGTGGAAACCGCCTTCCGGGATTTTGCGCGGTTCACCGATTTGCGGGTGGCCTCGGTGTTTGGTGGTGTGGGTTATGGAAACCAAAGGTCGGCCCTGAGGGAGGGTGTCGACATTCTCGTGGCAACCCCCGGTCGCCTTGAAGATCACCTGCAACAGGGCACTGTTAAACTCGACTCCATTGAGGTGCTCGTTCTCGACGAAGTGGACCGCATGCTGGATGTCGGATTTCTCCCCCCCATGCGGCGGATCATTTCCAAGTGCCCGAAGGTCCGGCAGACGCTGTTTTTTTCCGCAACCCTTCCTCCCGAAATCGAAGATATCGCAGCGTGGGCTTTAAAAGACCCGGTCCGGATCGAGATTGGCGTCGCCCGGAGCGTGGTCGAAACGGTGAAACATGGTGTCTATGAAGTTGATACCTCCCGCAAATTTGATCTGCTGCTTGCTCTGCTGGAGGCCACCGATTTTCAGAGTGCCATCATTTTCTCGCGGACCAAACATGGCGCTGACAAGATTGCCAAAAAGTTGCGGGGATCGAATCATTCCGTGGCCGTCCTTCATGCCAATCGCTCCCAAAACCAGCGCATTGAAGCCCTGGAAGGTTTCAAGTCCGGCCGCTACGAAGTGATGGTCGCGACCGATATTGCGGCTCGGGGGATCGATGTCGCGGGGGTGAGTCATGTCATCAACTACGATGTGCCGCAACACCCCGAAGATTATGTCCACCGCATTGGCCGCACTGGACGAGCCCAAAAAACCGGGGATGCTTTCACACTGGTCACGCCGGAGGAATTCAAGCGGGTCACGGACATCGAGCGCTTCATTGCCCAAAAAATCCCGCGGCTCACCCTGCCCGGCTTTGAGGTCACAGCGCGACGGGGACCAACCCTCCCGGCGGGTTCTGTGCGAGGCCCCGGGGCTCCCAACCCACGAAACACCTCCGACAGAAACTCTCGTAACCGAAATCGGCGCAGGAGGTAGATCTCATTGAAGG
>JBBECL010000263.1:0-16894 GCA_040881805.1 Terrimicrobiaceae bacterium | reverse complement strand
TTGAGTGCCTTGTTGGTTCGCTCCTTCGTGCTCTTGTGTCCTTCATGGTAGATTCCTTCCAAAAACGGATGGCGGCGGGGCCGCGTCATATTGCCATCGTGCCCGGAGATCACGATCCACCTGATTGTTGATGGCGGGTTGGTCAGGATCTTTGTTTCCTTCTGTTCAAAAATCTTTATCCGTGTGTTCCTGGCAATCTGCGGTTTGTCCTCGCGCCCTGGCTTTATGATCTTGTGAGTCCGATTGCGGCATATCGGATTATGTAACCAAGGGGTGGATCTACGGTAAGCGGCAGGCTCCGGCCCGTTCGTTTTCGATCAGTCGGAAGAAATTTGTTCCAAATTCCTCTACGCTGGGGGCTTGAGGGGAATCCGGGGATTCACCGCGCGGTTTTTACCCGATCACTTTGCGAATCGTGTCCTGCAAGGCCTTTGCGGAGGCTTGGAGGCCATTGAGTTCTTTGGGCCAGAGTTCGACTTCGATGTGTTGGACCACGCCTTTGCGTCCGACGACGGTGGGCACGCTGATTGAGACATTGCGAAGGCCGTAAACGCCACTCACCAAGCTCGAGACGGGCAGGATGCGCTGACGGTCCAATGCGATGCAATCGATCACTTCGCGGATGGCCACACCGACCGCCCAACCGGCACCGCCTTTGCGGGAGATGACTTCCGCGCCGCTTTTTTGGGTACGCTCGAAGAGTTGGGTTTGGAAGGTTGGAGTGACACCCGGGAATTTTAGAAGCGGAAATCCGTCCACTGTGGCGGAAGACCATATAGGAACCATGGTGTCACCATGTTCGCCGAGGATCATCGCACGAACCTGCGTGGGGGGGAGTTTGAGCGAGGAGGAGATCAGAGAACAGAAGCGGGAGGTGTCGAGGACGGTGCCAAGGCCGAGGACTTGATGAGCGGGGAGGCCGGTTTCGCGCTGGGCGAGAAAGGTGAGCACGTCCACGGGGTTGGACACCACAAAGAGGATCGCGTCTTTCCGCAGCCCGGCGTCTTTGAGGCTTTTCAGGATTCCAAGAAACAGACTCACATTGCGGTTGATGAGGTCCAGTCGGGACTCGTCTGGCTTCCGGCGCAGACCGGCGGTGATGCAAATGATGTCTGCTTGGGCGGCCTCGGCATATGTTGCAGCTGCGATGGTTTGGTCCGCACAAAAAGCAGCCCCATGCAAAAGGTCGAGGGCCTCTCCCTCGGCGGTGGCTTGATTCGCATCAAGGATGAGGATTTCTTTGACGATCCCTGAACACTGCAGGGCAAACGCGGCACACGATCCCACGCGGCCACCACCACCAATAATTGCGACTTTCATAAACGATTAGCTTTTGAGGTTTGCGAGAATTTCATCGGTGAGTTTCTGAACAAGGGCTTCCAGATCTGCCGGATTCTCGGGTTGAGTCATCGGATGAAAAGGGGTCACCGGGGAAGAGCACCCATGAGATCCACACATCTGGGACCAGGGATCCACTTCACAGAGCTCGGCGGGCTTCAAATCGAAACGGTTATCGGGCAGACCCATCGATTTTTTCATCTTCAAGAGGTCATCCAATTTGTCGCAGGGAATCGAGGCGGCCCCGGGGAGAGCCTGCGCGAGGATCACCGTCCGACAATAGGCATCGGTGATTTCCATTTTGAAATAAGCGTCTTCCACCGACTTGCCCCAGCAAATGACGCCATGGCATCCCATGATGATCGACTGGTGGTTGGGCGCGAGTGGAGTGATGGAAGCCGCAATCTCCGGGGAGCCAGGCGTTTGGTAGGAGGCCACGGCGACCTGGCCGACAAAAACTTCCAATTCAGGAATCAGACGGGCGGGAGGTTCGAGTTCTTTGATGGCGAAGGCACCGGCATGACAGGGATGCGCATGGCAGACCGAAAATGCGGCGGGCGTGGAATTGTAGATCGCCAAGTGGGTGGTGAATTCACTGGAGCGCTTCCACGAACCAGCCACTTGGTTGCCCTTGCCATCGACCAGCGTGAGCATGTCGGGCGTCATAAAACCTTTGCTCACGCCCGTGGGTGTCACAATGAAACGGTCCGGGGCGAGGCGGCAGGAGATGTTGCCTCCGTTGCCATCACAATATTCGCGTGCCCAGATGCGACGGCCAATATCACAAATTTCTGCTTTGAGTTTTTGGGCCAGCGGGGAGTTGAAGAGCTTTTGATCATCGCTGGCGGCCAGGGGAGACCCCGCCGCCGTGGCAACCGACACCGGTTGAGCGGCCGCATCAAACACAATCTTGATGCCAGCCTCCGTGAGAAGATCTTTGGCTCCCGGGGTGAGTCGGATGTCCCGATTGTAACGGAACTCTTTCGATCCGGTCGAAATGAAGGTTTCAGCTTCTTTTTGGGCAAATAGGGTCATGGCTTATTTTTGGTAAAAGATTTCGTCAACGAGTGCGGCGCAATACGCGTCCACGGGCGTGGGTTCAGGAAACGGGCAGGCGGCTTCGCGGCCCTCGCTGATGGCGATGGTCTGACCGATATTGGCTCCGAGCTGGTCGTAAACCACAATGGCGGGATCGTAGTGATCTTTGCCATCGAGGGTCTCGCGCCGCCATGGCAGGGTGAGGAGGAGGCGTTCTCCTGAAAATTTTGGTGAGCGCACGGCGAGGGTGACATTGCCGATGACAGTTCCCAGTCTCACAGTGCGAGGCTCCTTTCCGGGTCGATGATGCCCATGACATTCCATCGGGCGGGGCTGAGTTCATCACCCACCATTTTGCGGGATTCTTTTCCGTCGCTGGAGATCAGCACCTTTTGGGTGATGCCGGCTCCGAGATTGTCGATCACAATTTGAGGCGGCACATCCGGGCTCTCGGGAATCGCGATCAACAAACGCCAACCTTCAAGGCTGTGATGTTTGACCGTCGAGATCACTTGGCCGTGGATGGTGGCGGTGCGCATGTTAAAACAAATTGAGTTCCTCGACCATCACGCAGCGGCGTGAGCGGGTGAAGGTCATGGGAGTTGTCACGCCCTCCCCGGTCGGGGTGGCAATGCTGAAACTTAGGAATCCTTCTCCTCCGAGGCCAAGGCCTGTCATGCAGGGACCATTTTTGATGAACAACGTGGTATCAACCGCTTGGGCCATCTTGGTGAGCGCGTGAATGTTCGTCGAATGAATCATCGCGGTGTGTTTGTAGCCGTGTTCGGTCTTGATGGCGGCGGCAATGGCCGCATCCACATTGGGGACACGCACGACCGGGATGAATGGCATCATTTGCTCCTCATCCACAAAGATGTGGTCCGCTTTGGTTTCGCCAAAAAGAAGTTGCGTCGAGGCGGGGACGGTGACACCAATCGCCTGGGCCAAAACCGAGGCGTCCCGGCCAACCATGTCGCGATTGACGGAAGCATGTCCGCATCCCGCTCCTTGCCCCTCGGGAAAGACAAAGGCTTTTTTCGTGAGTTGATCGATCTGCGAGGACGTGAGTTGAACCGCTCCGGCATTCTTTAGAGCAGCGATCAATTTGTCGGCAACACTTTCCACCACAAACACCTGCTTTTCTCCGATGCAGAGCAAATTGTTGTCATAGGATGCGCCTTGAATGATGGCCCGAGCCGCCGCATCAATATTGGCCGTTTCATCAACGACAACAGGGGGATTCCCCGGCCCGGCACAGATCGCGCGTTTGCCGGTCTTCATGGCGGCCGCAACCACGGCCGGACCGCCTGTGACACAGAGCAGGCGGACCAAATCGTGACGGCACATTTGGTCAAAGGTTTCCAACGTGGGTTTGATCACCGTGGTCAGCAGATCGGAAATTCCCGTTTCCTGGAAAATGGCTTCGTTGTAAGCTTGGATAGCCACCGCCGCGCATTTTGCGGCTGCGGGGTGGGTATTAAAAACAACCGAATTGCCGGAAGCAATCATGTTGATCGCATTTCCTGTCAGAGTGGGAACGCTGTGGGTTGAGGGCGTCACCGCTCCGATGACGCCCCAGGGAGCAAAGTCGATCACCGTGAGACCGAAATCGCCGCTGAACGCATGACGCTCCATGAACTCGACCCCGGGCACCAAGTCCCCACAAATTTTGAGTTTTTCGATTTTGTGATCCAGGCGACCAATTTTGGTTTCGGCAAACTCGATTTCTCCCCATTCTTGGGCTTTCGCGACACAAAGGCGGCGGATGACATTGATGGCTTGTTTGCGGGCGGTGATTCCCTTTTCGCGAAGCGCCTGGAAAGACCGGTCGGCAGCCTCGATGGCATCGTTCATGGAATCGTAAACCCCGAACCGGGAGGTCGAAGACTTGACGGGTGCGGCTTGGGATTGCAGCTTGATCAGGACTTCGCTGACAACTTTGGAGACCAATTTTTCGTCTATCATAATGAGAGTGGCTTAGTTAGCCCGGAACACGGTTTTTTTTCCCATATCGACGGTGTCAACAATGCCGACAACCACCGCATCGACCGGGGAATCTTTGTCATCGGACGCGAGACGCGCGGAGCTGCCTTGGACAATCAAAACAACCTCGCCCTCCCCCGCCCCGAGGGCATCAACGGCAATGATCGTGCTGACGCCGTCACGGAATTCCTTCGCGGAAGGTGAGTCCATCACCAAGGGACGCACGACCAGGAATTTGCTCCCGGTCATTTTTGCGTTCTTTTTGGTGGCGACGAGGCTGCCTTCAACACGAGCGAGAATCATTGATTCCGTTACTTGAGTTTGGGGAGGACGGAGTTCAGGTCGTTGTGAGGGCGGGCGATCACGCTGACGCTGACAACTTCTCCGAGGGATTGCGCAGCCGTTTTTCCAGCTTCGGTAGCCGCTTTGACGGCGGCGACGTCACCGGTGACGACGACGGTCACGAGGGCATTGCCGACTTGGGTCATGGGGCCGACGAGTTCGACGTTGGCGGATTTTAACATTGCGTCCGTCGCTTCGACGAGGGCGATGAGGCCCCGGGTTTCGATCATTCCTATTGCTTGTTGTGCCATAATGGGTTGTTGGTTGGTGTTAGTTGGTTTGGAGAGTTGAAAGTTTTTGCCACGCGTTGCGGGCGATGATGATTTCTTCGTTGGTGGGGATCACACGAACATCGATTTTTGAGTCAGGGGTGGAGATCACGGCTTCGGTTGCGCGGGCCTTGGCGTTCGCCTCGCTGTCAAAGGCCAGCCCGATAAAGTCAAGATTCGCGCAAACGCGGGCGCGCAGGGCAGCGTCATTTTCGCCGATGCCGGCGGTGAAAAGGATGGCATCGACCCCATTCATTTCGACAAGAAACTGGCCGATGTATTTGCGAATGGCGCCCACAAAGACGTCCAAAGCGATGGCCGCGTCCTCATTTCCCGAAGCGGCGGCTTCCCGCACGTCCCGCATGTCGCCGGTTGGCAGGCCGGAGAGACCTTTCAGGCCGGAGTTGGACGTGAGCGCTTTTTCCACGGCGTCGATGCCGAGGCCCAGGTCGCGGGCAAGATAAATGAAGGCAAACACATCAAAATCCCCGACCCGGTTGTTTTGTGGCAAACCACTCTGAGCGGTCATTCCCCAACTGGAATCAATTGCCCGTCCGTTTTGCACGGCTGCGATGGAGGAACTTCCGCCGAGATGACAGGAAATCAGGCGAAGATTGTCGGTGCCTCGGAGTTCTGCGTAACGCTCGGTCACGTAGCGATGACTGGCTCCATGAAATCCCATGCGCCGGATCCCGTAGTCCTGATCCCAGGCGCGGGGCACGGGATATCTCCGGTTGGCCTCCGGCACATGGTCGTAAAAGGCGGTTTCAAAGGTTCCAATGCAGGGCACTTCGGGGTAGAGGCGGTTGAAAACCCTGACCCCGGCGATGTAGGGCGGATTGTGGGCCGGGAGGAGCGTGTTAAAATCCTCCATGGCTTTCAGGACCCCTTGGTCCATGATTTGGGTTCCACTCACACCACGCGCGGCCACGGGCTTGAACCCCACAGCAGCAAGTCCGGAAAAGCCGCCAAGGGCCTCCTCCACAAAAATCACAGCCGCCTCGTGGTCCGGAAAAGCCGCCACCCCGCGTTGGGGATCTTCGGAACCGATTTGGTATTGCCACGGCGATTCCGGCGAACCAATGCGCTCAATCCCCCCCTTGGCCAACACACGCTCGGACGGCATCTCAATCAAGCGAAACTTGAAAGAGGTGCTGCCAATGTTGGCGACGAGGATTTTTGAGGGATCCATGCGGGTGAGGAGGGGCCTGACGATTGGTGGGATTATTTCGCGGCGGGTGCCGGCTTGCCTCCGAGAAACTTGCCAAGTTTGACAAGGTCCTCGTGCGGACGAGGGATCACGTGCACCGCGACAACTTCCCCGAGGGAACTCGCCGCCGTGGCCCCGGCTTCCACCGCCGCTTTCACGGCAGCGACATCTCCTTTGAGGAAAACAGCCACGTTGCCGGAGCCAATTTTTTCCCAGCCCACGAGTTCGACGTTCGCCGCTTTGAGCATGGCGTCCGTGGCTTCAAACTGGGCGGTGAGGCCCTTGGTTTCGATCATTCCTAATGCTTGTCCAGCCATAATAGTGATATGTTGATGTTGAGGTTAGAGAGTGAAAAATTTGATCAACTCCGGGGATGGACGCGCGATGACGTGTGACGCGGCAAGATTGCCGACCCGGGCTGCTGATTCCTTGCCGGCTTCGACGGCCGCTTTGACGCTGCCGACATCGCCTTGGACGATGGTGGTGACCAGGGATCCCCCGATGGAGATGGTTTTGATCAGTTGCACATTCGCGGCTTTGACCATGGCATCACTGGCTTCCACCAGGCCCACGTAGCCACGCGTTTCGATTAATCCGATTGCTTCGCTCATGTTTTTGTTTGTGTTGGTTGGTTGACTGGGTTGACTAAGTTAAAAATGATTTGAGGTCAGGGAACGGTGAGTTCGACGCGCGAGGCCCGTTCGAGGTCGCAGGCGTTGGCCTCATCGGTGTCCATGTGGACTTCAAGTTTGAACGAGGGATCCACACGAACGATGAGATCATCAAAGCGGGTCGTGCAGCCTCCGGAGGTGACTCTAAGGGTGATCCGGTCGAGGTGTTTAACCCCATAAAATTTGGCATCACCCGGCGACATGTGCACATGGCGCGCGGCACGGATAATTCCGTTTTTCATTTCCAAGATCCCCTTCGGCCCCATCACATACCCGCCGGGGGTTCCGTCGATATCGCCGGACATTTTGACAGGCAGATCAATGCCAAGCTGGATGGCATCCGTGAAAGCGAGCTCGATCTGGGTGAGGTTTCTTTCAGGCCCCAAAATGCGCAAGTTCGGGATAATCCGTTTCCGCGGGCCAATGAGGGTCACCGTTTGCTCGGAAGCAAACTGGCCTTCTTGATAAAGCCATTTGTGAACCGTCAACTTGGCCTCTTCCCCGAAAAGCACAGCCAGGTTTTCTGGAGAAATGTGCATGTGGCGGGCGGAACTATTCACGACCAAAACCGGAGCTTCCTTGTAGGGGAGGGCGCGTCCCATCTGACGGGAGAGCGATTCGCGCACCAGGGATTCGACCAACGCGCGGGAAGGTGACGGGAGAACACTCATGAGACAAATTCCGAATGTGGGTTCAAAAGGTCGGCAGGGTGGGCACAATTTTTTATCGCCATGACGTCATGACCCCCTGCCATTCTGGCCAAGCTTGCCGGAGTTGGGGATGCGATCGAAAGATGATGGAGGGGAGAGAAAATCAAATCTTTTAAATTCTTTGATTTTCTTTGTATCGATTTGTTTTGAGGAGATCAAGAGAATTCTTTTCAAAAAGCACAAAAAACTTTAGCGGATGGGTCATGCTTGCGATTGAACGCCACCGACGCCTTTTGGATTTGCTGCAAACCTCCGGAAGTGTTCGCACGGCGGAGGCCGCGAGGGCTCTGGGCGTCACCGAGGAGACCGTGCGCCGGGACTTTGAAAAATTGGAGGCGGAGGGGACGCTTGTCCGTTCGCATGGGGGGGCCGTTCGCCTGGAGCTCTCACGGCGGGAGTTTTCCGAAGAAGAACGGGCCGGTCAAAACATCGAGGCGAAGCAGCGGATTGGGCGGGCGGCGGTTGGTCGCATCGTGCCAGGCCAAACGATTCTCTTTGATGCGAGCACCACGGCAAAGTATCTGGCCGAGATCCTCCCCGACCAACCCCTCACCGTCATCACCAGCGGAATTCGCACGGCTCTGATCCTGGTGCAGAAACCCGCCATTCACGTCATTTTGATTGGTGGCAACCTTCATTCCAAGTCGCTTTCTTGCACAGGCGGTGCGGCGGAACATGCGTTGGACCTGATCCGCATCGACGCGGCCTATATTTCCTGTCGTGGTCTTGACGTTTGCCGGGGCCCCAGCGAGGCCACCGAGGAACAGGCCCGATTGAAACGCAAAATGGTCGAAAGCGTTGAAGAGGTCTGCCTCTTGGCCGATGCCTCGAAGCTGGGTGTCAGCTCCAATTTCTACTTTTCCCACCCGTCGGATGTGGACGTGCTCATCACAGACACTCTGCCCGACACGGAGGCTGAATCATCGCTGCTCGCGGCGGGCGTGGAAATCGTCACGACCGGTGCTTTGTAGCATGTGGATCAAACACCCACGCGCGCAGCCCGACTAACCCGCCAGCTTCGAAGCCATCTCGGCGAAACGTTTTGCAGCGTAGGCGCTGAACACCGGTTTGAGCATGGGCACCGCGATGCGAAGGATGGTGAGAAAAATTGCGAGGAATCCCGCAGGCTTTGTCACCGTCTTTTTGGTGGCCCCTTTGCTGGTTTTGCCAACCGTGACAACGCGGGTTTTTGTCTTGGGACCGGCGATGATCCACCCCAGGGCCGCCGCTCCTCCCAACCAGACCAAGGGATGATGGCTGAACGTCCGGCCCAACTTTTTCGAGACGTTCAGTTCCTCCTTGACCGCTCCAAAATCCCGCGCAATCGCAAGGCGGCTTCGTGCGATCTCTGCAAGCAAATCGTCCTTGGTCATGGTTTCACGGATTTCAAGGATTCCAGATCTTTGCGAATTTCGGCCGAGGTTGAGGCAAAAACCGGGGTCTTCAAATGGGTCCTCACATGCGTGGCGCAGACGAAGGCCAGCAAAAAGTGAAGGAGGGCGAGACCAAGAAATATCCAGAGCCAGGAAATGCCAAAGATGGTTGCAATCAAAAAGACCACAAACAACAGGGCCAGAAAATATCCGAAGATCAGGAAGATGAGCGCGGCAACAAGCATCACGGCCAACCGCACATACAGGGCGATGGCCTCTTTGCTTTCAATCCCGGCCAATTCCACCACCGCCAGCACATGACGCCCGGCCGAGCCCCAAAAGCTCAGAAAGCCAGCGGTGAGCCCCCGCGAATTTTGCGGGGGCGTGGAAGTCTCGGACATGATGGAACCGCTTCTCAGCGGCGAAAGATCACGCCAACCACAAACCCGAGGCCCACGGCGATCCCGACGGCTTTGATGGGGTTTTCGCGGATGTAACTCTCGACATCACCCTGCACGTTTTCAGCTTTGGCGCGGTATTGGGAAGCCACCTGCCTGGCTTGACCTTTGATTTCGGAAACTTTGGCGGTGGCGGCATCGCCAAGATCTTTGGCAGCGGCCCCGAGGTGTTCTTTGCCGGTTTCGATGACCGTGCCGGCATGCTTTTTGACGGATTCCCCAACGGCCTTGCCGGCCTCGGTTGCGGCGTCCAGAGCTTTCTTTGCGTGATCGGCTCCACTCTCAAGTTTTTTTGCGGCTTCGCTGTTTTTGGTGTCTGACATATTTTTTTATGGGTTGTTGGGTTGGCAGTATGACAGGTCCGTGGAACCTGACAAGTATTCCCTCGACCGGATCAGCCTTTCGGGGCAGCTCCCGCGACACTCAGGGAAATGTCGATCACATCGGAAACTTTGTCGAGGTTCACACCTTCTTGAATTCCAAATTCCCCGCGTTTGATTTGGAAGCTCGTGCGGACAACAAGGAGATCGCCTTCCTTGTCTCCTCCACGGTCCTTGAGGCGTCCGGGAAGGTAGGTGACGTTGACAGGGACGGTCACCTCTTTGCTGATGCCTTTGAGGGTGAATGTTCCTTTGACCTCGGCCGTGCCTTGATTTCCATTTTGTTTGGTGTTGAGCACTTCTTTGATTTCAAACGTGATTTCCGGGTGCTTGACGGTGTCGAGCCAATCGGCGCCGTGCATGTGTTCCTGCATCATGGGATTCGGGACCGTGAGGGATTTGGCATCGACAACGATTTTGCCGGAAATTTTTTCCGGTGCTTTGGGATCCGCTGTGATCGTGCCGGTGATCCCCGTGGCGGTCCCGCTGATGGACTCGAGGGGAGCATCCAGTTTGAAGACGATGTTGTTGACGCCTTTGGGGTCCTTGAAGTCGAAGTTGAGTGGCTGTGCGTGCAGGGAAGCCGTGGCGACGAGGAGGGACGTGAGAGCGAGGTGTGGGATTTTCATGGTGAATGGGTTTTGGATTTTCGTTTTAAGATAATCATTCCTGCGAAAACGCAAACAAAACCTGCGCTGATGGCCGGGACCAGCAAGTCCACCCCGGGAACAAAGCGGTTCACTTTTTCGGTGTATTCGATCCCGGTGATCTCGTCCTCTTTGGGAATCTCAATGTAGGATTTTGTCCATCCTGTGTTGGCTCCAAGAATTGCCCAGAGCCCGAGAGAAAGCAGAATCACAGCCACACCAATGGCGATCACCGCACGGGCTGGCCGGGGGGTGCTCATCCTTCGATCGTGTTGATTTCCACGGGCTCGACCTTGATCCCAAGTTCCTCAAGCCAGGCGATGGCCTTTTTGATTTCGTCGCGTTCTCCGAGCAATTCCAGGGAGACGATTCCAATCTCGTCGGTGACGCTGGCCTGGCGCACATTGGTCACGACGGCAAAGGCCTGGCCGAGTTCGTGGATCACCGGACGGGTGATCAGCCGGGCCGGATACATCAGCCAAAGACGGGATTGTTGTGAAGACATGCCCACAGGGATACGCTGGTTTGGCACTCAAGACAACTCCCAAGCGTTTATTTGGAATTTTTGCAGTGCCATGGAAGAATGGTGAGACGGCTGTGAAGGTCAGGGGGCAAGGTCGTCTCGACCGTGTGGTGTTTGCTGTGCTGGAAGGATCACGTTTGAAACGGGCGGGACGCACCGTTCCCCCTGCTCTTGAGCCCGTCCGTTTCCCTCGTCAGCAGGGTCATCTGGCGAAAAAGCTCGATGGCACGACAAGCAAATGCGCGAAATGGCACGCTGGGTTCCCCGCCCGCTCTCTGTCGAAACGTAATGGGCACGCTTCCCACACGGAGATCGGGATTCCTGTCAACCAGAGCGGCAAGCGCCACATTCGCAAGCACAAACGATGCGGGAATCTTTGGAAGAAGACTTGCCACCGCTTCTGTCCGCATCAGGCGATAGGGAACGTTGGGATCAGGGCAACTCACCCTATACAAACACTTCAGAGAATAACGCAAAATTTTGCCGGCCATGATTCGCTTCAGCCCATCTTCACGAATGTTCCGAACGCCATAAATCACATCAAACTCCGCACGCTTGGACCACAAGGTCGGGAAAAATGCAGGGTCACATTGACCGTCCGAATCGATTTGAAGAATCCATTCCGCACCCACGTCGATCGCTGCCTGGTAGCCTTTCAAACAGGTTTGTCCGTGCCCCCTGTTGGAGTGTCTGAAAGTTTTTATGCGCCCCTGCGATTTGACGGCCAAATCCTCCAGAATCTGCGGCGTCCGGTCGGTGGATCCATCATCCAAAACAAGAAAAACAAAAGAGCCCACGATCCGTTCGACCTGAAAAATCCATTCCCGCAGGACCCCTTCCGCGGCCTGTTGCTCATTAAAAACGGGAACAACAACGGCCAGAACCGGCGACTCTTGACGAGCGCCCGTTGAATTAATTGGCCCCGTTTCCAAAAAGCGCTCTGATTTCAGAATCTGACAAAGCCCGGTTGTAAAAGGCGAGTTCGTCGAGAGCCCCGAGCAACCGGTCCCCGGCGACCCCTTCGTATTTGGCCCCGATCGCAAGGGGTTGCTTGTTCATGTTCGGCTTGCCGACCGTTTTTTTCATGCCCTCCAACGCGCCATCCACATAAATCCGCAACGTGGACCCATCAAAGGAACCGGCCACATGCCGCCACTCGTTGGCTTTGAGTGCGGAAGCGGAAGCGATTTCCTGATAACCCTCCCCGGCATTCCAAAAGCCAACACAAGCGCGCCCGCGCTGAAACACCAGCCAGAAGGAGTTGCTCGCCCCTTTTTCGATGACCCGTCCGCCGCATTGGTCTTGTTGGGGAGCGACCCAGGCGGCAATTGTCCATTGCTCGGGACGGAGAGCGGGAGAATCCGGAAGTTCGATCCACGTCGAGCCATCAAAGGTGGCAGCGGTGCCGTGAGCTCCCTCTTCAAACGTGATGCGGCCTGTGACCTTGGGATTCGAAGCGGCAGACCCCGCAAGCACCGGTGAGTTGTCAAACGCGGCCGAAACCAAGGCCCCGCTTGGTTGCGCATGGGCCACGGCTGAAGCAATGAGAAGAGAAGAAACCAGGAGAGAGAGAGTTTTCATGGTTTTGATATGACGTGAGTCCTACCGCGCTGGTGATGCCCCGTCAATCATCCAATCCCTCTTGGGGAGGGACAAAGAGCAGTCCACCTCCCGGAGTGTAAACCCAGGAGACCCCGAGTTCGCGCAATTGATTTTCCCATCCCGGCTCCTTGGAAAGCACCTGTTCAAGAGCAGACCATTTTTCCCGGTAATCCAGCCCGTGCGCCCAAAGCATGCCCTCGTATCCGCAAACGACCGGGCGGCCGAGCAGCACCACAGGATTTCCATGATGAGGCTCCGTGGCAATCGTTTCCAGTGGTGGAACCCGGCTGAGGGCGGCCCGTGCTTCGTTCATCTCGGAAATCCGCACCAGATGGTAGCCCGTTTTGTTGCTGAGTCCACCAACCAGAGACGCGGCCCCGGAAAAGAAATACACAAAGCAGATCGCGGTGCGTGCCGCCAGGGGGAGCGGACGGATCACGCGTTTCCAGAGGTAGGGCGCGCAAAGAAGCCAGGCCCACAGAAAAATCTTGGTGTTGTCCCACTCCCACGGAGCAAACGCCACAAAACATGCCACCAAAAAAAGAAAGAGTCCGGTGCCTGCAAAGCTGCGAAGTTCGGGGTCCGGGGATCGGAGAACTTTCCATGCCAGAACAGCCATCATTGGCAGGGAAATCCCGAAATTCAGAACCCAAAACCACCACCCCCCGGTGCCCTGCATCCACCCGGGGAGAAACCGCACACCGGATTCGATGCTGAAGCCTCCGGTGACGAGATACGCGCAGAAGGTGGCAGGCGGCACGGCACATCCCACAAAGACCAGCAGTCTCCCCCGCGCGGATGGTTGAAAGACAAAGATACCGGCGAGCAGAATGCTGGTGGCAAGGAACGCATGAGCACTGAAAAGTGGCATGGTCGCATAAATGAGAAAACAGACCCAGGCGGGCACCACCGGCCTGCCTCGAAACATGGATTCTCTCCACGCGGACCAGAGAAACAGCGTCGCCGGCAGAGCGTAAAGCAGCCCGCGCTGCGTGACAAACATGGCAAGAAAAAAGTTCTTCCAGGCGAGGTCCGCCTGGAAGTCCACAAGCTCGCGCGTCTGAAAAACCTGAAATCCTGCCAGCCCTCCATTAAAAAGAAACACGGCCAGACCGAAGGTCCCTCCCCATTTCCACAAGGCCCAAGCGGAGAGCACCGAGGCCCCCAACCCGACCCAGATCAGACCTCGCTCGGCGGGAACTCCGAACAGCAGGAGGAGACTGTTCCAGACATCGACACCAAGATAATAATTCAAAGGCGCTCCCACCAAAAACGGACTCTCGGGCCAGAAGGAGGCCCCCGCCGCCAGATAACGGATAATCTGAAGATGCTTCGAGATATCTCCCAAATTATTTGCGGACTGAACCATGAGAAAATCGCCGGAGGGGTAAATCAGCCAAAGAAAGGATCTCAACGAGGCCAGGGCAAAAACCAAAAACATGAGGAGGTCCCATTGGTTAAGCGAAGAGGCCGGAGCGGAGGGCGTTCTGCGCCAAGCCAAAAAACCCACACAGGCCCCGCCAAACAAGGACCCCCAAGCAATGACCAGCGAAAGTCCCTGCCCGGTCAGGGCCAGAAACACGGAGGTGGTCACCGCCATGGCAAAGAAACTGAGAATGACAGACGCACTTCTCATGGCAGCACTTCGGACAAAGCGCCTCCCACCACATCCGGGGAACCGCCAAAAAAGTCTCGAAAATCTTCATAACGAAAAAAAACGGCCCCATCGGTCATTCCCGAGCGCAGCCGGAAGTCCCTTCGATAATATTTTCCCAGCAAGGCCGCCTGCACGGTTTCGGCATTCTCGACGGAGCACAGCACAAACGCGGGGTCCATGGCTTCCGGCACCTCAAGTTCTTTGTGATATCCCACTGCGGTAAAATCACCAAGGATCCAAGGAATCGGGTAATAACTCTCCAGAAAAATTTTGCCGGGAGCATGATAGAACCGGGGGTCGGCAGCCGCTTTTTTCAGCAAGGGACCGACGGCATTGTCAATTTCCGAATAAGTCTGCACATAAACATAAGGTTCGGAGTCATCATCAAAGGTTTCAAAATTCAAGCGAACCATGGGCGGCAATGAGGCCACAATGAGGAGCCCTGCCGCCACGATGCGAATCCGGCCGGGCAACCGCTCCAACATGGCTCCCGCGACCAAAAAAAAGGGCCAAATGATGGAGATGATGCACCAGGGAGTTTTATAGGGAATGATCGAATAAGCGATCAGCGCCCCCGCGCCAAAAATGGCCGTATATCGCACCCGGGCCTCCACGCGGCTCATGGCCCAAAGGCAGCCGGCAAACCCCGCCAACGCCGGCCACTCGTAGCGGGCCATCAGCGCCAACCAGTAATAATTGATGGGGCCAATCTCGTGGGTGGTTTTTTCGTGCCCCCCGGCGGTGACACCCGTTTCGAACCATGCGGCATAGGTTTGGTATAATCCCTTCAGCGCTCCGAAATCCAAAAGAAAGCCGGAATAAAACAGCAGGGTGACCAGGACAGACACGCCCACGGCATTCCAGAGATCCGGCTGGCTCCAGCGGGGCGTTGCCAGCTTCAGTTCACCAGAAGCGGGAACCACCCGCTGCCAGAGCCAAAGGCACGGGAAGGCAAGGAGAAAACACCCCACGTGGATAAAGTAGGTTTCTTTGGTGAGAACCAACCCGGTCAACCCGCCAGCCACGGCCCACAGGCCTCGCCGGGACCCAAACTGCCAGAGTCCAAAAATCCCATAAAGCGTGATCGCCAAAAATGCCACCAACCAGGATTCATGGATCGAATACCGCCCAAAAAAAACGAAAGCCGGCGAAACGGCCATCGCGAGGGCCGCAAAGCGGGTGGAAAATTTCCCGAGGAAAGGCGCCAACCGCAGCAAAGCCCACACCGCCAAAAGACTGGCCAGCACCGCCGGCAATCGCAGAGCCCAAAGGTTCCGACCAAACAGAGTCTGCGAAACAAACACCCCATACATGTGCAGAGGACCGTGGTAGTTCGTGGGATCATACCGGTAATACCCCTGCTCCGTCATTTGATCCGCGAACCACCCGTTCACGCCCTCATCAAAGTGGGCAGGCTTCACATCCAACATCCAAAGACGCAAAAAGGCCGCCACCGCAAGGATGGCGATTTCTACCCATGGAGGTTTCGCTCGACGAATCACAACATGGCTGGGATAAAGTTCCCAAGGCCTGAGTTCAAGCCCCTCCGCAAAAAAGACTGTGAGAAAACTCTTTTGATCCCCGAAAATACCGATTTATGACTGAAACCTGGGCCGAGTGGCTGACGCAAAGCATGGAGTGGATCCGGGACCACGGGGCGGTGGGGGCGATTTGGTTTGTGGTGCTTTACGTGGTGCTTGGTGCGCTTTTTCTGCCGGGCTCGATTCTCACGCTGGGAGCCGGCGCGGTTTACGGATGGGCTCAGGGCACGATGCTGGTGGCCGTGGCCTCCACGATTGGTGCGGCCCTCAACTTTTTTACCAGCCGATACCTGGCGCGTCATTGGATTGAAAAACGCCTCGAATCCCGTCCCCGCTTCCAATCCCTGGCCCATGCTATTGGCATCCGGGGGTGGCCGCTCATCCTGCTCAGCCGGTTCTCACCGGTCTTTCCGCACAGCATCGTCAGCTACGCGGCCGGACTCACCCGCATCCATGGCTCCACATTTTTGTTGTCCTCCTTTGTGGGGTTCCTGCCCCTCAGTGCCGCCTACTCCTACGCAGGGTCTGTGCTGGGACGGGTCGCTGCCGCCAAGTCCGGTGCCGACCCCCAAGATCCCTTCACCATCGGAATCTGGATCGCCAGCCTGGTTTTCACGGCCTTGGTGACGATCCTCGGGGCGCGCCTCGTCGCCCATGCCTTCCGCAATGCCGATGATTTTCGCAAACCGGCTCAAACGCCCCATCAGGGAATTTGAAAATCACGCGCCCTCGGCTTGGTGCAACGGAGATTCATTTGCACACCACATCGCGGGCCTGGGCACCTTGCGGATGTTTGTATGGGCTTCAAGCGATCGTGGACCAGGGAGAAAAGGACGGACGCATAGCCCCGAGTGCTATATTTCCTGTGATCAGCTAGCCGTCCTTTTTATCGTCCTTGTTTTTCTTTTTCCCTTGCTCCGCATTCTCGTTATTGCGGGGAAGCTCACTGATGACGGGACGGCTTGGCATTTGACGTTGTTCTTTTTTGGGTGCTTCCGCACGTCGTTCCTGTCTCTGTGGCTCTTGGGGCCTTGAGCGATTTTCTGATTTCTCTTGACGCTCCTGCTTTATTTGAGGCTGAGCCTGTTGGCGTTGGGGTTGGACCTGCTGCGGCTGATCCTTCCGGCGTTGGGGCTGCACCTGCTGCGGCTG
>JBBECL010000262.1:0-17020 GCA_040881805.1 Terrimicrobiaceae bacterium | reverse complement strand
ACCAACAAATCGCTTTTGGCGGTTTCCCCGACTACGCGCAGACAGGAACCATGGGCGAAAACTGGGGAACCGGCCTGCCTGTTCCCGTTGACGAGGCTCTCATTGCCCGGGGCCACGAACGTTATCAAATCTTTTGTGCGGTTTGTCACGGTGACACAGGGGCCGGAAATGGCATGGCCTACAAATTCGGGCTGGCCACGGTCGTGAGCCTCCACCAAGAACGGATCCGGGTGATGGCCGATGGGGAGATTTTTAACACGATCACCAACGGAAAAAATACGATGCTCGCCTACAAGGAAAAGATTCCGGTCAATGACCGCTGGGCCATCATTGCCTACCTTCGCGCGCTTCAACTGTCTCAAGGCGGAGCGACCCTTTCCGATGTTCCGCCCGCTGAACGGGCCAATCTGGAGGCCACACCATGAGCAACCACCCGCCTGAAGAGGTAAAGCCCGAGTTTTTTGATTACAAACACGTGGGAGGGCGCTTCCTCGGACTGATCGCTTTTGCTGTGATCTCCTTCGGCGTGTTGGGGGTCGGGGCCGTCCTTGAGCCCAAGCAGTTCGCGTTTTCCTATCTCTTTGCATATTTCTTCTTTTTGACCATTTGCATGGGCGGCCTGTTCTGGGTTCTTGTGCATCACGCCGTGGATGCGGAGTGGAGTGTTGTTGTGCGACGCCAACTGGAAAATATGGCGAGCCTGCTCCTTGTGATGGCGGTGCTGTTTATCCCCTTCATTTTTATCGCGCCCGACCTCTGGTATTGGATGAAAAAGCTTCCCGGCGAAGACTTCCTCCTCGATGAGAAGTGGCCCTACCTCACCAAAGAATTCTTTTGGGCAAGGGCGGGATTCTATTTCATCTTCTTCGTGGTGTGCTCGACTTTGCTGCGGTCGTTTTCGATTGCCCAAGACAAGAACGGCGCCGCGCGTTACACGATTTTTAACCGCCGCGTGACGTTCTCGAGCGGTCTGCTTTTTGCGGTGTGTCTCACATTTGCCGCCATCGACTGGCTCATGGCGCTCGACTACCACTGGTTTTCCACGATGTGGGGGGTTTATATCTTTGCGGGAACGGCCCTCAGTTCGCTGTGTGTGTTGGTCCTGATCATCACCGCCCTCCGCGGAGCCGGTTATTTTCAGGGCATCATTTCGATGGAGCATTACCACATCATGGGCAAGCTCATGTTGGCCTTCACGATTTTCTGGGCCTACATCACCTTCAGCCAATACATGCTGATTTGGTATTCGAACATTCCGGAAGAAACCATCTACTTCCTGCGACGGAACACGGGATCCTGGTGGTATTTGCAGATCCTGCTCGTCGTTGGCCATTTTGTGCTGCCCTTCTTGCTTTTGCTCCCGAATGCCGGCAAAAAAAGCCCGGCATTCCTCTGTGGCATGGCCCTCTGGATTTTGTTCATGCATGCCATCGATTTGTACCAAGTGGTCCTGCCCGCGCTTCACAAAAATGGGATGCAGCCAAGTTATCTCGACCTTTTTGCACTCTTGGC
This sequence comes from Terrimicrobiaceae bacterium, assembly GCA_040881805.1. Lineage (GTDB taxonomy): Bacteria > Verrucomicrobiota > Verrucomicrobiia > Chthoniobacterales > Terrimicrobiaceae > JAJTZA01. Next base: position 15,508 of record JBBECL010000262.1, on the reverse strand, counting down.
CATCGGGTGCACCCTGACCGCCGTATATCTTAAAAGACTGGGAGAATCTTCGCTCTTTCCTTCCAAGGATCCGCGCCTGCCCCAGTCCATCGCCTTGAAAAATTGATGTCCGAAAACCCAACATCCCCAAAAAGCATCTGGCCGATATTTGTTGTTGGCATTGTTGCGCTGGCCTTGTTCCTGATCGGAGCCGTGGCGTTGTTGTCGTTTTCCGGTCCTGTCCCCAACGAAGACGCCGCCCGCTCGGCGGAACGCGCCAAGGCGTATGCGGACCTCCAAGCCGAAAACAAAAAGCAGCTGGAAACGTTTGCCTGGGCGGACAAGGCCAAGGGCACCGTTCAAATCCCCATTGATCTCGCGATCCAGTTGACTCTTCCAAAACTTCAGAGCCAACAACCCACTCCGGCGGGGCCTCTCGTTGCCCCCGCCCCGGCGGCCCCCGCCGTTCCGGAAGCCACTTCAGACACCTCAACGGCCACGGAACCTGCAACCCCGTCAGCCTCACCGGAAACCGCATCACCCGGAGCAACCGTCACGCCATGATTGTCGCAGGAATTCTCATCCTTGGTGGACTTATCTTCTTGAGCGGCACCGCCCTCATCGCGTTTTATTGGGCCGCACGTGACGGCCAGTTCCGTGATCTCAAAAAGGGATCCGAAGTCATCTTCGATGAAGATGAACCCATTGGCCGACCCACGGACCACTTTCCTGTGAAACCCCAAGCATGACCACTCTCGCAGCATCTCTCAATCCCGGCTTGAATGAGCGAACCCTCGAAAAAATCGAGCGGTCCGCCATTGACGACTCGGCCCGGCTGCCGGTGCTCCTGTTTTTTGGAACCGCGATCTTCTGGTTGGTGATCGGCTCGCTGCTGGCGTTGGTCGCGGCCTTCAAAATGAACCTCCCCGGCCTCATGGATGGGGAGGCCTGGCTCACTTTTGGAAGGGTGCGTCCCGCCCACTTGAACACGGTGGTTTACGGTTGGGCCTCGGCGGCAGGGATTGGCGTTGGTCTCTGGCTCATGGCCCGCCTTTGTCGGGTGGCCATGATGCATACCAGCCTGCTCATCGTCGCAGCCATCTTCTGGAACCTCGGGGTTTTTGTCGGAACACTCGGAATTCTTGCCGGTGACAGCCGCTCGATTGAGTGGTTGGAATTCCCCGGTTATTCGACCCCCATTCTTTTTATCGCCTACGCGTTTATCGGGATCTGGGGAGTGATCATGTTCCGATTCCGGAAACCCGGCCACGTTTACGTTTCCCAATGGTATTTGTTGGCGGCGTTCCTTTGGTTCCCATGGCTCTACGCGACCGTGAACATTTTGCTGATCTGGCAGCCCATCCTCGGGTCAGCCCAAGGGGCCGTGAATTGGTGGTTTGCCCACAACGTGCTCGGCCTGTGGTTCACTCCGATCGGACTCGCCAGCGCCTATTACATGATCCCCAAGGTCATCGGCCGCCCGATCCATTCGTATTACCTGAGCATCCTCGGCTTCTGGTCGCTGGCCCTTTTCTACAGCTGGAATGGCATGCACCACCTCATCGGTGGTCCTTTCCCGGCCTGGATGATCAGCGCCAGTGTCGTGGCCAGCATCATGATGTTTGTGCCTGTCATCACAGTGGCCATCAATCACCACATGACAATGAAAGGCCAGTTCGAAGGCCTCAAATGGAGCCCGACCCTTCGCTTCACCGTGTTTGGCGCCATGAGCTACACGATCGTCAGCTTCCAAGGCAGCATGATGGCGATTCCCACGCTCAACCAGATCACCCACTTCACCCATTACACGATCGGTCATTCGCACCTTGGACTTTACGCGTTTTTTACAATGATGATGTTTGGTGCCATGTATTACATCGTCCCTCGCCTCGTTGGCTGGGAATGGCCTTCGGCGAGCCTCATCCGCTGGCACTTCTGGCTGGCCGCCATTGGCATTCTGATCATGGTGGGAGCCCTCACCCTGGGCGGCATCATCCAAGGATTGGCCCTTTATGACCCGGCGGTGAATTTCATGAACTCCATGCATTTTGCCTCGCCCTGGCTTTGGATCCGCAGTTTTTCCGGAATCCTGCTGACCGCAGCCCACGTGATTTTTGCGGTTCACTTTGTGATGATGCTTCTGCACGTGGGAGCCAAGAAAGCTGAGCCCACCTTGTTTGCCAGACCCATTCCCGAGGAGGAAACGCTCACCGCATGAACCGTCTGCCTTTGCTTTTTCTTGGGATTTTTCTGACCTTTGCCAGCGCATGGGCCGGACTGGTCGCATATCCCTACCTCACGTTGGGCCGGTTGCTTCCGGTCACCAATGAGGAAACCGGGGAATTGTCGCCGCCCCCCATTTCAGGCCTTGCCGAGGCCGGCCAGACCGTTTATGCCGCGAACGGATGTTTGTATTGTCATAGCCAACAAGTCCGTCCCGCCTACCTCTCCACGGACATTGCCAAAGGTCTCGGTCCACGCCGCACGGTGGCCAGAGATTACATCCGCTCCCGTCCGGCCTTTCTTGGCACCATGCGCACCGGTCCCGACCTGACCAATGTCGGACTTCGCTATAGCGCCGAGTGGCAACACCGCCATTTGTATGAGCCCGGCGAGGTTTCCAAAGGATCGATCATGCCGGCCTTCCGGTATCTGTATGTCATGCAAAAGATTCAGGGAGCCCCCAGCGCGGACGCCTTGAAGGATTTGACCGGCCCCCATGCTCCCAAACCCGGTTATGAGGTCGTGCCCACCGAAGACGCCAAAGCCCTTGTGGCCTACCTTCTGTCCTTGAAGCGGGATTACCCGCTTCCTGAATCTCCCGAGGAATCTCTTGAATAACCCAGCCGACTTTTTGAACTGATGTCCCAGGATCCCAACATTCCAGAGTCTGAAGAATTTCGCGAGGCCGAGCTCTCGAGCGAGATGAATGTTGCCAAGGTCCACGGGTCGATCATGCGCGAGCAAGCCGACCCCCGTGATGGCTACGAACCCATTTCTCTGTGGCTTATCACCTTCGCCTTTGCCCTCGTCTTCTGGGCCGGCATGTATCTCGTCAGCAACAGCGGCGGCTTCAGTTCGGAGGTCTTCAACTCCAACCTCGTGGCTTGGGATGGTGCCGGTGCGGCGGTGGACAAAGGTCCGCCCGATCCCATGGTGGTCGGAAAAAGGGTTTACACGCAGTATTGTTTGGTTTGCCACCAGAGCACCGGCCTTGGTGTCGCCGGCCAGTTCCCGCCATTGGTGGCCAGCGAGTGGGTTGTCTCCGAAGACTGGCACGGTGACAACCACCTGGCGAAGGTTGTTCTCCATGGATTGCAGGGGCCAATCACGGTCAAAGGCAATCCTTACAACAATGCCATGGCCCCGTGGGGAGCTGTCCTCAAAGACGAACAAATCGCTTCTGTCCTGACCTACATCCGCAATGAATGGGGCAATGCGGCCCCGCCGATCACCGCGGAATTTGTGGCCTCTGTTCGCGAGCAGAGCGCTGACAGAAAAGAGGCCTGGACACAAAAAGAATTGCAAGCCATCCCCCGAGTGCTCATTGATGCCTCCGCGCCACCTGCGGCCGATGAGGCAGCGCCCGCGGATTCCGCCGCACCATCCACGCCGCCAGCGGCACCCGGAGCCTGATTAACCCATGAACGGACACTCCCCTTTATCCAAAACTGTTTTCTGCCTCCTCGGCGTGGTGATGCTTCCGTTTTTTATGGCAACGTCCTTTGCCCAGGACGCCATCCCCAACCTCTATTGGGCCCCGGAAAATGTCACCGTCGGAGGGAAAAAAATCGATGTGCTTCTGAACATCATCTTCTGGCTCACCTTTGCTGTTTTTGTGGCCACGCAGACGGTCTATATTTACTACCTCATCAAATACCGTCGTCGTCCCGGGGTCAAAGCCCACTACAGTCACGGAAACAACTTCCTGGAAATCATTTGGACGTCGATTCCCACCGTGATCTTTTTGGTGCTGGCCATTGTCAGCAACCGGGTTTGGTTTGAAATCCACTCGGATCCTCCAGCCGATGCCCTCAAGGTCAACATCTCCAGCTACCAATATGGTTGGGACATGCGTTATGCAGGAGCCGATGGCCAACTGGGCCGGATTGATGTCAAACAAATCGGGATGGAAAACAAATTTGGACTCGGCAAGGACGACGCCACCGCCGCGGATGATTTCACGGCCATGGAACTCGTCATCCCCGCCAACCGACCGGTGCACATTTACCTCAATGCGCGGGACGTCATCCATTCCTTTTATGTCCCGCAATTCCGTCTCTACCAGGACGCCGTGCCGGGTCGGACCATCACATGGGTTTGGTTCGAAGTCATACGTCCGGGGAACTTCGAATTGGCATGCAGCCAACTGTGCGGGGTCGGCCACTATAACATGAAGGCCCCCATCCGCGTGCTGCCACCGGAAGAATTTGACAAATGGTATGCCGAAAAATCTCAAGCCGCACTTGAAGCCAAAGCCGGCCCTCCCGGCGTATCATCCACAGTGGCCACCTTGGCCGAAGCACCGGCCATCCCGGAATCCCAAGCAACACCTTTGATCCCATGAGTGCAACCACCGCCGAAGTTATCCCCCACGATCATCCCAAGGAGGGATTCATTCGCAAATATTTGTGGACCTATGACCACAAGATGATCGGCCTGCAATACCTCTGGACGGCCCTGTTTTTCTTGTTCCTTGGCGGCGGGCTGGCCCTCTTGGTGAGGTATCAACTGGCTTGGCCCAACACGCCTGTGCCCCTCATTGGGTGGATGCTGCCCGCAACGGTCGCCTCGGATGGGGCCATCATCCCCGGCGGTTACAACATGTTGGTGACCATGCACGCCACGGTGATGGTCTTTTTTGTGATTATGCCACTTCTGATCGGTGCTTTTGGCAACTATTTGATCCCCCTGCAAATCGGGGCCGGCGACATGGCGTTTCCTTTGCTCAATGAGTTGAGCTACTGGCTCTACGTGATCTCGGGATTTGTGCTTCTGGCAGCCTTTGTGGTGCCGGGGGGAGCGCCGGGAACGGGGTGGACCGCTTATGCTCCGCTCAGTGCCGAGGCGGCCTACAACGGCACGCGAATAGGCCAGAGTCTTTGGGGGGTTGCGATTTTTATCAATGGCCTTTCATCGATTGCGGGAGCCACCAACTATATCACGACCATCGTGAACATGCGTTGTCCGGGCATGTCGATGTTCCGGTTGCCGCTCACGGTCTGGTCGCTCTTCATCACCGCGATCCTCCTTGTTATCGCCGTGCCTGTCCTTTCGGCAGCGGCCGCCATGCTTTTCGCCGACTTGAATCTCGGAACCAGCTTCTTCAAACCTGCCGGCGGCGGCCAGCCATTGCTCTGGCAACACCTCTTCTGGTTCTTTGGTCACCCGGAGGTTTATATCATGATCCTGCCGGCCATGGGGCTCGCCTCCGAAATCATCAGCACTTTCTCGCGAAAGCCCATCTTCGGTTACAAAGCCATGGTCTGGGCGATGATCGCCATTGGATTCCTCGGCTTTGTGGTCTGGGGACACCACATGTTTGTCAGCGGCATGAACCTCACTCTCAGCGCCGCCTTCTCAATCTCCACGATGTTCATCGCCGTCCCATCAGCCATCAAAACCTTCAATTGGATGGGCACGGTCTGGCGGGGATCCATCGAGTTCACCACGGCCATGTGCTTTGCCCTCGCCTTTGTCTCCATGTTTGTGATCGGGGGTCTCAGCGGAATCTTCATGGCCTCCACTCCGGTGGACCTTTTTGTTCACCACACCTACTTTATCGTGGCCCACATCCACTATGTGCTCTTCGGCGGAAGCCTCTTCGCCGTGTTTGGGGGCATTTATTTCTGGTTCCCGAAAATGTTCGGGCGGATGTTGGATGAAACGCTCGGGAAGGTTCACTTCTTTGTGACCTTCATCTTCTTCAACCTCGCCTTCTTCCCCATGCACAATCTTGGGCTGGGTGGAATGATGCGACGCATATCAGATCCCCCCATCTACGAACACCTCCGCCAGCTCCAACCTTTGAATCAGCTCTCCACGATCGGTGCCATGGGCCTCGGCTTTGCCACGTTCATCTTCATTTGGAACATCGTGAAGTCACTGTCCAAAGCCCCTGACGCCCCGGCCAATCCCTGGCATTCCAACACGCTGGAGTGGACGGTCCCTTCGCCTCCCGGACACGGAAACTTCCCCACGACTCCGCGGGTGTTCCACGGGGCTTATGAATACAGCGTCCCCGGTCTCGAAAAGGACTACCTCCCCCAAACGGAGGAAGCCCCGGCACATGTCCGCCTGGATTCTCATTAATCCGGCTCCGGGACAACAAAGGGGCATGCAAAAAGCTCGTTGATTTCCTTGTGACGTGGAATTGGTTGGGTCGCACCCGTTCTCGGGTTGTGGTAAATGTCATGCTTTCCTCCATGCCGAAGCAGGACCACTGGGGAGGGAGGTTTGCGAAGTGCTGACCGTGCGGTTTTTCCCAGATGGCGCGAAATATCTGCGGCAGGAAGATCCGTGAATCGTCCGGTGGCAACATCATCGATTCACGGCCTGTGCAGATTCGCGAAGACGTTGGATTTTCAGTTGTTGCAATGTCTGCTCCGCTCGAGAGGTCGAAGTCCCGCACGAACGACTTCGCTGACGTTGCCAAATCGACCATCACGAACGTTCGTCTCTACAAACTTTTTGAAGAGTGAGACCCCAGCATCCCGAGGAGTTCCTCGGCTGCAACGGATGGTGTCAGCGATCCTTGGCTGATTCTTGCTTCCAGCCATTCCGCTTTGCGTGCGACGGCTGGGTCTGCAAAAAAGCGGGCGCGCAATTCTTGTTCCACGAGGGACTGCCACCAGGAGAGATCTTGGAGTTTCCGTCGCGAGGTGAATTGGCCGTGGGTTCGCACATGGGTGCGAAATTGTTCCAAAGCATCACTCATTTCCTGCATTCCCTTTCCGGTCCGGGCAGAAATGGCCAGGACCGGTGGTGTCCAGCCCTCGGTGCAGGGGCTAAGGAAGGCCACGGCTCGTTCGAGTTCCATGCGGGTGTTGAGGGCCCGGATCTCGTTTGGTCCATCGGCTTTGTTGACGGCGAGAATGTCGGCAATTTCGAGGATCCCTTTTTTCATTCCCTGAAGGTCATCACCGGCACCGGCGATCATGAGCAGCACAAAACAATCCACCATGGAGCGGACCTCAATCTCGCTTTGGCCAACACCCACGGTTTCCACGAGGATCGTGTCATATCCGGCTGCTTCACAAAGCAGGATGGTTTCGCGGGTTTTGCGAGTGACACCGCCCAGAACCCCACTGGAGGGCGAGGGGCGGATAAAACATTCCTCCCGGCGGGAGAGAAGTTCCATGCGGGTTTTGTCACCGAGGATGCTGCCGCCACTGATGGTGCTGCTTGGGTCCACGGTCAACACGGCCAACCGGTGACCGGCATCACACAAAAAATTTCCAAACGCCTCGATGAAGGTGCTTTTCCCCGCGCCGGGCACTCCGGAGATACCAATACGCTGCGCGGGTGCTGGCTGTTCTTTTCGGGAAATGAGGGTGAGAATTTCCCGGGCGAGGGGGCGATGTCCGGGCGCATTGCTCTCAACGAGGGTGATCGCACGGGCCAAGTCGCCGCGGTGCCCATCCAAAACCCCCGACGCCAGTTGTTTGGCGTCATCGGCTTTTTTGCGGAGAGGCGGGTTGGGGGTGCAGGCGGTTGCGGCCCCCATAACCCCGGGGATTTCCAGGGAGGCAAAAGGGGTCTGACCCTCGGGAACCCAAGCGGGGATATTCCCAGAGCGTTGATTCATGGCAAGGCGGCGCTTCTCACGGTTGACTGCGCTGGGCTGTCTCCTTGGCGGGTTGGGAGGGGAAGGTGGTGTCTCTGGCAGGCTTGCGGCCGGGTGGAACCATCGAGGACAAATAAGCCACCAAGGCATCCACTTGGTAGGGGGAGAGATTTTTCCCGTAAGCGGGCATGTTGCCACCGCCTTGGATGACCTGCCTTGCGAGTTGCGGAGCGGTGAGGCGCATCCCGACATCGGCGAGATCGGGGCCCCGTTTTCCGCCGATGCCTTCGATGGCATGGCAGTTCCGGCACTGTTTGTTTTGGAGGACGATGAGTCCCTGCAATTCCAAGGGACTGCGTCCCATGACGCGGTTCTCGGGGGTGATGTCCGATGTCCATGCCCGCATTTCTGGCGACCAGGGGGATGTGATGCCCAGATAGGTCAGCACGCCAAAGGTGGTGTAAACCAGCAGAACCACGATGACCGCCACAGGGCGGCGACGAAAATGTTTTTCCCCGGTGCCATTAAAAAATGGGAGTGCAAAAAGCGCGAGAATCACCACGGGTGGAACAGCGAGCAACGCAAAGGTCTCCATCCAATCCGGCATCAGAGCGGCCACAGCGAAGATCCACATAAAGAAAAAATCGGGGCGTGGCACCACGTCGGTGTCAGCGGGGAAGGGAGGATCGCCCGGACCTTTGGGACCAAAAAACGCCGCGCAAAAGAGAATGCCGCCAATCACGATGGAGGCGGCAAAAAGATCTTTTCCGATACCATGTGGTGCGAAGGGGATGCCTTCCTTCTTGATGATGGCGGCGTATTCCTTTTCGTAGGTTTCTTTCACCACGACCTGACCGGGCTTGGGGTATTCGTTGATGCCTTTGGTGAGAACCATGCGCAGGTGAAGGGCGACAAGTGCCAGGATCGTTCCGGGCAAGATGAAGACATGAATCGCAAAAAAGCGGGAAAGGGTCTCACTCGCAATGATCGGACCTCCGAGCATCAGATGAACCAACTGCTCTCCAATGAAAGGCACTCTTCCCACAATCGCCGCTCCGATCCCGAGCCCCCAATAAGCGTCGGCATCAAAACGCATCACCTGCCCGGTGAAAGCCAAACCCAAGGTGACGAGCATGAGGATGCACCCCGAAATCCACGTGATTTCACGAGGATATTTGTAGGCTCCAAACAGAAACACCTGCGTCATGTGGAGAAACATGATCGTCACCATAAATTCCGACCCCCAATAGTGCATGGCCCGAAGGAACCACCCCAGCGGTTGTTCGTAGGTCAGATATTCCAAAGTGGCGAAGGCCTCGGCCCCGGACGGCACGTAGACAAAGGCCAGCAAGGTGCCCGTGACGAGTTGGAGCATCAGACAGAGAAGCGTCGCGCTGCCAAACACATAAAACCAGCTGGCACTCGATTTGGGGATCATGTGACCACCGGTGTGTTCCCAGAGATTCGTGATTTTCAGACGGTCATCGAGCCAAAGGAAAACGCCACGGGCCGCTTCCATGGCTTGCTTGGGTAAGGGCCTATGCGGCGATTGGCTCATACGTTGGGATTCGCGAGGGTGGGCAGGATGCCTCCCTTGATCAAAAGACGACCGGTCTCGATTTTGTGTTCGTAGGTGTAAAGGCCGCGGGGCGGAGGACCCGAGGCATGGCTTCCGTCTTCGTAATAAGCACCTCCATGACAGGGACACATAAAGAGCCGCGATTCCTCGAACCACCGCACCGGGCACCCCAAGTGGGTGCAGTTGATGGCAAAAATTGTGAAATCCTCGCCCGTGGTGCGTCTCACATAACACGGGATCTCGGCGGTGGCCCCATCCCACGAACGTTTCAGGGGATTGTCATAGACAGCCAGCCTTGTGGTGCCCTCTCCGAACTGGTCAATCGGCCCCAAATCAATCCATTGCAAGTCGGGTTTTTCCGCAAAACTGTTCAGCGCGTAACCAAGAATCGGCACGGCCACCAACCCGCCCGCCACCACATTCAATCCCAACCCCAGCTTGAGCAGAAAATCCCGGCGTGAGGCCTTGTCACCACCTTCTGCGGAACCACAGGCGCAGGGTTTGTCGTCGTTCTTTTTTGGATCTTCCATGATGTGTGGTTTTTTTTAATTAACGCTAGTTGGTGGGAATCGGCTGCCCGAATTCATTCACGCGGTTGGAGGCCAGCCAGGCGGTGATGTTGGAAACTTCATCGGAGGTCATGGCCCGCCCGGGGATGCGATTGCGGAAATCCGGGCACCCCAACTCGGGACGTCCCGCCACGGTGATTGTCCGGAGGTATTGGTCGCTGATCATGCCAAGGTAGGCCGGCGCCACAACGGATCCCGCTTTGCCTGGCAGGCCCTTGCCATCGGCTCCATGACAGGAAGCACAGGACAAACCGAAGGCGTCGCGTCCGGCGACCGCATCGCCCAAGGCGGCTTCATAAGGCGGCATGTCCTCGGCGGGGTCAGCGGGTTTGGCGGCGAGGATTCCGGTTACGAGAGCATCAATTTGTTGTTCGGTGAGCATGCCCCCTCGCGCTTGCAAAAACGCCGGCATGTTGCTGCCGGGAACCCCATTGGCAATCACGTCCCGGAGTTTGGCTTCAGGGATAAAACTCAGATACGTGGGTTGATCCATGCCGATCGAGCCGGCCATCGTCCCCTCTCTCCCATGGCAGCCTCGGCAGTTTTCTGCATATAACGTCGTGAAATCCACAATCGAATCCGCGGGCTGCCAACGATTCTCGGGGTTGGGTTTTCCCGGCATCCAATCACACCCCACCAACAAAAGCAGGGCGATGGCCAGCGAGACATTCCGGGCAGGCGTCATTTGGAGTCCTCCGTGTCGATTTGTGCTTCCACCCCAAGTTTGACAGCAAGTGGCCACGTTTGCATGGTCTCAATTTTTCCGGTCTTGAAAACCACAAACCCGCCCACCACGCCAAATCCAATCTGACAGATCACAAACGGCAACCAATCGATGACACCCGCCAACCGGGGATCCACCGCATGCAGCGCGGCCAGAACGAGGGCCGACCAAATCAGCGGCGTGACAATCCCACCCCAAAACCACGCAAATTTTGTGGGCAGCATGGGCAGGAGCACCACATAAAGCAGTCCGACCATGATGGAGATCGTCAGATGCGCGACACTTCCGACGATCAAACCGGCCCAACTGAATGAGGCAAGGGTTTTTGTATCCGCCAAGGCGAGCTCGGGCACACCGGCTGCGGCCAGAATGTTGATCGGATACCAGATGCTTCCGTAGTTGATGAGTCCCCACCCGCACGCGAGGACCGCCATCGCAACGGCACCAGCCAATCCTCCTTTGACTCCGGAGCTGTAGGGATGCACTTCCACCGGCAGATGAACGCGGTGACCTTTCTCCCCCACTTTGAGCAGGCGCACGCGGTCCGAGGCATTCACCACGGGGGCCGGACCATCTTTGGCTGCCGCGACGGGGACCAGTTCATGTTTGGGATGCGGAAACACATCCCCAAACAAACCCACCGCTCCCACCAAACCCACCAGCAGCCCAACCACCGAAACAGCCGGGCTGGTGACCACCCCGGCAAAAATCAGCACCAGCCCGAAAGCCAGAATAATCGGCCACCCGGTGGGCTCCGGAAGGGGAATGGATTCAGGGATTTTGTCGTGGTCGGAGCTCATGGGTCGCGGACGCTGATGATATACACCACGGTGAGAACAACGATCCAGATGGCATCCACAAAATGCCAATACCAGGAGACCATCTCGATGTGTTCATGGTGGTGGGCGGGAATCCGGTCTTTGAGTCCAGCCACAAAAACGATACTCAGAAGCACCAACCCGACAAGGACGTGACTGGCGTGCAGACCAACCAGCGAATAAAACGTGGTGCCAAAAACGTTGGTGTTGATCATGAGGCCTTCTTTGGTGATCAGATGCCACCATTCGTTGGCTGTGAAATAAACAAAAAAAGCCCCCAAGGCAATTGTCAGTCCCCACCAGAGAAGGAAGCCCCGCTTGTGGCCACGGACAAGGAAACGTTCCCCCATCACCACCGTGAAGCTGCTGCCAAAAAGCGCGATGCTTCCCAGCCACGGAAATTCCAAAACATCTTGGGGCAATGGCCCGTTGAGGCTCTTGCCCATATAAAACAGATACGCCACCACAAAGATCGTGAACAGCGCGGATTCTGTCAGGATCAAGCAGGCCAACCCCACCTTGCGCGGAGACGGCAACTTCCAGTCGTCAGTGATTTCTGCGGTGCTCATTCGTATTTCCAATCCGGGTCATCCGGGTGTTTGAGATCCCACAAGGGACGGCGGCTTTTCACTTCGGGCAACGTGGCAAAATTGTAATCAGCCGGAGGCGAGGTCGTGGCCCACTCCAACGTCCACGCGTCCCAGGGATCATCCCCGGCCGGTCGCCCTTTCCTGTAGGAATAAATGAGATTGATGACAAAAAAGAGAATCCCCGGGATTTGGATCAACACGCCAATGGTGGAAAGTTGGTTCCAGATTTCCCAACCCCTCCCCGCTTCATACGTAAAAATGCGGCGGGGCATGCCAAGCAGTCCGGAGACGTGTTGGGGAGCAAAGGTCAGGTGAAACCCGATCGTGAACAGCCAGAAGTGGAAGAGGCCGAGCTTTTTATCCGGCATTTTTCCAAAGGCTTTGGGATACCAATAATAAATGCCGGCAAAGATCGTGTAAAGCAGCCCGCCAATGAGCACATAGTGGAAGTGGGCCACCACAAAATACGAATCACTCAGCTGCCAGGTGAACGGAGCCACCGCAAGGATCACCCCCGTGAGACCCGCAATCAGGAATTGGAAGAGGAACCCGATGCAGAACAACATCGGAAGCTCGAACCGGAGTTTTCCCCCATACATGGTGCCCAGCCAGTTAAAAATTTTGATCCCGGTCGGTATCGCAATCAGCATCGTGGAGATCGCGAAAAATGTGTTGCCGAGGGAGGTCATCCCGACCGTGAACATGTGATGGGCCCAAACCCCCAAGCTCAGGAAGGCAATCATCACGGTCGCCGCAACCATGATGGGATACCCGAAGATCGGCTTGCGCGAAAACACGGGGATCACCTCGGACGCAATCGCAAAGCCCGGCAAAATAAGAATGTAAACCTCGGGATGGCCGAAGATCCAAAAGAAGTGCTGCCACAAAACAGCCGAACCTCCGGCTTGGGTGTCGAAAAAGGCCGCTCCGAGATAGCGGTCCAGCATCAACATGATCTGGCAGGCCGTGAGGGGCGGCACGGCAATGATGACCAGAAACCCGACCACCAGATACAACCACACAAAAAGCGGCATCCGCCCAAGGGTCATTCCCTTGCAACGGTAGCAGACGATGGTGACGATGATATTCAGCGCGGTCGAGATGCTTGCGATGCCTCCCAGCAACAGCGAGAGGGTCCAGTAATCGGTGCTGGTGCCCCGCGAAAAAGCCCTCGACGTGAGCGGTGAATACGCGAACCACCCCACATCGGGAGCCGACCCCGCCGCATACAAACCCGGCCCGCCAAGGTAGCTGAAATACAAAAGCAGCCCGCTGAACAAAAACGCCCAGAACCCAAAGGCATTCAGTCGTGGAAAGGCCATGTCCCGCGCCCCGATCATCAGAGGCACCAAATAATTCGCAAATCCAAAAATGATCGGCATGCCAACCAGAAAAACCATGGCCGTCCCGTGCATGGTGAAAAACCGGTTGAAAACATCCGGCTCCAAGAACGTGTTGCCCGGGAAAAAGAGTTGCGCACGGATCATCGTGGCCATCAACCCGGCGACCACAAAAAACACAAGACCCGCCCCGATATACATCAGCCCGAGTTTTTTGTGATCCACGGTGAAAACCAATTCCTGGATAATCCGCGTGAAGGATCCCTTCTCATGACCAACCTTTTGCGGGGCCGGGAATTCGTAGTCTTTTTGGACGATGGGAGTTTCAGTGGCCACGGCGTTTAACGGGTGAAGATTCCGGGTTTCATTTCAGAGTTTTCAAATAAGCCACGATGGAGTCCACCTCGGCATCGAGGAGTTGCATGTCCGGCATCAAACACCCGACTTTGACCTCTTGCGGATCTTTGACCCAAGCCCAGAGGTGCTTGTCATCGAGCGGTGCCACCCCGGCCCCGATGGTTTGACGCAACATGAGCTTGCTCAAATCGGGGCCGAAAATTCCTTGCGCCACCGAATCCCCCACCTTGTGACAGTTGATGCAGGAGGTGGAATAAAAAAGCTTCTCTCCTTCGATTTCGGCGGCTGTCACAGGAGCCGGGATCGGGGCTTTTTGGGCTGCCACCCAGCGCTCAAAATCTTCCGGCGTGTGCACGATCACTCGAAGCAACATGTTCGCGTGTTGCGTGCCACAATATTCCGCGCAATTTCCAAAATACACGCCGGTCTCGAAGGGCTCAATCCATGTCCTGTTGGTGCGGTTCGGGACCAGGTCGGTTTTGCCTGCCAGTTGGGGCACCCAAAAGCTGTGGATCACATCGGCGGACTGGAGTTCGATATGCGTGGGCCGGGCTTTGGCCGGGTCCCGGTCGCTCATCGGCACATGGATTTCGTTGGCCGTGATAATTCCCAATTCCGGGTAATGGATCTCCCACCACCACTGATGCCCCACCAACCGGATTTGCAGGGTGTTTTCGGGGAGGGCCTTGTTTTGGATTTCTCCAATGGTGCGGCTCGTCACCAAAATCAAAACGACCGTGATCAGAATCGGGATCACCGTCCACGCGAGCTCGATGTTTGTGCTCCCGTAGATCTGGGGCGGCTCGCTGCCATCATCGGTTGGTTTCCGGCGGAATCGAATCACGATGAAAACCAGCAGGGTCGTCACCACCACAAAAATTCCGAGGGTGATCCAAAGAACCACCATCGCCGTGGTCATGATCATTTCCGCCGGCAGGGATTGCGGATCAAAAATGTCCGTGATCCTCTTCATGGGATAGCCGGCACCACTCACATCCGCGAAGAGAGCGCCGGGCGAAAACAGCGTCATAAGGGCCACGATCAAAAAACCTTGGCAATTTTGATGCTTCACATTTCCCATGACGGCTTTTGACTTAACAGAAAGCGCGGGATTCACAGAAACAATTTTTCAAAAAAACCGCAGGTTTGGAGCCTGTTTGCACTTTGATGGGCATTGATGGATTTAATACGGGCTGTTGACAAGGCGCAAGGGAGAGGAACTCTGAAAGAGTTTCTTTTGCCTTTTGCTTGCTCCAACCAGAACCTGTCCTTGGGGCACGGCGCACGCATCGCCCATCTTCCCACGCCTGAGTTTTTGCAGGAGGTCGGGCGGCGGAACGTCGCCGTGAATTACGATTTGAGGGAATTTGACCGGGATCTTCGCGAAATCGAGAATCTTTGATGATCGTCGTCAGCCTACCGCTGCATTCCCGATGACAAATTGGGCTTGGGAGTCTCCAAAAGCAGATGGTAATGATTTTTTATGAACACGTAAGAATGAATGCGCCACCCGGTTCTTTTGCATGCCTCGCCCAGAGTTTTCAAAAAAAGCTCGTGATCTTCATCGCTCAAGTAAATGGCCTCAAGTCGATTTCCCCGATCCATAACATGGTAAACCGCGCCTTCATATTCGACTCTGGGTTTTCTCGGCCCACAAAAGATTGCTCATGATCATGAATAAATGTCAACAGGCAAGGCCTGACCCCTTTTGCCTCCATACGGGTTTTGTTGTGCTTATCAGGACAACTGCCCGCATCTGGAAGGAC
>JBBECL010000261.1:0-17281 GCA_040881805.1 Terrimicrobiaceae bacterium | reverse complement strand
CTATTCCGGCGTCATGGTCAGGTTTCTGGGGCCGATCGGTGCAGCGGTGTTTGGCCAGTTCTTTGCGGAGTGTGGCCTCATCTCCCGTCAAGTAGAGCCTGGTGATTTCCGGGTGCATGGCAAGGGCCATCACCGCACCGGCAATGGGATTTTGCGGGGCATGATCGCCCCCCATCGCATCAAGAGCGATTTTCATTGGCCAGACTGTTGGGTTGGCAACGGGTCCATCCTGTCAGCGCTGGCGAAAACTATCGCCAAACCGATCAAACGGCCTCGACGCTGAGAACTTGCCGTTCTTTGTAAAATCCGCAGGCGGGACAGGCAATGTGAGCCAGGACCGCTGCTCCGCATTGGGGGCATTTGGAAAGTTTCGGTGCGTGCCAACGATTGGCGGCCTTGCGGGTGCGAAGGCGCATTTTGGATGTTTTTCTTTTGGGGACTCCCATAATTCAGTTCAGTTGTTTTTGAGTTGATCCAGCACTCCCCAAGGACTTCCACCCTCGGCTGTCGGGGCGCTTTCCACGTGGGTGGCGCTCCGGGCAAATGGGCTTTTTTCGCTTGCCGCTTTGGATCGCGGGTGGGCGGGCAGGGCAAGATGGATATCCTCTCTGATCTCCGGCGTCAAGTCCACGAGTTCGCGACCATGAAGTTCTTTTTGGATGACGAAGGGGTCAATCACGAGTTCTTCCTCAAAATCCTCCAGCGTCACCACACACTGCATCCGCACGCGCAGTTGGAGGGTTCCGGTTGCAAAGAGCCCATCTTCCGAGACTCCAAGATCCAAACAATAGCGAAGTGGCCCCACAGGGGTGACTCCCGCTTCTTCCAAGCCCAACTCCTCCGCACCCTCCTCGCCCTCGACCCTCAGCGTTTCCCCATGGGGAATTTGTTTCAAATGCACTCTCATAACTACCAACAACCTCCTTTCCCAAGCAATACGCTGGGAAGTCCGTTGGTGCAAGCCACACATTGTTCCCAGAGAATTTAGGGTTCAGGCTTGACCATGGGCATCTGTGCAACGATATTGATCAGTTCCATCAAGTGAGCAGAGCGGGATTTGTCCCGCTCTTTCCATCTTGGGGAACAACGCTTTTTGATATGAACGCTGAACTTATAGCCATGCTCGATTACCTCGAGCGCGAAAGGGGCATCCGCCGCGAGATGCTCATTGAAGCCATTTCTGATGCCCTCTTGACGGCCTCGAAGAAGAATTTCACGTCCGGGACGCGGGAGTTGCGCATTGCCATCGACCAAAAATCCGGGGAAATCCGGGCTTTTGCCAAGTTGATCGTCGTCGAAAAAGTGGAAAACGTTCACGATCAGGTCACTCTGTCCAAAGCAAGAAGTGTGAAACCGGACGTCGTGCTCGGAGAAGAAGTAGAAATTGAAGTCACACCCCGCGACTTCGGCCGGATCGCAGCACAGGCCGCCCGCCAAGCCATCAATCAACGGATTCGTCAGATCGAAAAAGACATGATCTACGAGGAATTCAAGGACCGGGCCGGAGAGATCGTGAGTGGCACCGTTCGCCGGTTTGAAAAATCGGATGTCATTTTGGATTTGGGACGGTTTGAAGGGACCATGACCGCCAAGGAGCGCGTCGTGACGGAGGAATACAATGTGGGGGATCGTTTGAGAGCCTATGTGGTGGCTGTTGAAAATGGCTCTCGTGGTCCTGAGATTATCCTTTCCCGGAGTCACCCCAATTTTGTTCGCCGCCTTTTTGAAATTGAGGTCAGCGAAATCGGTGATCGCACGGTTGAGTTGAAAGGCATCGCCCGCGAGGCCGGGTATCGCACGAAGGTCGCCGTCCATAGCGATGACAGCAAAGTGGACCCGGTGGGAGCCTGCGTGGGCATGCGGGGAGCACGTGTCAAAAACATTGTGCGCGAACTCAACAATGAAAAAGTGGACATCATTCGCTGGGAAGAAGATCCCCTCAAATTTGCCCAAGCCGCCCTCAAGCCGGCGAACATCAAGAGCATTTCTCTGAACGAAGCCAAGCACTCGATCCAAGTCGTTGTTGCCAAAGAGGACCTTTCGCTGGCCATCGGTCGGCGCGGCCAAAACGCCCGCCTGACAGCAAAACTCACGGGTTGGGATATTGACATCCAGGAGGATAAGAGTGCCGCCGAGGCGCTTCAATCCCACCAAGCCCAAGCCGCACTTTCTCTCACCGAGGCCCTCGCGGTGACAGATGAAGAGGCCCAAGCCCTTGCGGATGGTGGGATGAATTCCATTGAGGCGATTCAGACGGCCGAGGCTGAGGATATCGCAGAAATCCTTGGCTGTGACCTCGAGCGGGCTGCAAAAATTCTCAAAGCCTCGCAGGGAACCCTTCCCGCAGAAAGCCCCTCGGCCACGTAACGCCGGAGGGCTCCGTCACACTGATTTTTCATGCCAACACCCAAAGCCACAACTTCGAAAACCACCAGAAAAGACACTTCGATCAAACCGAAGCGTGGGCCAGTTTCCGCGCATCAGGAGACCGCTCCCCCCGCGGAGCCCGTCGAGGTCAAACCCAAGGTGGTGAGCGAAACGGTGGACCTTTTGGAGCCAAAGAAAAAAGTGCGCCGGACGGTAATGGAATCGGCCGAGGCCAAAGCCAAGGTGGAATTGCCACCCATCAGCCGCATCCCACAATCCACAACCAAACTTGAAGTGGTGGCCGAAACCCCGGTGCCCGAAGAGCCCGTCGCATTGGAAACCCCGGAACCCGAGCCGGTGGTTGTTGATGACCGAAAAACCCTGCTTCTAAAAACCTCCATCACGGTCAAGGAGCTGGCCCCCCTCATCGGGCTCAAGCCATTCCAGATTATCAAGGATCTGTTGGATATCCAGATTTACGCCAATGTGAACCAAACCCTCGAACTCGATGTGGTGGCAAAAATTTGCGAGAAGCATGACATCGTCCTCGAGCGCGAGAAAAAAGACACGTCGAAGGGCCACCACAAGGTCGAAGTCAAAGTCGAGGCCCCCCAAGAGCCCGAACCCCCGAAAGAGGAAGCTCTCAAACCACGGCCTCCCATTGTGACCTTTATGGGTCATGTCGATCACGGCAAAACCTCACTCCTCGATTGTATTCGCAAAGCCCGCGTCGCGGATGGAGAAGCCGGTGGCATCACCCAACATATCGGTGCCTACAGCGTGGAACGCGATGGGCACAAGATCACGTTTTTGGACACCCCGGGCCATGCCGCTTTTACGGCCATGCGGGCCCGTGGCGCGATGGTGACAGATATTGTGGTGCTCGTGGTGGCAGCAGACGACGGTCTCATGCCACAGACCATTGAGGCCATCAATCACGCCAAAGCGGCGAACGTGGCCCTCATCGTCGCCATCAACAAAATTGATCTCCCCTCCGCCAACCAGGACAAAGTCAAAACCCAACTCCAAGACAAAGGCCTCACCCCCGAGGATTGGGGCGGCCAGACGATCTGCTGCCCGGTTAGCGCCATCAAAGGCACGGGAATCGAAGGACTCATTGAAATGATCGCCCTCCAGGCGGAAATCCTGGAGCTCAAAGCCGATCCCAAATCGCCGGCCCGTTGCACCGTCATTGAGGCCCAGGTCGAACAAGGCCGCGGCCCCACCGCCACGGCGATTGTGCGCATGGGAACTCTCAAAGTGGGCGACACCTTCATCTGCGGCAATTTTAATGGCAAAATCAAACAACTCGTGAATGACCTTGGCAAGCCGGTCAAACAGGTTGGTCCCGGC
This sequence comes from Terrimicrobiaceae bacterium, assembly GCA_040881805.1. Lineage (GTDB taxonomy): Bacteria > Verrucomicrobiota > Verrucomicrobiia > Chthoniobacterales > Terrimicrobiaceae > JAJTZA01. The sequence goes on along the minus strand of JBBECL010000261.1, from coordinate 13,561 downwards.
ATGCCAGCCAGAATTCTCGGGTTCAGCGGTCTGCCCAACGCCGGCGATGAACTGGCGGTGATGGAAAGCGAACGCGCCGCCCGCCTCCTGAGCGAAGAACGGCTGGATGCCATTCGTACCAACAAATTGGCCGCGCCGCAGCGGGCGACGCTCGAAAATCTTTTTGCCAGCATCGAGGAAGGTCAAAAGCAGACTCTGCGCATTGTCCTCAAATCCGATGTGCACGGGTCCGTGGAGGCCATTGTGGGCGCCTTGGGCGATCTGCCTCAAAACAAAATTGCGCTGGACGTGATTCATGCCGCTGTGGGCCCCATCACCGAATCCGACGTCCTGTTGGCCAGCGCTTCGGATGCGATCATCATCGGATTCGGCGTGAAAGTCGAAAACACCGCCTCCGGGTCCGCCAAGCGCGAGGGCGTTCAGATCAAACTTTACAGCATCATCTATGAACTCATCGATCAGGTGAAGGAGGCCATGGAGGGTCTCCTCTCGCCGGAATTGCGCGAGAGCGTCGTCGGGCATGCCGAAGTCCGTCAGGTCTTCGATCTCACCAAAGGAAAGGTGGCCGGCTGCTACGTCACCGATGGTCGCATTCTTCGCACCGCGCGGGCCCGCCTGCTTCGCAAGAAGCAGCCGATCTATGACGGAGGTATTGGAACCCTCCGCCGATTCCAAGATGAAGTGAAAGAGGTGCGAACCGGCCTGGAATGTGGTATAAAGCTGGGTGACTTTTCTGAATACCAACCTGAAGACATCATCGAATGCTACACACTTGAAAAAGTGGCCCAACAGCTTTAGTTCCAGCACCCCTCGGAAGTTGGCATCCCCCCGGGGTTCGCGGTCAGGGTTTTACCGAGCTTCACATCCCTGCCTTCTGGCGGCTTTGGTGGTGGCAGGCGGAATCCTGAATCCCCGGGCTCTGGCCCAAGCGCCCCTCATCGACAACACCGGAAATGTCGAGAATCCCCAGCCCACGTGGGAAACCCAGAAGCAGGCCCGCACGTTCGTCCTTGGAATCCCGGCACCCCGCGGCCAGATCACCGACCGCAATGGACGGCCCTTCGCCCAGATCCGCCTGAGCTACAATCTCGCGATCAGCTTCCCAACCCCGCTCAATTGGGACGATGCCCGGATTCTTTCGTTTTCCCGTCAGCAAATCCAACTGGCCTCGAGCTTTCTCAATCGGCCGATCAACATTTCTGACGAGGCCATCATCAACCACTACAAAAACCGAGGCCTTCTCCCCATTGATATTGTCGAAGACCTGAAACCTCAAGAGCTTGGCATTGCGCAGCGGGGAATGACACCGAACCTGATCCTTCGCCAGACCTACGTGAGGGTTTATCCGAATGACACCCTTGCGGCCCACATCATTGGCTACACCGGACGAGAGGCCCCCCTCTCTGTGCGTCCCATCGAAAACCGGGATTTGATTTTTTCTGAAAGCGAAGGCAAAGAGGGCATCGAGCAGTCTTTCGACTCCGAGTTGAAGGGTCAGCAAGGAATGCTTCACATGACCTTTGACGCGGATGGAAACAAAATGTCCGAGCGCATCGCCCGGCCACCCGTGCCGGGTTACAACGTGATTTTGACCATCGACGAGGGGCTTCAGCGCATTTGTGAGGAGGTTCTCAAATCCGAAAGCGAGCGGGGAGCCATCGTGGTCATTGACCCCACCACGGGAGAGATCCTTGCCATGGCCTCCAACCCCACCTTCAACCCCAACGAATTTGTCCCCACCGTTTCCAAGGCGGTTTTTGATCATTATTCCAATGATGAAAGCGCGCCGCTTTTTCCTCGTGCCTTCCGGTCCGCCTATCCACCCGGCTCCACATTCAAAACGTTTGTTGGCCTTGCAGCCATGGAGACAGGAATCATCAAGCCAACCACCAAGCTGAGTTGCCCGACATCGGTGACCGTGGGCCGGCACGTGTTCTCAAATTGGAAAAAGGTGCCCGCCGGTTCGCTCAACTTTGTGGGAGCCATGGAGCAATCCTGCAACACGTGGTTCTATCAAGCAGGCCTGAAAATCGGAGCCCCCCCCATCATTGACTGCTCCACCGCCCTCGGTCTTGGCCGTCGAACAGGAATCCCGCTCCAAGGCGAGGCCTCCGGCAATATCCCCACCGATGATTACATGATGCGGGTGCACCGCCGGACCATCAAGAACGGTGATGTTGCCAACATGAGCATCGGTCAAGGAGACATTCTCATCTCCCCTCTCCAGATGGCCCAAGCCATGGGAGCCCTCGCCATGGGCGGCAAATTCCATCAAACCCGCTTGGTGAAACAAGTGCAGACCATCGACAACAAGGTCATCGCCGCTTACCCCGACCGCCTGCGCGATGAAATTCCCATTTCTCCGGAAATCAATGACACCTTGCGCAAGGCCTTGGTGGCCGTGACCGAGGGAGGCCAGGGAACCGGCCACCGCTCCAAAGTGAAGGGCATCTCCGTCGCGGGAAAAACCGGCACCGCCCAATGGGGCCCCCGCACGGCGGCATGGTTTGCCGGCTACCTTCCTGTCGACAATCCCCGCTATGCCTTTGCCGCGGTGTATGAAGCCGCGGCCGGAGTCAAAGCCGGCGGCGGATCCCATGCCGCCCCGATGATCGGCAAGGTTTTCCGCAGGGTTTACGGCGAAAAATCCAAACCCGGCGATGACCCCGAACCCGAGCCAGTCCCGGCTGAGGAAGTGGACAATTCGGGATAGGGCATCCGGTCTGTCAGCTCAGGGCTTCAGTTCTTCGCCGGTGATGCCGTTCAGAACCACGAATTTTTCGTGGTGGAAGGCGGGGTCCGAGCGGAAGGCAAGGCGGCCGGCGTAACGGCGTTCGATATCCACGAGCAGTTCTTCGTCCTCGGTGCGGAGGCGGTTCAGCAGTTCGGGATGAACAACGACCTTGACCTCATGCACGGAATCCTGGTGTTTGCGCATCACGCTGTGCAGACGCCGTTGGAGTTCAACGCTCAGGGTCATCGGGCTTTTCACATTGCCCCGGCCATTGCAATACGGGCAGGGCACGTATTGGGAGTCCGCCAGACTTTCGGCGGCACGCTGGCGCGTCATTTCCATCAATCCCAACTGGGAAATCGGCAGCACGTGGGTGCGGGCTTTGTCGCGTTTGAGACGGTCCCGGACGCGTTGATAAACAGCCTGCTGGTCTTTCCGGCTCTTCATATCGATAAAGTCACCGATGATGATTCCGCCAATATTGCGAAGCCGCATCTGACGGCAAATTTCGTCAGCGGCCTCAAGGTTCGTTTGGAGAATGGTTTTTTCCATGTCCTTTGCTCCTTTGTTGCGGCCGGTGTTGACGTCCACGGCGATGAGAGCCTCGGTTTCATCGATGACGATGTAGCCACCGCAGGGAAGCCACACCTGACGGTGAAACGCGGAATCGATTTGGGCTTGGACTCCAAAACATTCGAAGACGGGCTCCGCGCCGGAGTAGACTTGGATCCGTTTTTTCGCGCGGGTGGAAATCATACCCACCAAAGCCTGCATGCGCTCGGCGGATTTGGCATCATCGACGATGATGGCATCAATGTCGTCCGTGAGAAAATCCCGGACCGTCCGGTCCACCAAGTCGGGTTCATGGAACAGGCAGGCCGGGGCGGGTTGTTCTTCCAAGCCTTTTTGGATGGCGGCCCATTGTTCAAGGAGGAGTCCGAGATCCCGGACAAAATAGCGGGCCCGCTGCCCTTGACCGACCGTGCGCATGATGACGCCCATACCTTCTGGAATGTCGAGTTCCCGCAAAATCTTCCGGAGACGTTCCCGTTCTTTGGGATCATCGATCTTGCGGGAGATCCCGCATTGATCATTAAAAGGCATAAGAACCAGATACCGGCCCGCAAGGCTCACATCGGTGGTGATGCGGGGCCCCTTGGTGCCGATGGGACCCTTTTTGACTTGGACGAGGACATCCGAACCCACCGGGTAAATGTTTGGGACATCCTTGTGGGTGATTTTGGGTTTTTTGCGTTTGGCGGAAGCCCCTTCGCGGGCCACGGCCTCAATGCCGCTGTCGAGAGCAGCGGGGATGGCGTCCCAGAACTGGAGAAAGGCATTTTTTTCAAATCCGATATCCACGAACATGGCCTTGATGCCGTGTTCGATGTTGCGGACCTTGCCTTTGAAGATCGCGCCGACAATATTTCGGTCACTGTCGCGTTCGGTGGTGTATTCTTCGAGTTTTCCGTCCTCCAGAAGCGCGACCCGTTTTTCGAGGCGCTCGCAGCTGACGATGATTTTGATTCCTGTGGACTTTTTACGAAGGCCCAGGATGCGTTTGACGGTTTCGATCATGGAAATAATTTTGAGGGTGTTCCGTGTGAGGGATGGTTGATGGTTGAACCTTCATCGCCGCGGGGGCTGGGAAGGTTTTTTCTTTTCCTTTTCTTTGCGGTCTTTGTTTCCGCCGAAAAAATTAAAAAACTTTTGGATGCCCGAGGGCTGGCGTTCCCTGTTTTTGACCCGCCCGCGGTCATCGGCATCCTCGCGGATATTGGGATTCGCGGGGCGTGCGGCCTGCTGGGAGGAGGCGGCTTCGGCAGCGGAAGCCGTTTCCGAATCTTCGGAAATGCTAGAGGCGGCGGGAATCGCACGCCCGAAATCCACGCTGTCAATGAAGCGAAAATCGCCGACGGCCGGGGCAAGGGACGCGAGGAGCACGGGTTCGGCCTTGGGCGGATCATCGGGGCTGGCGGGTTCTGCCGGAGTGGGTTCCGACCCGTCCGGGCTCAGTCCGGGCAGTTTGAAGGTATCCTCCAAAATTTTTGCCGCGATGGGGGCCGCGACGCCACCGCCGGATTTGGCGCCTTGCACGATCACGGCGACTGCATATTTGGGTTTTTCGTAGGGCGCAAAGGCGATGAACCAGACATGGTTATCCGAAATACGTTTGCCATTGCGCATGCTCCAGTTCTGGGCCGTCCCGGTTTTGCCCGCCACTTCGACGCCTTTGATGCGAGAGCGGCCGCCCGTGCCACCGCCCTCGGCAACCGCTTTGAGCATCCCCGAGCGGACCCGCTCGATTTGTTCGGGAGTGAGTCCGCCGTCGGTGACGAGATTGGAGCGCACGCGGGCCGGTTCTTGTTGGAGGATCTTGCCATCCTGGGCGACAACTTTGTCGATGAGTCGGGGGTAATACACGGTGCCACCATTGGCGATGGCCGCTGTCATTGCCGCCATTTGGAGCGGTGAGGCCAGCACCTCCCCCTGCCCGATCGCCGTGTTGGCGGTGAGGCCGCTGGTCCAGCGCTCGCGTGGTCTCACCTCGGCAAGGTATTCGGGTCCCGGCAGAACGCCGGCACTCTCTCCGGAGAGCGGAAGCCCGCTTTTTTGGCCGAGGCCAAGCATGTTGCCAACCGCCACGATTTGGTCGATGCCAGCGGCAATTCCCAATCGGTAAAAGTAGCCGTTGCAGGAAACCTTGATGGCATTCTCGAGGCCCATGGAGCTATGGCTGGTGCTGTGGCACTTCATGAAGGTGTTCCCGATGGCAATGCCACCGCCGCAGGGAAACGTGCCGGCTTTCCCGGCGCGCAGCCCGGCCAGCGCGATAAAGGATTTGTACGTGGACCCCGGCGCGTAGGAACTGATGGCGCGGTTCAAAAGGGGATCCGTCTCATCGGACGTGAGGGCCGTCCAATCTTTGACATTGATGGACGGGATAAAGGAATTGGGGTCAAAGGAGGGCACCGTCGCCATGGCCAGAACATCCCCATTGTTGGGATCAAGCACCACGGCGGCCCCGCGCCCGACGGCACGGAGGGCTTTCTCGGCGATGTATTGGATGCGTGCGTCAATGGTGAGGTGGACATTCGCGCCCTGCTCGGGCTCGGTCACCGAGACCTCACCCTCGATGACGCCTTTGGCATTGCGCTGAAGAATCCGCACGCCGGGTTTGCCCCTCAGGAATTCGTCCATGTAGAGCTCGACTTGGGCTTTGCCTTCCATGTCGGGGTCATAAAAATTGAATTGGCGGATGTCGGGCTGCTTGTCGAGATTGTTTGGCATGCCGACATATCCAAGAAGGTGGGCGGCGAGGGATCCGTAAAGGTATTGGCGAACGGGCTTGCGGGTGACATTCACGCCGGGAAGTTCCAAGCTGCGCTCGGAGAGAATGGCCATGGTCTCAAAGTCCAGGTCTTGACGGTAGTTGAAGGGCACTTCCCGGTTGTTGCGGTAATGGATTTGGAGTTTTCTTGAATTAAAATCCTCCGCGACTCCCAGCTCTTCCAAACGGGGAATGACCTCTTCGGTGACGATGCGCACGACATCGGCCTCTTTGAGATCTTTTGGCATGTTGTGCACCGTGCCACGGTAGGTGGTCAGCGGAAGACCCCCATGGGATTCCCGGTAGGCGCGCACCATATCCGGGAGCATGAAGTCCACATCGAAACTCGCGCGATTCTGAACGAGGGGGATGGCGTTGCGGTCCGTGATTTCGCCGCGCACCGCCGGGATTCTCACGGTGACCTGGGATCCGGACCGGATCTTGGCCGTGTATTCGGCTCCCCGGGCCACTTGAACCAACCAAAGCTGAAAGGTGATGCCCCCGAAGGCGAGAACGATGAGTCCCGCCAAAAAATACAGACGAAGAGATGGGGCGCCGCGTTTCATGGCTTCGCAAGAACGGTGCTCCGTCCCATGGGGGAATCTCCGATAAAGTAACCCGACCACATCGCGATGGGATGGATCACCATGGCAACAACCGACGAAAGGACACCGGCACCAAGAATCCTCCACACCACGACCTCATTAAAAAAGAAACCTTCGCGCCGCAGGCTGATCATCGCAAACTGCAAGAGCAAAAAAAGTGACGTGACCACCAGGGTCAAGGGGATGGGGATCCACCACTGTCCACGCTGAAAGGCTGGCTGAAGCCCGTTTGCCACAAGTCCCAAGATCACAAAGAACACGATAGACCAACCCACGGCGATTTCAACCTGCCCGGCAACCACGTGAAGATAAGCCAGATCGGTGAACAGACCGGTGAATACCGCCAGGGCCAACATCGCGGGCGTGGAAAGCGCCACGGCTCCGTAACAAAAGAGCGCCGGCACCAACAAAAGTCGGGCCCCATGCAAAGCCGAAACCGGGGGAATCATTTCCTGGATGGGGAAAGCAAAAAAGATGGCCAGAAAGAGGGCAATGAGGCCGAGGATCGTTTTCATTTTGCCCCCACGAGGATGAAGACGTCCTCGACGCCGGCGAGGTCCACCGCCGGGGTCAGGATCGCCTGACCGTCCAGGGCTCGCGCCCGGAAGGATTTCACTTCGCCCACAAGGATTCCCGAAGGGAAAACCCCACCACTCACTCCCGCCGTGTAAACTTTCTGGCCGGGCTGAAGGTTTGCACTTTTCGAAAGAAAAGACAGTTGAACCTCGCCGGGCGTGCCTGCGCTTGCCACCCGCTGCCCGGAAGCAATGCCCTGCTCAACCGATCCTTCCACGCGGGTGGCCACCCGGCAGGTCTCATCGGTCATGAGCAAAACAATCGATTCGTTTTTCGCGACGGTGGTTGTTTTGCCCACCAACCCGGATTCGGTGAGCACTGGCATGTCGCTTTCGACCCCATCCTCGAAGCCCCGGTTGACCTTGACCGTGTTCCACCACGTGGACGCATCGCGGGAGATGACCCTCGCCGGGAGAAGCTTGAAGACCGATCTCTCCCGGTATTCCAAGGCCTGACGCAGGTTGTTGTTCTCCGCTTCAATATCGCGAAGGAGCTGATTCATAGCCATCAACTCCCGATTTTTCAGAGTCAAATCCCGGTTCTCGAATTCAAGCTGATCGAGGGTTTTGAGATTTTGGCCAACGCTCCCCAGTTGTTGGCTCACCGCCGAGCCGGTTTTCAAAAAGGGTGAGACGAGGGAAAGGAACGCCGCCTGCAAACCCTGCATGGGTTTCGACCCCATGGTGGAAAGGACAACGGCCCCGATGAGGATGATCACCACAAGAATGATGTTCAGCTTTTTCATACGGCTCTCCCTTGGGAATGATGGAGGCAGGGCGTGGAAGTCCGGCCTTGGGAAAGGCTGACAGGAATTCGCTGACCCTTCTGGCTCATGGCTGCGAGTGCCCGGTCTTTCAGTGCCCGTAGGTTCGGTCAGCGGACTGCACGGCCTTCAGAAACTGCATTTCCTGAAGGGCTTTCCCCGTTCCTTCGGCCACCGCGCAGAGCGGATCCTCGGCCACATGAACGGGCAAACCGGTTTCCTCTTGGAGGCGTTTGTCGAGTCCCCGGAGGAGAGCTCCCCCTCCCGCCAGGACAATTCCGCGATCCACAAGGTCGGCAGAAAGTTCGGGAGGACACCGCTCCAAGGTGATGCGCACGGAGTCGATGATGGTTGCAACCGGCTCCAGCAGGGCTTCCCGGACTTCTTGCGAGGAAATCGTGATGGTCTTTGGCAGTCCGGCCACCAAATCGCGACCTTTGACTTCCATGGTGAGCTCTTTCTCCATTTTGTAAGCCGAGCCAATTTTGATTTTGATGTTTTCGGCGGTGCTCTCCCCAATCATGAGATTGTAGGCCCGCTTCATGTAATTCATGATCGCCTCATCGAGTTCATCGCCTGCGACCCGGACACTTCGGCTGAAAACAATACCCGAAAGCGAAATGAGGGCGACCTCGGTGGTGCCGCCGCCGATATCCACAATCATGTTGCCGCCGGCATCCTGAACGGGCAACCCCACACCAATCGCCGCAGCCATCGGTTCTTCAATCAGATAAACCTCACGGGCTCCGGCATGGGTGGCGCTGTCTTTGACCGCTCGTTTTTCCACTTCCGTGATGCCACTGGGAACGGCAATCACCACGCGGGGGCGAACCATGCGGCGATGATTGTGAACCTTGGTGATGAAGTGGCGCAGCATGGCTTCCGTGACTTCAAAATCGGCGATCACACCATCCTTCAAGGGGCGGATGGCGACAATGTTGCCGGGGGTTCGCCCCAGCATGCGTTTGGCTTCCTCGCCCACGGCGAGGACCTTGCGGGTGCCCTGCTGCACAGCCACCACGGAGGGTTCACGAAGCACGATCCCGTGATCTTTGACGTAAACGAGGGTGTTGGCCGTGCCGAGGTCAATCCCGATATCGTTCGAGAAAAAACCGAGAAATTTGTCTAACATGAAATAATTAAAGTGTAGGTGTTTGGCCGCTTTGGGAAGCCAGCCGATCAGTGTCTCACATACGGAGACGCATAGCCCTTGAATCTTGTGGCTCGCAGGCATCCCCGTCAAGGCAATCCTCAGGGAGACTTGAAGACAATCTTGCCCATCGCCTCATTTTGGCTGATAGTTTGGTGCAAATATGACAGCACTCCTTCCCCGCTTGGCCGCTTTTTATGGATTTCTGGCTGTGGGCTTGGGGGCATTTGGTGCTCACGGGCTGAAGGACACGCTGTCCCAAAATGCGACAGCGGCCATCTGGGAAACCGCCGTGCTTTACCATCTGGCCCATGCTGTGGCATCCCTGTGGGCCTCCGAAAGGCACCGGTTGGTGGCTTGGTTTTGGTTGGGGGGGATCACCATCTTCTCAGGGTCCCTCTATGTTTTGGCTCTCACAAACCTCCGCTGGATGGGAGCGATCACTCCCCTCGGAGGGGTGCTTCTTTTGGTGGGGTGGTTTTTATTGATCATCAAAAAATCCTGACCGCATCCCGCAGAAACTGCACCCAAAGGAAAAACATGCCCCGGAAGGTGTAACGAATCAGATTCTCCCCATCTTTGGCGAGAATGCCGATATCAAGGTTATGTCGGACATGACGCTGGAGATCGTGCTGGATGGCTCCCACCAGTTGCTGAGCGTCAAACTTTTCCATGGCCCCGTCGGCAATGCCCTCCTCGCGCAGGAAGCGGAGGTGTTCTTTTGTCATGTCTGCGAAAGTGGTTGTGGCGGGCAGACGGTTCAAACGCACCATGGGAGAAAATTTGAGACCATAGGCAAAGGGGTAATTCCATGACAAAAACGCCCGTCCCGCCGGGGTCCTTGACGTGAGGGTCAGATAGAAAAACGCGAGGTCTCCCTCTTCGGCAAAGCAGATACAGGCTTGGGTGGTGGAGGCCTCGTTCCGAAAGACCCGGTAAAATTGGCGCATGTGATCGTCCTCCCAGCCCACATCGGCCACGTGGTCGAATCCCTCCGCCTCCACCTCGTCGGTGAGTTCATGGAATTGGGGGAAGACACTGCGCGAGGGGGGAGTTTGCGGCTCGAAGGCCCTTTCCAACGGGATCCGAATATTCCTCAAACGAAAAACAAATTCCACCCAGGGGAGAAAAAACCAGCTGACCGCCAGGAATCCCCCCACAAGAACCGACCCCGCAAGCAACCACCCCGCAAGAAACGAAGCCCCCACCACCGTCCATGACCCCAGTCGAAACAACACGGGATGACCAAGCGACCGAAAGGCCACCCCCATCACCGCGACGCCAAGAACCAAAAGGACGTTCTCTGTCATAGCAGCGACCTCTGGCGAAGAAAGCGCTCCAACTGCCCGACGTCAAAATCTTCCAGCACATCTCCATCCGGAAGTTCCAGCGTGGGCGTGGAGGATTGTCCCGAGATTTCCCTCATTCGTGCGTAGGCCGCGGGGTTGGCGAGCACGTCGATTTGTTGGTAAACGAACCCATTTTTGCTGAGCCAGGACTCTGCTTCGATGCACCATGGGCACCAAACTTTCACATACAATTTCATCGTGAAGTATAAATAGACAGATTCTTTTCAAAGTGCCAGTGTGACAACTTCCTGTATGAGTCCTTACGAATCCGCCCGTGAACGTTTCGCCGCCGTCTCCGTTGATACCGAGGCGGCCATCCAGACCCTGCAGTCGGCACCTGTTTCCGTCCATTGTTGGCAGGGGGATGATGTGGCAGGGTTTGAAGCGGCATCAGGTGCGCCAAGCGGAGGATGCGTCGCCACGGGTAATTTCCCGGGGAAGGCCCGGAATTTTTCCGAACTCTGCGCCGATCTCGAGCAGGTCGAGGCGCTTGTTCCCGGGCCTCTGCGCTTGAACCTGCATGCCATTTACGCCACGGACAACCCCGGAAAAGTGGACCGCGATGCCCTCACCGTCTCTCACTTCCGCTCCTGGATCGATTGGGCCAAGACCCGTGGCTGGGGGATGGATTTTAACCCCACCTGTTTTGGTCATCCCTTGGCAGCCGATGGATTCACGCTCTCCCACCGTGATCCGGCGATTCGGGCTTTTTGGGTCGAACATTGTGTTGCCAGCCGAAAGATTGGAGCCGCCATGGGAAAAGAACTGGGATCCCCTGCCGTGACCAATATCTGGATTCCCGATGGCTCCAAGGACACACCCGCAGACCGCACCGCGCCCCGGGCCCGCCTGCAAGAATCCTTGGAAAAAATTTTGGCGGTGGAGGTTGACCGCGCATGGAATATCGATGCGGTGGAGAGCAAGCTTTTCGGCATCGGGGTGGAGTCCTACACCGTCGGTTCCCATGAATTTTATTTGGCCTTTGCGGTGAAGCACGCCATGGCCTTGTGCTTGGACGCCGGGCACTTCCATCCCACCGAATCCATGGCCGACAAAATTTCCTCCCTGTTGCTTTTTGTGCCCGGGCTCCTTCTGCACGTGAGCCGCGGGGTGCGGTGGGACAGCGACCATGTGGTCACTTTGGATGATCCCACGCGCGCGATTTTGGAGGAGGTCGCCGTGAGCGGGGCACTGGATCGGATTCACATTGGCATGGACTTCTTCGATGCCAGCATCAACCGCATTGCCGCATGGACGATCGGGGCCCGCAACACCAAGAAGGCTCTCCTCCTGGGACTCCTGCGCCCCACCCAACTCCTCAATCAAGCGGAAGAGGCCGGCGATTATGCCGCCCGACTGGCCCTGTTCGAAGATTCCCGTTCGTTCCCCTGGGGAGCCGTTTGGGACGAGTTCTGCCGCCGCAACAACTCCCCCGTGGACGGCACTTGGTTTTCCGAAGTCAAAGCCTACGAGACCAAGGTCCTCTCAAAACGCGAAAGCTGAAAAAAGGCCCGGGGGTGATTCCGCCCCCCGTTTCGCCAGAATCAGGACTTGCGCCCCACAACAAGCAGGACAATTCCTCCAATCAAAACGATGCCGCCCAGAATGGGAGGCAAAGGGATGGTGTTTGTTTTTTCAGTGGTCACTTGGAGCGGGCCAAGGTCAATGGCTTTCTCCTTGGTGGTGTAGGTGATGCCTTGATAGGCGAAGGCAACAATTCCCAAGGCAATCAGCGCAATTCCGACGAGTTGAAGTGGTTTCATCAATAGCAACTTAACAGCCGGAACCAATCAAAACGATAGGGTTTAACCCACCCCGGATTGGATAAATGGATTGGAGGCTCTCTCATATCCGATCGTTGTTTCCGGGCCATGACCTGGAAAAACCCGGATGGCGTCAGGGAGAGGCAGAAGAAACTTTTGGATGCCGGAGATTAACGCGCCATGGTCGCCGCCGGGGAGATCCCAGCGGCCCACGCCGCCGTGAAAAAGCACATCCCCGCCGATCAGGACGCCTTGCGAGGGAATCAGCGTGCACAAACTGCCCGGGCAATGACCGGGCACATGGAAAACCTCAACGGATTCTCCGAGCCATTCGTGCTTGCCTTCAGTAACCACATGATCCGGACTCACAGGTTCAACCTCAAGTTGAAATCCCCAGCGCTTAAAAAATTCGGGATCCTCGACCATCGGAACCGTGAGGGCATGCATATAGACCGGGCAGGCATGACGCTTCTTGATTGCCGCTGCATCAGCCACGTGGTCGAAGTGACCGTGGGTCAGGACAAGTAACGAAATTGTTTCTTTGGCAAATGCCGCATCCGCGCCCTGCGGGGCATCAAAGAGGATGTTGCCCTCAGGGGCTCGAAACAGAAAGGCATTGGTATCCAGCGCACCGCCGGTGAAGGATTGAAAAAGAGTCATGGTTTTTTGGTTGCCTGCTAATAAAGGACGGAGGCCTTGGTTTTGCAAACTCTTGAGGAGTGAATGTCCCGGGAATTTCGCTGGGCACGAATCAATGGAACTGCCAGTTTGAATGCATCATGCCAAGAGATCAATTTTTGGAAGCGGCCATTGCCGAGGCGAAGGCCGGGCTGGCAGAGGGCGGAATCCCCATCGGATCCGTGATTGTTCATCAGGGCAAAATCATTGGGCGGGGCCACAACATGCGGGTTCAAAGCGGAGATCCGATCCTGCATGGCGAAATGAGTGCCTTCCGGGACGCCGGACGAAGGCCTGCCGCCGTTTATCGCGAGTGCGTGCTCTACACCACACTCTCGCCTTGTCCCATGTGCTCGGGAACGTCCCTGCTCTACAAAATCCCCAAAATTGTGGTGGCTGAAAATGTGACATTCCTTGGGGCCGAAGATTGGCTCCGCTCCAGCGGCGTGGACGTCGAGGTTTTGCAAAACGAAGAGTGCATCGAAATGATGCGCTCCTTCATCGCGGCCCGGCCGGATCTTTGGAACGAGGACATCGGGGTTTAAAAATTCTCACGGAATGTTGCGACTCGCATGAGCAGCGAAAAATGGATTCACCGAAGTCTATTCGAAC
>JBBECL010000260.1:0-2654 GCA_040881805.1 Terrimicrobiaceae bacterium | reverse complement strand
GCCGAAGGAGCGTTCAGAGAGATTGAACGGAATATCCCAAACAGATTAATACTCGATGAATGGGCGCCATTTCAAACATTCCGGTTGCTGCTGCTTGAAAGGGATGCTATTGATCGAACATGATTCGATCTGGCAGCGGTAGTATAATCAAGCGACTCCAAACCACCGCCCCACGCGGACGTCCTCTGGGCAGCGCCGATCTTGCAACTTACGGGGTTTCGTCCGACCTTGCTTATTTCTACGCCAAGTCTGGCTGGCTCGAAAGGCTCGCTCGGGGGACCTACGCTTTCACCGGCGACGCGCTGGCCCGTGACGGATGTTTGAGGTTTCTCGCGGACCGCCTGCCCGGGTTGCACGTCGGCGGAAAGACTGCGCTGGCGTGGCAGGGAGTTCGGCACAACGTCCCAGCGAAGGAAACCCTGACGCTTTGGGGGCGGAAGAATACCAGGTTGCCGGACTGGTTTTCCGCGCGGTTCCCCTCCCGGCTCACAGTGCGCGAGCTGTTCTCCGCGAAGCTATCGCCCGACTTTGGTCTGCAGCCGCTGGCCGAATCGCCCCAGGGACCACCGGTATCCGTGCCTGAACGGGCCTTGCTGGAAATGCTCAGCGAAGTGGGAGTTCACCAAGAGATCGAGGAGGCCAAACTGATCATGGAGGCCGCGCGTTCTTTGAGGGCGGACATACTCGCCACGTTGCTCAAGGCTTGCGGGCAGCAAAAGGCATTGCGCCTCTGCGTGGGATGGGCGGAGGAGCTTTCGTTGCCGTGGGCGTCACATGCCCGCAAGGTGGCGGGGAAGAGGATCGGGCCGGGGCGGTGGGTTGCGCGGGTCAGGGGCGGGCGGACTCTTATCTTGAAACCGTGATGGACAAGGAATACATCGCGCTTGTCCGCCTGCTCATCGAGGCGGCGCCATCGATATTCGAGGGCAGCCCTTTTGCCCTGAAAGGCGGGACAGCCATCAACCTTTTCGCTGCCGACATGCCCCGCCTTTCGGTCGATCTCGACCTTGTTTTCGTTGACCACCGAGTCGGACGAGAGGAGGCATTGGGCACTTGATGATCTGGTTGCCGTGCGCGAACGGCTACGACGGGAATTCCCCGCGTCACTCTCGCCTGAGCACCGGCGATTCCTCATCAGTCTCGTCGAAGCGGAACCGGACTGGAGTGCTGCACCCTGTGCGCATCTGTCGGAGATGCCCGCGATCCAGTGGAAACTCGCGAATCTCCAGAAACTGAAAAGTTCGAATCCAAAGAAGTTTGCCAGTCAATCCAACGAATTGAAGAACCGGCTGGAGCTTTGATTTCCCTGCATGGAAATTGCAATAATGCCGGGGTGCGTGTGCCCCTGATCGAAGCGGGGCCAATCCCTCAAAAATCAACACTCCGCAATCGTCAATAACACCGCCACCCCTCCCTGATTAGAGGGGCTTGTTTCAGAAGGGATGGTTCGGGACGGGGTCAGGCGTCTTCCCAAGCGGGGATGGCCTCGGTTTTGGCTTCGGCGAGGAGGTCGAGGGTTTGGTGTTTGGCGCACCATTCTTCGATGTAGGGCCAATCGAGGCGAGCGGGCCCCTGGACCTGCAGGACGGCGACGACATCGGCGAAGTCCTTCGACCGCTTGGCTCCTCGGCTCCAGCGAAGCTTTTGGATGATGACGTCTTCGACGGTGGGGAGGCAGGCATTTACCCCTGGCGAAATCTCAACGGTATGCCGCCTTTCGAAGCGGATCCTGTCGTGGGCATCTTTGCTCAGGTAAAACAACTCGAGTTCAAACGGGCTGCCTTTCACTTTGATCAGTTCTTTGCGAGTGGTTGTAACTAATTCAAAGCTCGATTGTTGCTCAAGTTCGAACTCCGGCGGAAGCAGAGAGACAAGTTTTCCCCAATCTGCTTGATCGAGGTTGACGACGACATCTGCATCCTTGGTGGAACGTGGGATGCCGTAGAAGTTGGAGGAATAGGAACCGACAATCATGTAGGGCACCCCTGCTTTTTCAAGTGTTCTGACGAGGTTGATCAGGATCTGGGTGCCAGTCATGAGGCGGTTTGATCTTGTAGTTTGATCCTTCTGTGAAGTTCCTTTTCCCGGGTGGCTTCATCCCATTGGGGATGTTGGTGGGCGATTCCCGCGAGGCTCCAGGCGCAAGCTTCCTCGAAGAGTGAAGCCCCGGCATCAAATTTCTCGAATGCTGTCATGGCACGCGCCCGCCGCACCTTGGCCAAATCGGCGGCGCGGGCTTGGGCAGCGATGGAGGCATCGTTCATCTGGTGCTAAAAATTATCGTGGAATGGAGGGTGGAGCAATTTGATATTTTTACTACAAGGCATGGAGGAATTTTGGATTGCGGATTGCAGATTTTGGACAATCAGCAATCGTCAATAACATCGCCACCCTCCCTCGGACGCGCGAATAGCGCGCATGCGCTACACATTGGTGGGCACGACCACCCCGGTTGTCCGCGAACGATGGAAATTCACCATGAAGTGGTTCTCCCGCAGAGGCGCAGAGGCGCAGAGTTTTTTTGGATTTCAATTTAGAGTTGCTCTGAATTTGAGCGGGGGATCTTCCCCCTCGCGCCGCTTCACGCTCTTCAAGGCCTGGTGCAGGTTCAATACATAGGTAACAGATCAGGTTCAATACATGGGTAACACTTT
>JBBECL010000259.1:0-2659 GCA_040881805.1 Terrimicrobiaceae bacterium | reverse complement strand
CGACCCTTGCCGCTCCCACGGCGAGAAGGAACTCCACGAACTCACCGGGAAATCCGTGCTGCTGCCGAACGATCTGGCTTTTCTCCTTCCCATCTATCAAGTTTTCCAGAAGATTAGAGATCGTCATTGACCGTTAATTCTCCCATGCAAGACCCGCTTACTTTCATTGATCTTTTCTGCGGCTGCGGTGGCTTCAGCCTCGGGCTGGAGCGGGCTGGATTCCAAGGATTGGCCACCATCGACTTCAATCCCGAGGCCGTTCAAGTGTTTCGAGCGAATTTTCGTAAAATCCCCCATATCCTCGAAAAGGATCTGACCACGTTTTCACCCACCGATCTCGCAGCGCTGATCGGAACCAATCGAGTTGATCTCATTGTAGGCGGCCCCCCGTGTCAGGGATTCAGCACCGCTCGACAGGTCGACGGTGCCAATCATGGCGCGCGCTTGATGGATGATCCCCGGCGGCATCTCTACAAAGAGTTCCTGCGTCACGTGGAGCACTTCCAGCCGAAGGTTTTCATCATGGAAAACGTGCTTGGTATCCGCTCGGCATCAGGCGGGCAATACTTCACCAAAGTACAAGCCGAGGCCCGCAAACTCGGCTATCGCGTGCATGCCCAAGTGGAGGAATGCGTGAAGCTCGGTGTCCCCCAGAAGCGCCGCCGCCAGCTTTTCGTCGGCACCCGCGATGATCTTCCCGGCTACTTCCATCCGAAGCTAAAGCTCCCGGAGAGGGCCATCGGTGATCTACTGCCTCTGGCTGCGTAATTCTATCTATCAAATCGTCATGTGGATAATCACAAAGGATCACTGCAAGAATGAATACGATCCGAGGGATCAAACGGGAACTCAAAGCGTAAATTTCGACGAGGCGAAAGCAGCGTCGCTTGTTCATCGATTCAGGATGTATGACGACGACAACATCCTGTGTTATGGAGGTCTTTCCGATATTTGCGACTCTGAAAAGGCATTCGGTCCCTTGGACAATTTCGGCAAACCGAATGCGGGTTGCACCTCGATCTTCTATTTGTGGGGTGAAAAATGGGAAGAACTTTAAGGATGAACAAACAAATGGATTCTGCCGCCCTGAAACAATGCTGTTCTAATTTTGAGGAAGCAAACTTCCAATGCGACGAGGAGTTTCTGCGGAGATTCGTGGCATCATTGGGCACCAAGCCCTTTGTGATTCTGACCGGATTATCAGGGTCGGGAAAAACGAAACTAGCTCAGTTGTTTGCGATGTGGTTGGGGGGCGAAGCCGAGTCTGGAATCCAAGACGTTTTCAAAGTGGGAACCAAAGTTCCGGCAGCTAGGGCTAGTTATTTTGTGGAAGACTCGGATCGACTATCGGTTGAACTCGGAAATTCGGACGACCCTTCCCGGGCAACCCTCGTAAGTTTGCCATTTGCTTTGATACGGCAGTGGGCGGACTACATCGTCACGAATAATTTAACACCGGATGTTTCGGCACGGGCGATTCGCGATGGCGTTGAGCCGGATTTGAGATATTCTGGGCAGCTAAATTCTTTCGAGTCGCCTCTCCGAGCCGCAGCTTTTCATCTTCTCGCCGCGAAACGGTTGCCGGTCATGCGCCGCTCATTTGAAGTTGTCGCCGTTGGTGCTGATTGGACGTCCAATGAAAATATCCTCGGATACCCTGACGGACTTGACCTAAAGCGTTACGTGAAGACGAAGACATTGGATCTGATTCTTTCCGCGATCCAAGCGCCAGATCAACCTCACTTCCTGATTTTGGATGAAATGAACCTCTCGCACGTCGAGCGGTATTTCGCAGATTTCCTTTCTTCCCTCGAATCAGGCGAAGCTCTCCATCTCCACAGCGACGGAGATTCTGCGGAGGTTCGCGATGGGATTCCTCCCAGAATTAAGCTCCCTGCGAACCTGTTTGTAATCGGAACGGTGAACATTGACGAGACGACCTACATGTTTTCGCCCAAAGTTTTGGATCGCGCCAATGTGATCGAGTTCCGGGCGGGATCGACTGCGATGTCATCATTCCTGAAAAATCCAAAGTCATTGGATTCCTCCCAGCTCGGGGCCAAGGGTAGGGATTTTTCCGATTCGCTTCTCAAACTAAAGGGAGCATCCAAACTGACCAAGCCCGAAACAGACGCGATGTCAGAAGAACTGATGCGTGTTTTTCATATCCTAGAAGCGTGTGGCAGCGAGTTCGGGTTTAGGGTTGCCAAAGAGATTTCTACATTCGTGTGTATCCACAAAGCCTTGGCCGCTGGCGATTGGGAGATCCGTCGCGCCCTCGACGCCCAGATCATCCAGAAAATTTTACCGAAGCTCCATGGCACCCGGAACCAGATTGAGCCAATTCTATGGGGACTTGGAAACCTTTGTCACTCGCCGAGGGGTGAAGTTACGGGACCGGATTTAGTTCTCAAGCGATGCATGGAGGCAGTCCGACTGGAAGACGATAGCCTGGATCCTCTGGCCGCAGATGTGGAAGGGAATCCAAAGTATCCACTTGGAGAAGCCTATTTCCCGCTGAGTTTCGAGAAAATCGTCAGGATGCTCCGTTCGGTGCAATCGAACGGTTTCACCAGTTTTGCCGAAGCGTGATCCAATGACCTCGTCCGACACTGTCCTCGAATGCCTCAATGAGAACGGTCGTTCGGTTGGTCGCCTA
>JBBECL010000258.1:0-2663 GCA_040881805.1 Terrimicrobiaceae bacterium | reverse complement strand
TCCGACAGAAACTCTCGTAACCGAAATCGGCGCAGGAGGTAGATCTCATTGAAGGCTGAGCGCACCCAGCCAGCCGACTTCAAACCGATGGCGCAGGCGCTGGCATCCCTGCGATGAGCACATGGTTGTCGTTGGGGGAAGCTTCTTGAGCAGCCCTCAGCCTGACAAACACCTTGGTGCCCTGTGAGGGCGCACTTTCGGCGTCGATCTTCCCGCCATTGAGAAGAACAAATTCCCGACAGATGTCGAGCCCCAGCCCGAATCCTTTCTCCGACTCCGTGCCGAGGGTGGAAGCCACCTCTTGGTGTTTAAAAATCGTGGCGGCTTTTTCCGGGGACATTCCGACGCCGGTGTCCGTAACGGAGAGGATCCATTGGTCATTCTCGCGACGGGCCTCGAAGCTGACTTTCCCCCCGGAGGGCGTGAACTTCACGGCATTGGAAAGCAGGTTGCGCAGCACAGCCTGCACTTGGGCCCCGTCAAATACCACCCTGGCTTCTTCCGGGATTGTGTTCGAGTATTGGAGATTCTTGCGGTTCATCGCAAACCCCGAAAGGTGGGTAACCTCTTCCACGGCCTCACGGAGGGGAACGACTTCGGCTTTGGCTGTGATACCCCCCAGTTGGGTTGCCGACCAACAGAGCAAGTTTTCCAAACAGACATGCGACTTTTCCACATCGGCTGCCAAATCCTGAACCAGGGCCTCAAATTCCCCGGGTGCCAAAGCCCCGCTTCCCAGCATGTCGAGAGATGACTTCAGGTTGCCGACGGGACCCCGCAAGTCATGGGCAATCACAGAAAACAATTTTTCTTTGGCATGGTTGGCCTCCGCGAGCTTGCGGTTGGCTGTTTCCAAGGTTTGGAGGTAGTCGGAGTTCAGCACACGAAAAAATTCGATGATCCCCGCGAGCGCCAACAAGAAGAGCAGAATGTTCAGGCCATAGCGCAGGGGGGGCGTGATCGAATCCATGGGGCCATCTTGAATGAGCACCTTGGCATAAAGGAAAGCAGCCCCGTTCAACCCAGCCAAAGCCCAGCGGGTGCCTGTGCGATCCAGCATCAACAGCGAGGCCGAGAGGGTCACCAGAAGAAAATTCTCCATGCCATTCCGGAACCACACGCCCGCAAAGAAAAAAACAAGGCAGGAACCGGCACTCATGAAGGTGAGAGCCGTCCGTTGAAAACCTGCCGAGGCCAGCCAGAGAGACAACGCCCCGACGGAGATAAAGGCGCTGTTGATCCCAACAAATGCCACGGAACCTTGCAGGGCATTCAAAATCAAGAACAGCAACCCAAAACCCAACATGAGCCACGCCCCGGCGTTTTGAGCTGCCAGCCGGCTTCGTTCAACAAAGGACATATGATCCCTGGCTCCGAGAAATAGCGGGAGGAAGCCGAGAGGGATATTTTCTGCCGCGTTTGGAGGCGCGTTATTTTGGTTGATCAAAATCTTACTCCTGAACGAAACTACAATGCCCGGGCGCACCCCGAGAAGGAAATAATCGCATTTTTAAAGAGGTTGGGGGAAAATAATCGTTCATGCCTGACGCGCCACCTCATATTTTGGGCCTTTCCCGACCCGAGCTTGCCGGATTTCTGGCCGGGGCCGGGGCTCCCGCATTCCGCACGGCGCAGATCCTCGATTGGCTTTATGGGAAGAGGGTTATGGATTTTTCCAAAATGTTGAATCTTCCTGCCGATCTGAGGGGCCGGCTTTCTGCCACTTTCCAGGCTGGCCTCCCGGAACTCGTCGAGGTCCAAGGCTCGGACGACACCACCCGGAAATTTCTCTTCCGGCTTGCGGACGGGCAGCTGGTGGAGACGGTGTTCATCCCGGCCTCGCCGGCCCTCTACGGCGATTCCTCAGACCGGCGCACGCTGTGCGTCTCCAGCCAGGTGGGTTGTGCGTATGGTTGCAAATTTTGTGCCAGTGGTCTCGATGGCTGGAAAAGGAACCTGACGACCGCTGAGATTGTCGGACAATTACTGGCCGTGGAAGCGCACACCGGCGAGCGCGTGAGCAATATCGTCTTTATGGGTATGGGTGAGCCGTTCGCAAACTACCAGAACCTCATGCGGGCCATCGAAATTCTGAACAGCCCCTGGGGGACCGGCATTGGCGCCCGAAAAATCACGGTCTCCACCAGCGGCCTCGTAACAAAGATCCGCGAGTTTGCGGATCAACCTCTCCAAACACGACTTGCGATTTCCCTGCATGGGGCCACCGATGACGTGCGAAACCGCATCATGCCAATCAACACCCGGTTCCCATTGGCTCAGCTCATGGACGCTTGTTCCCACTACTCGCTCCGCAAAAAACAGCACCTCACCTTTGAGTTAATCCTCATCGCGGGGGTGAATGATTCCCCCGATCAAGCGCGGGCCCTCGCCAAACTTGCCGCTCCGCTTCGGGCAAAAGTCAACATCATCCCTTACAACACGGTTCAGGGGTTGGACTGGGTGCGTCCGGATGTTGCGGTCCAGGAGGCGTTTTTGAGGATTCTTCTGGACCAGGGAATCCCCGCAACCCTCCGCAGAGAGAAGGGACATGACATCGCCGCGGCCTGCGGTCAGCTTCGACTGCGCCATGCCGATGCGGCGTCATCCACGGAAACCCGCAAAAATCTTTTTGCACAGACCCCCCTCACCGCGTAACCCTTGCC
>JBBECL010000257.1:0-17508 GCA_040881805.1 Terrimicrobiaceae bacterium | reverse complement strand
CGGTCTCCTCACCGTGACTGACAACGCGTGCGGGCTCGACCCCGGCGAATACGTGGCGCTCCTCTCCCACAGTGGAAGCCGTGGAACCGGAGCGGCCGTATGCGACCACTACAGCAAGCTCGCCACTGCCCAGCATCGGGAACTGCCAAAAGAATTGTCGCGCCTTGCCTGGCTTACCCTCGACAGTTCGGAGGGCCAGGAATACTGGGCAGCCATGAACCTGATGGGCCGGTATGCAGCGGCCAATCATGCCCTCATCCACAAACACATCACCGAAAACCTCGGAGTCGAGGTCATCCTTGATGTTGAAAACCACCACAACTTCGCGTGGAAGGAAGTCCATTTCGGGAAAGAGGTCATCGTGCATCGCAAGGGGGCAACTCCGGCGGGTGAGGGTGTTCTCGGGATCATTCCGGGTTCG
The DNA here is from genome assembly GCA_040881805.1 of Terrimicrobiaceae bacterium. Lineage (GTDB taxonomy): Bacteria > Verrucomicrobiota > Verrucomicrobiia > Chthoniobacterales > Terrimicrobiaceae > JAJTZA01. Next base: position 17,087 of record JBBECL010000257.1, on the reverse strand, counting down.
ATGGCGACGCCCGGCTTCCTCGTGAGCGGTAAAGGCAATGTGGACTCGCTCAACTCAGCGTCGCACGGCGCTGGGCGGGCAATGAGTCGCACTCGGGCAAACGAGACGCTTTCTTGGCACGACGCAAACGCATTTCTGCGGGATCGCGGCGTCACGCTGATCTCTGCCGGACTCGATGAAGTGCCGTTTGCTTACAAGGACATTGAAACCGTGATGGCGGCACAAATCGACCTGGTAAGTGTGCTGGCACGCTTCGACCCCAGACTCGTCAAAATGTGTCCCAGCGGGGACCGTCCGGAGGATTGAAATACACGCTAAGAATAAACTTTGAATATTCCTAACATTTCCACTTGACTACTTCTATTCTTTGCTTAGGATAACCCTATCTTCAATGAAATCGAGAGCATATCATCAGCCAATAACGAATACCGACTGCCGTCGGAGTCGCGCTCTCGTGCCCGCGTGGATTTCACTAGGAATGCTCGAAGCCACATTTACGACGGAGGCCAGGACCTCGTAGAATTTTTCACAGAAACATTCGACGAACCCGGCCTCAAACGAGACCGGGTTTTTTTATTGCCCAAATTACCGACACCACAAATTTCCAAAACAAGACATAGAACGAAAAAGGACCGGAACCAGTTAGCGCTGATTCCGGTCCCGAGGCGGACCTTTGCAGGATCCTAATGCCGCGGTAACACTACCGCATCCAGCATCACTGTCAAGCCCGCCTCTCGATCTCCGAGAGGCCCCAAGGCGCGCCGGAAGCGCCCCAAACGTCCGCCGTGAAATCCAGCGGGTGCAGTCCCTTATTGGGTTGCGATGGTGTGTGTTCTTTATGCGTTCGCCGGGAGGATTCTGTCTTAGGATGGAATCCTCCCGGCACGGTGCGGGCTTAGCGGCCTGTTCCAAACGCGCTCAATTCGTGTTGCAGGTCACCTTGTTCTTGCGGCACGTCCTTTTTCTATTGCGGGAAGGATTGGCATCCCGTCGGGTCTCATAAGCCTGGCTTTCGTGGTTCGATCCCACGTCCCGCAACTTTTTTTTACAACGCGGAGGGCGCCAGCTTGCGCAGCAGGGTCTCCAAAACCCAGCCCGCCCGGGGCAGCACCGGGTCTCCGTGCCATTTTTGATGGAGAGCGTGGTGTATCAGTTAGCATTGCAGGCTGTGAACCTGCCGGAACGGGTGCGAATCCCGTCGTTCTCCCCACCTTCACTGGGCCGCTAGATTTGCCTCTCTCGCTCCCGCTCGTCTCGCCCTGCGGGCTGCACATTCGTGCAGGCTTCCCCGCTCGCTCCCGCGATCCGGTGGTGTCAGGAAATCAGCCGGTTTGCATCCGGCAGTGCACGGAGCAAAGCCGTGGCGGTCCACAATTTCATAAAACCCGGAGCGTTACCGGGGTGCCCGACCATTTTACAAATGCGCCAGTGATGTTCAACAGTCCAGCATGCCGCTCTTCCAAAGCGGTCGTCCGGGTGCAACTCCCGGCTGGCGCACCAGATTTTTGCCCCTGTGGCTCGAATAGATCAGGCGTCCGTCTTCTAAACGGAATTGATGCCGGTGCAAATCCGGCCGGGGGTTCCACTTTTATGCGCCGCATGCCGAAGCCGTCGAGGCGACTGCTTGCAACCCAGTTCTTACCCGGTGCGAGTCCGGGGCGGCGCTCCCATTCTCTCCGCGTGATGTAACAGACAGCATGCGGCGCTTCGAACGCCGTCGTCAGGGTGCAACTCCTTGCGTGGAGACCAAAGGAAGGTGAACCGATCAAGCGAGTCGGGGCTCATTGCTAATGAGATCGTGCCGGGAAACCGGCTTGGGGAGCATGCCCTCCGCCTTCCGCCAATTTCCCCCGTGTAGCCCAGCAGAAGACTCATCCGACTTAAAATCGGCCAGGTGTGGGTGCAAATCCCGCCATGGGGACACTTGTATTGCCGCGCAAGCATAGAAAGCGATGCAGCCGATTTGTAATCGGCAAAGCAGGGCGCAAGTCCCTGGCGTGGCTCCATCCCCGCGTAGCCCAACAGAAGAGGCATCCGGCTCAGACCCGGACCAGTGCGCGTGCAAATCGTGCCGCGGGGACCAATTTTCGTGCCGGCAACTTCCCGGGTCAGACTGCAATCATGGCCCGAGGGGGACCGGATGCAGCCGATAGCCGAGCACGAATCCCCCGGGCTGTAGCGTAGTAGCCAACGCACCTGTTTTGGATAGAGGGGATCGCGGGTGAACGTCCCGCCAGCCCGACCATTTTAATTATGTGTGCGAGGCGACTGTCAGATGTGTCGCCATGGTCTGTAAAACCAGGCCCTTCGAGGTAAACACCGGAGGAGCAACTTCTCCCGCACACACCACACGCTGGATGGCATAGATAGATGTGCGCGGGCCTGAAGAGCCCGAGAGGTTGGTGCAATTCCAACTCCAGCGGCCACTTTTGCCCACGAATGCAAAGAGACGAGCGCCTCGCCTTTCAAGCGAGTCCTAGCCGGTGCGAGCCCGGCCGTGGGTGCCATTTTTATTTGAGCGCGGTGAACGCATGAAGAACACACGACAATTTTTATGAAAGACAAACTCACATCTCCAAATGTGCTGGCGCTCAACGCGAACTGGCAGGCCATCGATGTTTATACGCCCCAGAAGGCGTTTTGCATGATGGCCTCTGGCGCTGCCGCTGGCATCGATACATCCAAGGGCTTGATGGTCCCGCTTTTGTGGGAGAAATGGATCGTGCTTCCCGCCGAAGAGGGTGAGGATGCCGCCATGACCGCAAAGGGGCCTGTCCGGATTCCACGCGTGATCATCGCCATCAATTACCGCTTCCTGAGGATCAAGACCGAGGCACTGACTCACGAAACCATCGCCCGGCGTCAGGACTTCCGCTGTGCCTACAGCGGGAGACCGGTCCGGCGCAAAAACTGGTCGCTGGATCACGTGGTCCCGAAAAGCCGTGGAGGCTCCTCGTCATGGGACAATCTCGTCATCGCCGACAAGGAGATCAACAACCGCAAAGGCGACAGAACTCCTGCCGAGGCCGGACTCTGTCTTCTTCACAAGCCGCAGGCTCCGCAAAGGCTGGTTCCGGTCGAGGACATCAGGCGAAGATTTGGGATTCTCTTCCGGGAATGGGAGCCGTTCATGAAATGAGTCGCTCTGCCAAGCGGCGGCCCACCGGCGGGATGTGACGATTCTCTATGATGGGGGAATCGCACCCAGGAGCACAGCGTCGAATTTCGCCGCTTGGAGTATTCAAGCTCGATGGCTACAGTGGCGATGCCCGCTCCTTGGTGACTCAAAAAGTGGCTGGAGAGGGAATTGAACCCCCGACACGAGGATTTTCAGTCCTCTGCTCTACCAACTGAGCTATCCAGCCGAGTGAAGGAGAAGGAATATGATGAAGAATGGGCGTTCTTGCAAGAGGTGATTCACGAAGTTTTTTCACACAAAACGGGCGGCCCCGTGCTTTTTACTTCACCGAGGCCCTGCCAAAGCTCAAGATGTCAGCTTGCCAAAGGGTCTCTCGAGGCCTGAAAACGCCTCAACACCCTTCACAAAATCCAAAACCTTTGAAAACCATCGCCATCACGAATCAAAAGGGAGGCGTCGGGAAAACGACGACATCGGTGAATTTGTGTGCAGCCCTCGCCGAGCGCGGGGTGAGGGTTCTCCTTGCGGATATCGACCCCCAAGGCAACGCCACCAGCGCTGTGGGCACGTCGGATCCTACGGCAAGAAGCCTTTATCACGCCCTGATCGGTGAGGCATCTATTGCGGATCTCGTCCTCCCAACCCGGATGGAAAATCTCTCGATCATTCCGGGCAATCTGGACATGGCGGGCGCGGAAATTGAAGTGGCGCGTATGGAGGATCACCTCATCCAACTCAAAAAAGCTCTTGAGCCACTGCATGCCTCCGGAGCTTATGAGTATGTGATTTTGGACTGCCCGCCTTCCCTTGGCATTTGGATGTCCAACGCCTTGGCGGCTGCCAACGAGGTGCTGATTCCCATTCAGTGCGAGTATTATTCCTTGGAAGGTCTCTCGCTCCTCATGCAGGTGATCGATCAACTTCGATCCTCAGGCGCCAACCCGGATCTCGCGATTTGCGGCCTTTTGATGACGATGTTCGATAACCGGACCAACCTCAATCCGGCCGTGGTTGCCGAAGTGCGTGCCCACTTTGGCGAGGTGGTCTTCGAAACCCAAATTCCCCGCACGGTCCGATTCGGTGAAGCCCCCAGTCATGGACGAACCATCTTTGAACATGACCCCACCGGTCCGGGCTCAGCAGCCTATCGCGCCCTTGCCGAGGAATTCTTGAAGCGCCAAGCGGAGCATATTTCTTTTGTCACCCCACCAGCCAACCCCACAGCATAACGTCATGAATTCAGAAAACTCATCCGATGTTTTGGAAGCGTTCCGCTCCACCGGGGCGTTGCTTCACGGTCATTTCATCCTGCGCTCGGGATTGCACAGCCGCGATTTTTTCCAATGTGCGTTGCTCCTTCAAGACGCCACGCTTGCTTCGGAAATTTGTGGCAAACTTGCCGATCGGCTCAAGGATTATCCCGCCACGACCGTGGTGTCTCCCGCCGTGGGCGGCATCATTGTCGGACAGGAAGTCGCGAGGCATTTGGGAAAAAAGCACATCTTCGTTGAAAAAGATGACGCGGGTGCGCTGATCCTTCGCCGGGGATTCACGATCACCCCTGGAGAACGCTTTGTGGTGGCCGAGGATGTGGTGACCCGCGGAGGTCGCGTTCAGGAAACCATTGCCATCATCCGCGCCCACGGGGGAGTAGTCCTGGCGGCTGGTTCCATCGTCGACCGCAGCGGCGGCAAGCTGCCGGATTTTGGGTGCCCCTTCGTTTCCCTTGCCCAGATGGAACCGGAAACCTTTCCGCCCGAAAAAATACCCCCGGACCTTGAGGGGATTCCCGCCATCAAACCCGGAAGCAAATAACCCGGTCTTGCAAGTCGGCGACCACAAGGCTTATATGCATGGAATGAACCAAACGGTCACCGTCATGACCCCGGCCAAAATGTCCTGCAAACACGGGATTTTTGGAGGGCAAATTTTTGACGGATGGGCCGATTTTTCAAGAATCTCCCCCGGCTCACAAACCCATCTGACATGAACACCCATCGCGTGACTTCAAACCTGAACCACTTTCTCCCTGCTCTGATCCTCCTGATTGCCTGCACCGCCGGTCATGCGGGTCAAAGCGCCAAACAAGCGGCCTTCTCGTTGCCTGATCGTTTCCGCGAATCCATCGTTAAGATCAGTGCCGATAATGGAACACCTGATCCCAAGGATTGGTATTTTGTTTGCCGCGCTGCCCATAGCGCTGACGGCATCCTTTCCATCACGGTCAGGAATGGAAGAATCATCCAGCAAAAACCCACCTTGGATTTGCGGGTCGCCTTGGGAAATTATTCAAAGATCAATCTCTCCAAAGTGCTTGTCGACTCCCGGGGAGCCTTTGCCATTGCCCAGAGATACGTGAGCAAGGAAAAGGGTGCCACCTTGGGAAATGTTAGCTATCTCCTTCAGCAATCCGGTGACGACGCCGATCCCATCTGGTCGATTTGGTGCTACGATCCCTCGGTCAGATACCTAGGCCTCCTGAAGCTGATGGCTTCAACCGGGGATGTGATCCTTTGGGAGTAGGATCATCGACGCTGCCAAATGTAACCAGCTCAGGTCGAAGGTTGGGATTTTTTTGAGATCCTCGTGAACTTGCAGCGCTGGGCCGCAGCCCCCACCAAGGCTGCCACGCGTTTTTTCAGCCGGTAGGCCCTGCTGAGAAGCACAGCAAGCATTCCCAGGTATGGAATCCATAACCAAAGGTCCACGCCCGGGTTGATGGCTTGACGATATCCCAAAATCGCAATGATGGTGAGGTTCACCAAAAACGTCGTGGCCACCATGCGCGTTGAGAGATGCACACGCGTCAAGCACTTGGGTCCGCCATGATATTCTGTGACCGAGCGCACCTGGATCCCCCACCAGAAGCTGCCGTATATCTGGACGTCCCATTCCTTCCAGCCCGTGTCGATGGAATAACTCCAGCCTTCATTCTCAAGGGAGGAAATGATTTCCGGAAGCAGCGCCTCACGGCCCTGGCCGTTCTCACTCCAAAAATTCAACTTCGAAATACTCCCCCTCGCCGGAACGAAATTTTCCTCCGGCGCGGCAATAACAGCCGGAGGCGTCCGCTTGAACTTCAGCCAGGTGAAATATCGCGCCCACCCACGAACCAGCGGTTGTGCCAACGCCAGGAAAGTGACCAGGAGCCTGGCGCGGATGGTGTCATGACGTGACTCCAGCCGCGCATGGATCATATAGGAAAGCGCCACCAAAAACGTGCCTCCAAACATCAGGTAAGGTACAATGCGCAGGATGGGAAGCGGGACCGAAAGGACCAGGATAAAACCTGTGAGAGCCACCCACTCCACGCTGCTTAAATAGGCCGCAATCTCAGACTGTGGGGTCGGGTAGATGCTCTGAAACAGCCCCTCTCCAAAAACTCCATGATAAATCACCGGACGGTTTACCAACCATGTGAATCGTGGAGCCCCATAAATTTGGCCCTTCCACTTGGCCGTCCCCGTGGGGCCAAAAAAGATCAGGTGTTTGAATCGGAGCATCGACTCCGCCTCGCCGTAACCCTCCTGCTGTTTTTGAAAAGCCTTCAGAGTGAAACGACGGTAATGCCAGACAATCGCCGAGGGACTGAAAGCGATGACCTGCCCCTCCTGCTGCAAGCGCCAACAAAAATCCACATCATCGCCCGCCTTGCGATATTCGGGATCAAATCCACCCACTTTGTCAAAGGCCCACTTATAAAAGGCCATGTTGCAACCGGGAATGTGCTCGGCCACCACATCCGTGAGCAACACATGACTCGGACCCCCCGGCGCTGCCGCCACGCAGGCTTGAATCCAATTTTCAGCCGGCGGGGAAATATTCGGTCCCCCCACGCCCGCGTAGTCACCGCTTAACAACGTCCCCACCAAAAAATACAACCAGTCCGGGTCCGCCATGCAATCGCTATCCGTATAGGCAATGATCTCTCCCGTGGCGGTGCTCGCCCCCACATTCCGTGCCACGCTCAAGCCTTTGTTTTCTTGGTGAACACTCACGATCCAAGGGTGCCGGGCCGCAATTTCCACGGTATCATCTTTCGATCCGTCGTCCACCAGCACAACCTCGTAATCCGGGTAGTCCAGCTCCTGCAGCGATTGGAGGCAACGGTCGAGCGTTTTCCCACCATTGTAGGAACACACAATCACCGAGACCTTGGGATATCGCGGCAGCGGCACCCGGCCCGTGATCGAGCCTGTCCCCGCAAAAAGTGTTTTGACCGTCTCGTAAGAAGGCTTTGCTGTGCGGTCCCGCCGCACAAGCCCGAACGCCCAATCCAAAATTTCCTGCCCCCCGCGGAACCATTCATCCGTCCACGCATAAATAATCGTACCTGCCAACCCGCCCCGCACCACACTCTCCACATGCCATTGCAGCATCTCCGCTTGTTCCTCTTCAGGATGACGGATGGTATCCATGCCAAATTCTCCAAGAAGTAACGGCTTGTCATCCGCCAAATTCTGGAGACGCGCCAGATACCGCTCAAAATCGTCCCGGTTGTGCAAATAGACATTAAACGTCGTGAAGTCAGCGTTCTGAGGAAGCAAATATTCCGTGGGCGGATAGCTCGCATACGAAAACAGCGCAGTGGGATCCTGGCTTTTCCCCAGCGAGATCAAGCGCTCGACAAATTCTGTGACCTGCTGCGCACCCAACCACCGAACCATGGTGCTCGGAATCTCGTTCCCCACCAAATATCCGAAGATAGCCCGATGACCCGCATTCTTAGCCACCCCCTCCAACACCGCTTGCTCCGCCTCCCGGCAGATCTTCCGGTCATTCAAAAATTCCAAATGCTCCGCCCAAGGAATTGAAATCAGCAGCCGCAAGCCATGACCGGCACACAAATCCAAAAACCACTTCGGCGGCACATAATAAATCCGAACCAGATTGATGCCGGCCTCCCCCATCGCCGCAAAATCCGAGGCCACCCTCTCCGGCGGGCCAAAATAATCCCCTGCGTCATCGGGGGCAAATGGACCGTAGGTCGTCCCTTTGATAAAAAACTTCTTATCCCCCTCAAAAAAAAACTTGGCTCGAACCCGGACGTTCGCTCACACGCCCCAAGCCTCCGCCCGTCGCATCACAAACCCATTGCACTTCAATTCGCCACTCATTCGACCCTCGGCTTTATGCGCAGACAACGCAACGCACAAGCCAATTCTCCGTCCTCATCGTCCCCAACCCCCGTCGCCCTAAAATCCCGCCTCAAAAACGATGCCAGCACAATACCGTCTACATGATCCACCTGGATCATGTAGACGGATAACTCGAAAGGGACACTCCACAAAATCTCTGAGAAATTCGCAGGCTATGCTTTCGCTTTGGTCGCTGAGATCTTGTTGCTGATTTGTTGCATGGCCCGCAGGCGGGTGGCCCAGGACTTTTCACCCAAGTAGTCCTTCGGCAAAAGAGATCGAGGGAGCAAGGGGTCCTGCTTCAGGCAATTTTCCCATAATATTTTTTCTTGTTCCAGCCAGTCCTGCAGCTTTTGCCAAGAGGTTGGGGCTCCATTTTTTGACAGGGCATTCAAAAATTGTATGTGTTCTTGGTAAGCGTCGTTGATCTTCGAAAAGTTCCATGCGGCCTTGACAATATCCTCAGTCATTTCCCCGGCACATGGCTGGGCTTCGAGACAAACAAACACTTTTGCAGCGACGGGGTCCTTATCGATCTTCTCCTTTAAAGCGGCCAATGGGTCGGGCGAAAGCCAGACGCTTTGTTGCAGGCACCCGAAGTGATGCTGTCTCAGGATTCTCCTCAGGCGCAAACGGGTTTTATTATTATCGATCGGGATATCAAACAAAACCAACCGCCACTTTCCATCCCACGCCCGCCCCCATCTCTCTCTCGGGTCCCGCCCCCCAAGAGCAAGGAGCTTCCCCGCGTCGGTAAGTCGATAGACACGCTGCAGGGTTTCAGGATCGATATCCGACTCCAAAAACTGACGTTTCTCCAACTCGTGCACTCTCCGCAAGAAGCCACTTTTATAAGCCCAACTCTCGAATGACTCTCCAAGATTTGTGTAGCTCGCCGTCACAATCATCTCAGCCGTCCAGAGAAGATGATAAAGGAACAGCTCCGTTTTTGCATTAATTCGTGCCATAACTTACTTACCGTTTATATGATCCAGGTGGATCATGCAAACGGGAAAGCAGGGGGCTTGGTGAGTTGGGTTTTTGGGGGAGAGCCTTGGATGGCGGGGGCGCTTCGGCCTGGGGTCAGTTGGTTTTGAGGACTTCGATGAAGGCTTCTTGGGGGATGTTGACGGTGCCGATGGCTTTCATGCGTTTTTTGCCCTCTTTTTGTTTTTCGAGGAGTTTGCGTTTGCGGCTGATGTCTCCGCCGTAGCACTTGGCGGTGACGTTTTTGCGGAGGGCGCTGACGGATTCGCGGGCGATGATTTTTCCACCGATGGCAGCTTGGATGGCCACTTGGTAGAGTTGGGTGGGTATGACTTCTTTGAGTTTGGTGGCGAGGGCTCGTCCGCGGGCCTCGGCTTTGTCGCGGTGGACGATGCTGCTGAAGGCATCGACGCGCTCGCCGTTCACCAACATGTCGAGTTTGACGAGGTTGGCGGTCACGTAGCCCGCGTGTTCGTAGTCCATGGAGCCGTAGCCCCGGGTGATGGATTTCATTTTGTCCACAAAATCGACGAGGATTTCATTGAGCGGGAGGGATGTTGTGAGCATGACCCGCTTGGTATCGAGGGATTCCGTGTGGGTGACCTCGCCGCGCTTGTCCATGATGAGTTGCATGAGGGGCGAGATATACTCGTTGGGGATCATGATAAAACATTCCACGATGGGCTCACGGATTTCGCTGATGACGCTGAAGTCGGGGAGTTGCTCGGGGTTGTCGATGCGGAGGACTTCTCCGTTGGTTCGGAGGACCTCGTAGATCACGGACGGGTAGGTGGCGATGATGTCCATGTCGAATTCCCGGCGAAGGCGTTCGAGGATGATTTCCATGTGGAGGAGTCCGAGAAAGCCGCACCGGAATCCAAATCCCAGGGCTACGCTGGATTCGGGCATGAATTGGAAAGCGGCGTCATTGAGCTGAAGGCGGCCCATGGCAAGTTTAAGTCGCTCAAAATCGGCGGTGTTGATCGGATAGATTCCGCTGAAGACCATGGGTTGGACTTCTTGGAAGCCGGGGAGAGGTTCGGTGGCGGGGATTCGGGAACTGGTGAGCGTATCTCCCACTTTGACTTCGGTGGTGGCCTTGATGTTGGCGATCACGTAGCCGATGTCACCGGCGATGAGTTTATCCTTGGGGAAAAATTTGGGGAGTTGGGGGCGGAAGATGCCAACTTCCTTGACTTCATAGGAGCGATTGGTCGCCATGAGTTTCACGGGATCGCCGGCTTTGATGCTGCCTTCCATGACGCGGGTGTAGATCACGACGCCCCGGTAGGTGTCGAAGGTGGAGTCAAAAGTCAGAGCGCGCAGGGGGGCTGTGGGTTTTCCCGTGGGAGCGGGAATACGGGCGACGATGGCCTCCAAGATTTCCTCGATGCCGATACCGGCTTTTGCGCTCGCGTAAATGGCTTCGTCCGAGGGAATGGCAAGGATGTCTTCCAACTGTTTGTTGACCGTGGGCAGGTCAGCGTTCGGGAGGTCGATTTTGTTGACGATCGGAATGAGCTTCAGTCCCTGCTTTTCGGCGAGGTGGACATTGGCAACGGTTTGAGCCTCGACGCCTTGGGCGGCATCCACAATGAGGAGGGCTCCTTCGCAGGCGGCCAGGGACCGGGAGACCTCGTAGGAAAAATCGACGTGACCGGGGGTGTCCGAGAGGTTGAGTTTGTAGGTGATGCCATCCTTCGCCGTGTATTGCATGGCGATGGGATGGGACTTGATCGTGATGCCACGCTCGCGTTCGAGGTCCATGGCGTCAAGGAGCTGTTCCTGAGCCTCCCGCTTTTGGATGGTGCCGGTAAATTCCAGGAGACGATCGGAGAGGGTCGTCTTGCCGTGGTCGATATGCGCGATGATGCAGAAGTTGCGCGTGAGTTCGATTGCCATTGGATAAAAGGTTGCACTATCTTCGACGGAACTCCTTCGGTCAACTGTGCAAACCCAACGCTTTCAAATCACCCCGCAGCTTTTTGTTGTCATCGCCCTCATTCTGATGGCCCTTGCCCTTCCCATTGGATTGGTGATTTGGGCCTTTGTGGGATCCAATCAACCAACCACCGAGCAGGAGGCCCCGGCCGAATTACGGGACGCTCTCACAGCGATTGCCGATAAAGGTCTTCCTCCCGCGACCGTGGATTCCAGCGGGCGGGAAGTCTTTTTTGAAGTGGTGGATGTGCCCAAGGCTTCCAATTCCCTGTCCGCCCTGGCTGTGGAACTTGGAGGAACGTCGTTGGAGGGGGTTCCGGAGGAAGGGGCCTTGAGGATTCTGGTTTCCATCCCGCCAGAAAAATTTCCAGAGTTTGTGCGTCAGACCGAGTTGATCACCGGCACCAAGTTTTTGACCAAGGAGGGGGAAGATTTTTCAGGTATGATTGGCATCAGCCTGACGCCAGCCGGAAAACCGTGAGGGTTTTTGTGTTTGCCCTTCCGTTTGAGGCGGCGGGTTTCCGGTCAGTGAGCAAGTCCTCCCAGATCTGGATCCTTGGCGTGGCAGGAATTTCTTGTGCCCCACGATTTGAAGACCGGCTCGATCAGGTCGAGGCTCCGAGTTTGGTGGTTTCCGCCGGTTTGGCCGGGGCTCTGGAGCCGGGGCTTTCTGTGGGGGATCTCGTGGTCGGTGAAAATTCTGACCCAAGCTTCGTGAAACATCTTTTTTCAAATGAGGGGCCGGCCTGGAGGCGCGGATTCATCCACACCGTGGATTCCATTGTATCAACCCCTCGGGAAAAAGCCCTTCTCGCAGCGCAAACAGGCGCGATCGTGTGTGACATGGAGTCTGCCCGCATTGCAGAGATTTGCGAGGGACGGGGAATCCCTTTTGCGGGGGTGCGGGCCGTGAGCGACACCAGGGAATTTGACATGCCCGTTCCACCCCAATACCTCGCCCATCCAAACACAGGCAAACCTGATGTGTCGGGATTGCTGGGATGCCTTTTGAGGAAACCTTCCAAGATTCCGAAATTTTTCCAAATGGTTCGCGATGCGTCTCGCGCGAGGAGGGCTCTTCATGATTTTCTTTCCAATTTGGCCTGAAAAATTTTCACCGGGGAAATGAGATTAAAGTTAAGCATTGCCTACGACGGATCGGCTTACAAAGGGTGGCAGAGCCAGCCGTTTCGACTGACGGTTCAAGATTTTTTGGAGGATGCTCTGTTGAGGATCACCGGGTCCCGGGTGGTGGTTCATGGCGCGGGCCGCACGGATACGGGCGTTCATGCCTTGGGTCAGGGCGCACATATCGAGGTTCCGCCACTCTTTTCGGCCGGGGAGTGGCAGCGAATGTTAAACTTCAATCTGCCACCCACCATTCGCATCATGCGGTGTCAAGTTGCCCCCAAAACTTTTCATGCCAGCCGCTCCTCCAAGGGAAAGATTTACCGCTATTTGATACGAAATGATGAGGTTGTCCCTCCCAACGAGGCAGGTCGGGTGTGGATGGTGCCGGAGAAACTCGACATGACCCTTCTCCGTGAAGCGGCGACTGTGTTTGTTGGAACGCATGATTTCCGGGGTTTCACAATGAACCGCAAGGCTCCGGCTCAAACGATTCGTCACATTTCGAAGATCATGGTGACAAAAAAGGGCACGCTGATTTCTATCACCTTTCACGGGGTGGGGTTCCTGTATCGCATGGTGCGAATGTTGACGGGGGCCGTCGTGCGGGTCGCGCAGGGTTTGGATGAACTCAAAACTCTCGAACGTCGTTTGCAGCACCCGGACGGTGCTCCCGAGTGGCAACATGTGGCCCCCGCCCGCGGGCTTTGCCTCGTGAAAGTGCGGTATTGAGCCCCACTGGTTGCCGACAATGGCGCGTATTTCTCGCGCATCGCGGGACGGAAGCTTCCCGACTATCGAAAATAAAACCTGGTCCCGGTCCAGAAGTGATCAGGCGACGGGCTGAGCGGCGGGCGTTTTGCTGGGTTTGGTTTCAGCGGGTGCGGCGACGGGTGCTTTGGGCGGCGGGGCGATCGGTGAGACCTTCCAGAATTTGGGCTGGTGGGCGGACCAATCGGCCAGGATTTCGGCAGCGCGCTTGCTTTCGGTGACTTCGAGGTGCCGGTAGATGAGGGCTTTGAGGGCATTGATGTCTTCTTCGTCCTCCAGTCGGGAGGGGATCACGAGTTGGGGATTGTAGCGCTCTTCAAAATTTGCCTCCTCATCAAGGATATAGGCCACGCCACCGGTCATGCCGGCCCCAAAGTTTTTGCCCGTGGGTCCAAGGACAACGACGGTGCCATTGGTCATGTATTCGCAACCATGATCACCGACGCCCTCGACGACAGCGGTGCCACCGGAATTGCGGACGCAGAAGCGTTCGCCGCCGCGGCCATTGGCAAACAATTTTCCTCCTGTGGCTCCATACATGACCGTGTTTCCCACGATGATGGAGGTGTGCGCCACAAACTTGTGATCCATGGGCGGGCGGACGATGAGTTCCCCTCCGCTCATTCCTTTGCCGACATAATCATTGGCTTCGCCGGTGAGGGTGATTTGAATGCCGGGGGCCAGGAAGGCACCGAAGCTTTGACCGGCGCTGCCGGAAAGATTGAGTTTGAGAGTCCCTTCGGGCAGACCCTCCTCGCCGTATTGGTAGCCAATCTCGCCCGAGAGCTGTGTCCCGATGGCGCGGTTGGTGTTTTCCACCTTATAGTCCAACACGGTTGGTTTCCCGTCATTGATGGCCTCTTTGGCGTCTTGAAGAATGACTTGATCCAAGGTCTGGTCCTCGGGTCCGTCATTGCGGTCCCGAGTGGCGTAACGCACGGCGGTGGGATCATCTTTGACGACGTCCAGGATCAGAGGGCTCAGATCCAGAAGGTTGGCTTTGGGATGATCGGGGATGTGTCGCTGGGTGAGGCGATCGACGCGTCCGATCATTTCTTCGAGTGACCGGAACCCGAGGCGGGCTATGATTTCGCGGACTTCGCCGGCGACGCCATCAAAGAAGGCGACAACATTTTCCGGTTTGCCTTTGAATTTGGCGCGGAGGCGGTCATCAAGGGTTGCGACGCCGACCGGGCAGGTGTTGAGGTGGCACTGGCGGACATAAACACATCCCATGGCGATGAGGGCCGCTGTGCCGAAATTATATTCTTCCGCTCCGAGGAGGGTGGCGTAAATGATGTCCTCGCCTGTGCGCATCCCACCGTCCGTGCGGAGAGTCACGCGGTTGCGGAGGCCGTTGAGGAGGAGGACCTGATGCGTTTCGGCCACGCCCATTTCCCAAGCGCTTCCCGCATTTTTCACCGAGCTGAGCGGAGAAGCTCCCGTGCCGCCTTCGTGGCCGCTGACCAGGATAATGTCCGCATGAGCCTTGGCCACGCCGGCTGCGATCGTGCCAACGCCGGCTTCTGCGACGAGTTTGACGCAAACGCGGGCGCGGGGGTTGACCTGTTTGAGGTCATAGATCAACTCCGCGAGATCTTCGATGGAATAAATGTCGTGATGTGGCGGTGGGGAGATGAGGGTCACCCCTTCCACCGAGTGACGGAGCTTTGCGATGTAGGCACTGACCTTGTGGCCGGGGAGTTGGCCCCCTTCGCCGGGCTTGGCACCTTGGGCCATTTTGATTTCGATTTCTTTGGCCGTGGCCAGGTAAGCGGCACTGACACCAAAACGTCCGCTGGCGATTTGTTTGATGGCGCTATTGGCCGAGTCGCCATTTTCGCGGCGTTTGAACCGGATGGGATCTTCTCCGCCCTCGCCGCTGTTTGATTTGCCGCCGATGCGGTTCATGGCAATGGCCAGGGTTTCGTGGGCTTCGGGGGAGAGCGCGCCGAGGGACATACCGGCCGTGGTGAAGCGCTTGCGGATCTCATCGACAGGCTCCACTTCGTCAATGGGCACGGGGCCGCTTTCGAGAGGCAGAATCTCCAGCAAATTGCGAAGCGAGTGCGGACGGTTGGCGAGGACCGCATCGACGTATTTTTTGTAGTCCTCGGCCCGGCCGGCTTTGTCGGCTCCTTTGATGCCAACATACGTGTGGAAACTTTGAATCACGGGAGGGGTGACCGCATGCATTTCCCCGCCACGGCGAAAACGGTAGTAGCCGGGATCGTCGAGTTTTCCGGCTTCCACCGGCATATCTCCATAGGCCATGGCGTGACGTGTCAGACTTTCGACGGCCACCTCGGGATAGCCGATTCCTTCAAATTGGGAACTGGTTCCTGTGAAGCAATCTTCAACGAGTTTCGAAGCCAATCCGATGGCTTCGAAGACCTGGGCTCCGCGGTAGCTGCTCACCACCGAAATGCCCATCTTGGACATAATTTTCAGGAGGCCGAGTTCGAGCGCCGTTTTGTAGTTGATGAAGGCTTCGGGAAGCGGGCCTTCGATGGCGCCTTTTTCCGAGAGTTCACGAAGAGATTCGAACGCGAGGTAAGGGTTCACGCAACTGGCCCCATAACCAATGAGGCAGGCGATTTGATGGACATCGCGACCTTCGGCTGTCTCACAAATGACACTGGCCTTCATGCGTTTGCCCACGCGGCGGAGGTGATGGTGCACGGCTCCCATGGCAAGGAGCATGGGCACGGCCACACGGTCGTGGTCAACGGCCCGGTCGGAAAGAACGATGATGCGAGACTCGCGATCGACAGCCTCTTCAACCGCTTTGCAGATGGCCAGGATGGCAGGCTCGAGTCCCTCGGGGCCTTGGGCAACTTCCCACGTGCAATCGATGGTTTCCGAGACGTTTTCGGCCCCCAGAGCCCGAATTTTTTGGAGTTCGGCATCGAGAAGGATCGGAGATTCCAAAAGAACCTGACGGCAATGTTCCGGTGTTTCCGAAAGCAGGTTGCGGCGCCAGCCGAGGCCGGTATGAAGTGACATCACCAATTTTTCGCGAATCGGATCAATCGGTGGGTTGGTGACTTGGGCGAAGAGTTGCTTGAAGTAGGTATAGAGCAACCGGGGTTTGAGAGAGAGGACCGCGAGGGGGGTATCATCACCCATGGAACCGATGGCTTCGGCTCCGTCTTTGGCCATGGGTTTGAGGATCATGTCCAGTTCTTCGCTGGAGTAACCGAAGGAAATTTGTTTTTGGGTGAGGCCAAGGATGTCCTGTTCGCCAACCGGGACGGGAATTTCGGCAACCGTGAGGGGCTTGAGCCGCGTGAGGTGTTCATCGAGCCACCGGCCATAGGGTTTGCGGGCGGCGAGCGCGGCTTTGATTTCCTTATTGCGAAGGAGGACGCCACTGGAGGTGTCCACAGCGATCATTTCGCCGGGGGCCAACCGGCCATTTTCGACCGAGTTTTTCAGGTCGATTCCGGAAATTCCGACTTCCGAACCCAAAGTCAAAATCCCGTCCTCGCTCAACATTGTGCGGGCGGGGCGGAGGCCATTGCGGTCCAGACACGCGGCGACCGTGATTCCATCGGTGAAACACAGCGCGGCTGGACCATCCCATGGCTCGCAGAGGCAGCTGTTGTATTCGTAAAAATCGCGCAACTCCTTTGGCAGGGTTTTGTCCGAGGACCAGGCTGGCGGAACGAGCATGGTCATCGCGTGGAGAACACTGCGACCACTCATGGTCAGCACTTCCAGGACATTGTCGAGGCTGCCGGAGTCCGAGCTGCCGGGTTGGATGATGGGTTTCAGGAGGTCGATGTCCTTGCCCCAGAAATCAGCACGGAGTTCCGCTTCGCGGGCGGCGGTCCAATTGCGGTTGCCGCGAACCGTGTTGATTTCACCGTTGTGGGCCAGCATGCGGAACGGTTGGGCGAGCGGCCACGTGGGGAACGTGTTGGTGCTGTAGCGCTGATGGTAAACGCACAGCGCGGTTTCGTAATCCGGGTTTTTGAGGT
>JBBECL010000256.1:0-17566 GCA_040881805.1 Terrimicrobiaceae bacterium | reverse complement strand
GGGAAGAGGAGGCCGGCAAGGATGCCGATGATGGCGATCACGACGAGGAGTTCAATCAGAGTGAATGCGTGTCTGCGGGAGTTCATGACATCTTTACCTTGGTGCTTGATGATGATTTCGGCAAGCAGATTGTTCCGGTGTGGGGGAGATGGGGGAGAGGTTTGGGAGGCAGATCCCGGCGACAGCGTCGCGAGGAGGTGATGTTCCTGACAGGCCCATTTTTCATGGGACCCTTTGGAGATTGATCGGTTCGGGTTTCTGGCCTATGACCCGGTGGAATGAAACCACGGTGATTTGGTGGTTGGGGCCGTCTTGGTTTCAGCAAAATATCTGAAAGCGTGATCTGGAGCAGGGCGGAAAAATTCTTCCAAATCTGCTGTTGATTTTGGGTTGGATTTTCCTAGACTCACCCCTTCCTCTCATCCCCCTATTGTTATGAATATCCTCGTCTCCCATGGTTTTGAACTGTCCCTTGCCAGCGGTCTTTTGGCTCTGATTGTGGCAATGATTCTTATCCGCAAAGTCATTGCTGCTCCGGCGGGAAATGACCGGATGAAAGAAATTGCCGCGGCGATCCAGGAAGGGGCGCGCGCTTATTTGAACCGTCAGATTGCGACGATTTCCGTGATTGCCGTGTTGATCTTCGTGGTTTTGCTGATCTTTCGCGACGTGGCGACGGCTGTCAGTTTTCTAATTGGGGCAATCTGTTCCCTTGCGGCCGGTTATGTGGGAATGCGGGTCGCGGTTCTTGCCAATGTGCGAACGACCCAGGCCGCCTCGGTGGGTCATTTTCAAGCCCTGAAAGTGGCCTTCAATGGCGGAGCGGTCACCGGATTGTTGGTCGTCGGTTTGGCGCTTTTGTCCGTGGGCGGGTATTATCTTGTGGCGCTCCGGCTCCTTGGGGAAAAGCCTGCGGTGATGACGCTTGTCGGGTTGGCCTTGGGGGCGAGTCTCATCAGCGTGTTTGCCCGCTTGGGCGGCGGCATTTACACCAAAGCCGCGGATGTGGGTGCCGACTTGGTGGGCAAAATTGAAAGCAATTTGGATGAGGATGATCCCAGAAATCCGGCCACGATTGCGGATAATGTGGGTGACAATGTGGGGGACTGTGCCGGAATGGCTGCGGATGTGTTTGAAACTTATGCCGTGAGTTTGATTGGCGCGGTGCTTGTCGGGTTTTTGCTCACGGCGGGATCCTCGGCTGCCATCCTCTATCCTTTTCTTCTCTGCGGAGTGGCGGTTTTTGGGGCCATTGCCGGCATCTTGTTTGTAAACTTTGCCAGGATCTCTCCAACCAGATCCCTGCAAGGCGGCGTTTTGGTCAGCACTGTTTTGTCGGCGGCGTTGTTCTGGCCTGTGACCCAATCGCTGTTTCCGCAAGGCTTGGAAATCGCCGGCATCGGTCTCAAAAATGCTTTCCAGATCTATTGTGCCGCACTGGTCGGGTTGGTCATGACTTACGTCGTTCTCCTGATCACCAATTATTACACGTCCACCGAACACGCCCCTGTTCGACGCATTGCCAAATCTTCGGAAACCGGTCACGCCACCAACATCATCACCGGTCTGAGTGTGGGACATCATGCCACGGCCCTGCCGGTGGGTTTTATTGGTGTGGCTATTTTGTTGTCCTTCTATTTTGCGGGTCTCTATGGCATCGCCATTGCCGTGATGGCCATGTTGTCGCTTTCGGGAATTATCATCTCCCTTGATGCGTTTGGCCCGATCACGGACAACGCCGGCGGCATCGCGGTGATGGCCGGCCTCGATAAAAGCGTCCGCAAAGTGACCGACGACTTGGATGCCATTGGAAATACCATGAAAGCCGTGACCAAAGGTTACGCGATCGCGTCCGCCGGCTTGGCGGCCCTGGTGCTTTTTGGTTCCTATGTGGAAGAGCTCAAGTTGGCCCTGCTTGAGTCCGGTCGAGAACAGCTTTCTTCGGGTTTGTTGTGGGAACTTTTGGGGGGAACCCAAATCCACCTGGCCTCCTCGCTTGAGTTTTCGCTCCAAGAACCCCGCGTGATTATCGGGTTGTTCATCGGTGGTCTCCTGCCCTTCATTTTCACGGCGCACAGCATGGATGCCGTGAGTCAGGCTGCGGGAGCGGTTGTCAAGGAAGTGCGCCGTCAGATCGCCGCCAAACCGGGAATCCTCGAAGGCACCCAAACCCCCGATTATGGCACCTGCGTGGATATCGTCACCAAGGCCGCCCTGCGTCAAATGATCCACCCCGCTCTCCTGCCGGTGGTGATGGTCATTCTGGTGGCCTGGCTGCTGGGGCCGGTCGTGCTGGGGGGTGTGCTCGTGGGCAGCATTGTCACCGGTTTGTTTGTTGGGATTGCCATGACGTCCAGTGGTGGAGCATGGGACAACGCCAAGAAATATATTGAAGAGGGACACCACGGGGGCAAGGGTTCCCCAGCCCACGCCGCGGCTGTCACCGGAGACACGGTCGGGGATCCCTATAAAGACACGGCCGGCCCGGCCATCAATCCGATGATCAAAGTGGTCAACATCGTGGCCATCCTGATCATTCCCATCTTTTTCTAGGCAGAAACCTGCCCGTTCAATGGAAACGGATTGATTAATGGACCACCGTCACCCGCGTGCCCAGAGCGACGGATTCAAAATAAATCTTTGCCATTGTTTCCGGCAGGCGGATGCAACCGCGGGAGTCCGGCACGCCGGGGAGAAATCCCTGATGCAGTCCGACTCCGCTGGTGGTGAGCCTCATCCAGTAGGGCATGGGAGCACCTTCGAAGCGTGTGCCGGGCGGCATGGGATCCGTTTTGACGGCGACGCCCTTCATGACGGGAGTGCCTGCGGCATCCACATAGTTGCCATAGAGGTTCGAGGCATGATGCACTTTCTTTTCGATGATTTTGTAATTTCCGGCTGGCGTGGCGTGTCCATCCTTGCCGCTGGAAATCGCGGAGACTCCCACCAACTTGTCTCCTTTGTAAAACGAGGCGGTCTGTCGCGGGATACTGACCACGATCGACGGGGCACCGCTGACGCCATTGCCGTCCCAATACGATTTGCTTTCCGCGATTTTGCCTTCCTTGGTGGAGGGAGAAAGGATGGAACCATCCGTCCCAAGGTAGCCTGCGGAGGAACTGGTCAGTCGGCGGTCATAGTCCGCACATCCCCCCAAGGCGAGAAGGGTGACAAATGCGAGAGGTCGAAAAAGTGAGTGCATGGAACGTAAAGAACGTCAGAGAAGGCCAATCGTCAAGCGACATGAGCGCAGGCATTGCATTCTCGCCCGACCTTCTGCTATGGATGACCCGACTTATGCCGACCTACGAATACGAGTGTGCCAAATGCAAAAAGACCTTTGACGTCTTTCAGTCCATGAAGGACGACTCCTTCACGACCTGCCCGAAGGATCACTGCCGCATGAAAACCTGGGGTAAAGGCAAGGTGAAGCGGCTTTTGGGAACGGGGGCCGGCCTCATTTTCAAAGGGAGCGGATTTTACATCACCGACTACCGCAGCGAAGGCTACAAGCAATCCGCAAAGAAGGACTCGGATGCCGGAAAACCCGAACCGGCAGCAAAGCCCGCCGCCGATACCGCGAAGCCCGCTGCCAAGCCCGAAAAATCCCACAAACCCAAAAAGGACTAACGATTATGAGCAAGTGCACGGCATGTGGATTTGAGAATGATTCCACGCGGGTTTTTTGCCAGAATTGTGGTGAACGTCTGGTGCAGACGGAGGGAGGGCCGGCCCCCGTCGCGCCTCACCGTTACACCGATCCCTCCGCCAGACCTGCCGCCCCGCAAGGCGGTTTGCTTTTGCTTATCAGCGGGCTGTTCAAGGAACTCATTCGCGTGGCACTGCCCGCGGCCATTGCTGCGGGCTTGGTCCAAATGCTCAGGGTCCCCAACGACATTCCCGCGGTCGTCGCTGTGCGGGCCCCCTCGGCTTCCATGCTTGCGGCTGACATTCAAACAGCTGTGGAAAGCCCCTACCCGCGTTCGCTGGATATTTCGCAAGAGGCGGCAAACAACTTTCTGTCCGCCAGAATCGAGGGGGCCGCTCCCGGCAGGGAATCCTGGCGGGCCACATTTTCCCGTTCGTATGTCGTGATCCATGCAGGCAACCTCACATTCGGGATCGAGCAAAAGATCAAAAATTACCCCGTTTATTTGCAACTGAAGTTGGAGCCCCGATCCAGCGCCGAAGGGGCCACCTTGGAACCGGTCGGTGGCTCCATCGGAAGACTCCCCGTGCCGCAGTTTTTGCTGCCCTTTTTCAAGCGACCTTTCGAGCCCGTGCTGACATCGATTGCCGGGCAACTTCGTTGGTTTGAAAAAGCCGACAAGTTCACCTTCGTCAAGGAGATGGCCACGGTGAGTTGGCCGGCAAATTCGTCGCCGGAAACGCCGTGAACCCGCTTGGATTGAGCTTGGCGGCATCAGTCGAGCGGCACCACCCTCGCACCGGTGGCCAGAGGGCCGGTGTGGCGACCATCCCGGCGACTTCTTGGATTTTCTCCGGCTTGCTGATGCCCCCGAAATCACTGACTGCATGCCATGCCGCCAAAATTTTCCTGATCGGGTCCTTCTTCTTGGCTCCCGGGCTTGATGCCCAGAATCCCTCACCCACCCCCTTGGAAAGAACCTTCAGCACCTCCCAACAATTTGTGATCTACGGCTCCACAAGAACACGGCGCACAGAGATCTCCCGCAAAGCCGACATCTTGGCGGCCTCCTTTCTTTCCTCCACCGGACTGCCTTCTGAATGGAAATGGCCGATTGTGATCAACCTGAACACGAAGCCGCACCGGGGATCGGATGGTCCGCGCACGTCCCTTTTTCTTGGGGACGAAGAAACCATCAAAATCCAGGTGGATGTCCCCACCACGGCACGTTCAGAAACCGAATGGGAACTCGAAATTCTGCGAGCTTTGGCCCTCGAATTTGCTTATCGCGAAGCCAAACCACGCGCCAACAAGCATTACTCCCTCCCGCCGGAGTGGCTCGTGGAAGGCCTCTGGCAAAAAGCGGCAGCGGGAACCCATGGTTTGTCGGCCGCCCTCTTCGAGCAGTTGGTGGAGAGTGGTCCACCTCCAAAACTTGAAGCGTTTCTCAAACAGCGTCCGCAAACATTCGATCCCACGTCCCGTGCCATTTATCGGGCACAGTCCATGACGCTCCTCAATGCCCTGCTCGCGACCAAAAATGGCAAGGAAGGCCTGGCCTCGTATCTGACCGGCTTGCATGCCGTGCGCCCTGAAGATCCCCAACCGCTTCTCGCCGCGTTTCCAGAGCTCCAGGAAGACCCCTCCGGGTTGGTCAAACTCTGGACGCTGGCCATCGCACGCGCCTCGGCCACCGATCAACTTGAAGCTCTCTCCATCCCCGAAACCGAAAAACAACTGACATTGGTGATGGAAGATCTCCGCCCCGCCCCCGACCCCAAAAAACCCGAACTCGACAAGCTCGCCGGCCCCCTGGCCATGCCCGTGCTGGCCAGGGAAAAAAACGGGCGCTTTCTGCTCGCTCGCAAAGCCGAGGAACTCCTCCGATTGGAGGGGCGGGCCCACCCGATTTACCGTCCAGTCGTCGAGGAATATCGTCAAATTGCGTCGGAACTCGCGACCAAACCCCGGCGGGATGCCGAGAAGCGGCTTCTGGCGGTGGGGGAACTCCGTGCCGCTCTCTACGCACGGTGCGAGGCGATGGCCGACTATGTCAATTGGTTTGAAGCCACCCAGTTGGACACCCCCAGCGAAGCCTTTCCAGAAAATCTCGGGAAATCCCCCGAAAAATCCGTGATGCCGCGCAGCGATGCCATCTCCCTTGCGCTGGATTCCGCAGCCAAGGCAAGCAGGCGATGAGGCGTGCCATGGCGTTTCTGCTTCTTGCTCTCCTCGCCGGGGGCTGTGCCGGACCAAAATCCCCCGAGGGCCCCCCGACCGCGCGACCCGTCAAAGGCTTTGTGGCCTCGTCGGATCTCTTCTGGCTGAGCGAAATGCTGTCCCAGCGATTGACCATTTCCCAATCCATCGCATGGAGCCGATTCTCTGTTGGCCAGGATTGGCCCGACCCGGAGATGGCGGCGGGCGACCTGGCCGTCCTCGTTGAACAATGCCGCCGCCTCGGGCTCCCACCCGCTGAAGCCAAAACCTTCTTTGCAATCCAGCAACAAGCCGCCGCCGAACAGGAAATCCGGCTCCACCGCCAATGGAATAAAAAAGCAGGGCTCCCCGGCACCGCCCCCCTCTCGATTGACGGCACCCTGGGCCCCCAACTGGAAACCGTGGATCTCCAGATGATCGCCACGCTCGTGCGACTTCAGGGATTCCCGCAAGGGAAAGAAGTCAAAAGCTTTTTCCACAAACAATTGGAAAAAAGAGACTTTAAGCCAAGTGTCATCCGCACCGCCGTTTCCGCGTTTGCTCCCCAATGAATTGAAGGCTGTCCGCGCTATTGCCTCTTGCCCTTTTCACCAAGGATTCCCCCGCGCCCGGGAAGCTTCCACAAAAATTGCCGCCCTCGGGCCGGAGCCTTGATTTCCACCCCTTCACATCGTCAGTGTTGAAATGGCGAACCGGATCGCCGATAGTGCCAGCCATGCAGACAACAGGAGACCTCACCATGGGCCAATTGCTGGTCCAATACCCTTGGGCCAAGCGGGCTCTGTTTCAAAAATTCCACATCGGGGGATGCGCCAGCTGTGGATTTGGCGATGAAGAAACCCTTGCGGAAGTCTGCGCACGGAACGGGGGCGTCACGCCGGACGACGTGTTGGAAGCTGTGCGACTCGCCCATGAGCAAGATGAGGCCATGATGATTGACCCGCTCACCCTCAAAGAACAGTCCTCGAATTTCTCGGTGGTGGACATTCGCACGAAGGAGGAATTCGAAGCCGTTCACATCCCCCGATCGTTCCACTTCAGCCAGACTCTCATGAGCGAAATCATGTCCTCCTGGCCGAAGGACCGGCCAATCGTCATCATCGACCACCGCGGGGAACGCGGCCTGGATGCCGCCTCCTATCTGGCCGGCCATGGATTTTGTTCCGTCCGCTGCCTGCGTGGTGGGATCGACGCCTACAGCGAGCTGGCGGACGCCTCCCTTCCCCGATATTCTCTCGAACCTGCCCACGCATGAACAACGATCTCGAATCACGGATCCAAGAAGCCGCCAGCAACCCCGCCAATGTGGGCGAAATGAGCGACGCGGACTCGGTCGGTATGGTCGGCAGCGAAAATTGCGGGGACATGCTCCGCATGTGGGTCAAGTTCCGCGATGACAACGGCCGCAAAGTCATCGACAAGGCGACCTTCCAGTCCTTTGGATGTCAGACTGCCATCGCCGTGGCCAGCGTGGCCACCGAACTCATTCGAGGGAAAACCGCCGGCGAAGCGCTGGCGATGACGGGTGACGAACTTTCCGCGCCCCTTGGCCCGCTCCCGCCCATGAAAATCCATTGCGCCCAGCTGGTGGAAGGTGCCCTGCGAAATGCGCTGGAACCTTCGGCTCCGGCTCCCACCCTCGCACCCACCTCCTCGCTTGCCGACAGCTTCCAAAACCCGCAAACCCCATCCAAAATCAAATTCCTGTAATCAGCACCCAACCCATCTTATGAACGACCACCGAGAAATCCAACTAAGCCGCGATTGTGACGCCATCCAAATTCCCAGCGGCAATCCCATCCTCCTGCCATCCGGCTTGAACGTCATCATCACCCAATCCCTCGGCGGCACTTACACCGTGGCAACGCCCGGGGGGCTGGCCCGCATCGAACTGAAAGATTCGGATGCCCTGGGCCTCGACGCCTCCGAGGAAACGGAAAAAGCCACCATCAAATCCGAAGGCCCCTTGGAAGACGCCGTCTGGTCACAACTCAAAACCGTGTTTGATCCCGAGATTCCGGTCAACGTGGTTGATCTCGGGTTGGTGTATGATTGCAAAGTCAGCGCCAAAGAAGATGGCGGTAATTCCGTTCTCGTCAAAATGACACTCACCGCTCCCGGCTGCGGCATGGGCCCGGCGATTGCGGCCGACGCACGTTCCCGCATCCTCGCCATCGATGGCATCGATGACGCCGAAGTTGAACTCGTCTGGGACCCCGCCTGGAACCAATCCATGATCAGCGAAGAAGGCCGCATGAAGCTCGGCTTGGTTTAGAAAGACCATGCGGCTATTTGCCGTGCCCTCTGCTAATAATCCTGAAATCCACGGGTTCATCGATTCCAGGAATCACAGAGGTGGCGGGTGTTTTTGGAGTTTGCGCTGGAGCGTGCGACGTTCGATGCCGAGCGTGCGGGCTGCTGCACTGATATTGCCGTGACAATCGTGCATGACCCTTTGGAGGTGTTCCCATTCCACCATATCGAGGCTCGGAACGGCAGGAGTCTCTTCGGGTCGGGCTGATGCCACCCCTTGGAATTTTTCTTCAATCTGGGCTGCGTCCACAGGCTTGGTGAGATAATCAATCGCGCCAAGCCTCATGGCTTCGACCGCCGTGGCAATGCTTCCATAGCCGGTGAGCACAAGCACCCGGATGATGGCAGACCGGGCATACAATTCCTTCACAAGTTGCAGCCCGTTTTCACCGGGCATTTTTAAATCAACCACCACGAGCCCGGGCCTGTTATGCCGAAGCACACTGCGAGCCTCCGGCACATTCGCGGCAGTAAACACAACATAACCTCTCCGCCGAAAAGAGACAGCAAGCCGTTCCCGGAAGATCTCATCATCATCCACAAGGAGCAAAGTTTGATCAGACATCACGGATCTTCTCCGTCAATGGCAATTGAATTTCTATGGAAGTCCCCGAGCCCGGAGACGATTCCACGTGAAATTTCCCATTCCTTTGCTCCACAAAGGTCCGCACCAGAAATAACCCCAGGCCCATCCCCGAGCCCGTCTCCTTCGTCGTAAAAAATGGTTCCCCCAGACGTTCAATGATTTCATCCGGCATTCCACAGCCTTTGTCCCGGACTCCAAAACGGACAAGCCCCGGAGTTTTGGAAACGGTGAGCAACACGCTTTCGCCGGGCGCGGAAGCCTCGGCGGCATTTTTGACAAGGATCGCAAGGCATTGCAAGACCCGTGGCAGTGGGAGGCAGACCTCATCCTCCCATTGCTCGATTTTCATTTCCAGCCGCTTGGCAATCCTCTCTGGAAGATAGCCCCCGAGGAGGGCGGAGATCTCACCAATCCGGAAAACCACGCTTTCCTCCATCGAATTGCCCGACGGCCTTGCACCAAGCTTTTCAATGACCGTTTTGCAGCGTTCGACTTCCTGCAGAATCAGCCTGGCATCAGCACGGCAAGTTTCCCCAAGCGGGGCGGCGCAGCAGAGTTGCTCGAGGTCTTTGCTCACAACCGCAATCGTTGCAAGCGGAGTGGCCAGTTCATGGGCCACGCCAGCGGCCAGCGTGGCCAGGCTCGCAAACCGTTCGTGTTGCTCGCTGAGGTGACGGGCTTTTTCCAGTGCTTTGCGGTGGGAGGTGAGGGAGGCATTCAGTTGACTCACAAAATAAGTGAGGCCAGCTCCCGCTGCCAACATGCCAACAAACATGCCCTGCAAATGGGATGACATGTCTGTGCAGCAGGTTTCGCCTGTATCACTTACCAACTTATGATCGGAGGTGAACAGCGCCGCAAAACACAGCCCACAAAAGGCGACAGCCAACCACGCTGCCCAGCCAGGCAGCAAAACCACCGCCAAGGCGATGTGCAAAAGGTAAATCACCGTGAACGGATTGTGCGCCCCCCCGGCGAAAAAAAGCATGATCGTCAGAATCAGGATATCCAAAAATATGATCACCGGTGTCCAGAGCGCGGAGCGCTCTTCCACCACATCATGGTTTGACCAAAACAGAAAATTCGTCAGAGCCGTGAGGCCGATGCAACCCGCCAGAACAACGATTGGGAGGTCCACACGAAGAAAAGCCACACAGACCACGCAGACAACGATTTGCCCAAGGACAGCAATCCAGCGCAGACGGAGAAGCCACTGCAAACCCAGCGCGTTTGGCGCGTAGTCTTCATGGCCAACAGATGTCATCTCCAGACTGTGCATCAATCACCCCTGCGAACAAAAGCAGAATTGGGGGCATTTGCTGCGTCAATTTGACGCATTCCCTGAATTGTATTTTCCCGTATATCCTTGGCTATGCCTGTAAAAAATCTGCTATGGACTTCCTTGGCCTGCCTGTCGTTCTTCTCGCTTTCCACCCATGCGGCGCTCATCACCGCCGTGCCTGGTCCCGATGACCAAGGGGGGATGATTATGCCAATGGTGTCAATCACCGGTGCCGATAACAACACGAACCCGACAACAGGGAATATCACAGTCAGCTTCAATCCAATGACGCCTCTGCTGAAGCCGCTTCAATCTTGGAGCCCCGGCAGTTGGTTTGCAGATACGGCCGCATGGCGCATCGATCTTGGGTCACCGGAAGGTCTCGGTGGCACACCGCTCGCCAACGCCGGCAATGGTGACCTTTTCAACAATCAGTATGGCTTCATGTTTATGGCCATGCCAATGATGGGTGCCGCAAACATTCCAACAGGCAAATCCCTTGCGATCAAACTGACGTCGATTTCCTCCCCCTCGATGAAAGGTTTTAACTATGGAAACGCGGCAAATCGCTGGGATGAGGTCTGGGCGGATGGAGTCGATTCCCAGGTGCTCTGGAATGGCTCCATGTGGCATAATTATTTCACTTTGCCCTCCAACGCGGCAGAAGGAGCTTATACGGCGAGCTTTGAGATTTTCATAGCAGACGCTCCGTTTACGGGAACCACCGGCTTCGCGCAGTATGATGCAGCGGCACTTTCGGCAACAAAAGACACCAACTTCAACCCAGCCACCGTGAGTTATACTTTCAATGCCATTCCCGAACCAACCTCCGCCCTTCTTCTGTCTTTTGCAGGTGCCGCTTTTTTGCTGCGGAGGACAAGAAAACGGGTGAATCACCATTGAGAAGAGTCCCGACCAGACAGGGTGGGTTCACCCTGGTGGAGATTTTGGTCGTGGTGGCGGTCACCGGTATTCTTGTTGCCATCGCCCTCCCCTCGATTCAGGGCGCTATTACAAGAGCTCACTCCACAGAGTGTGCCTCCAACCTGCGTGCCATTGGGCTCGGAATCAATTTTTACAGCCTGGAACATCATGGCGAATTTCCCCGCTCGTTTCACAGCGGAGGCACCCATGGCCAACCGGGTTGGACTGCCTCAATATACCCCTATCTCTCCGGCGGAGATGAGGAATTGGATGTTGCAGGCTTTGAACGTTACTTTCGATGCCCGGATCACCGAGAAACAAACCCTTATGTCTTCAGTTATGGTCTAAACGTTCATTTCGAACTCGATCCGAATGGGGATGACTACACCGGCAGCCCGGCGACATGGCGCAAGGCGAGTCAGGTCCCGAAACCTTCCAAGACAATTTTGGTTGGAGAAACCCGTCCAGTGCTTTTCGGCGACCACCTCATGTGCCACCAGTGGTCTTCCACTGAGACGGCAAAGAATGCGCTCGCCAAGGACAGACACAGGGGAAAGCCGTCTTTTCTGTTTGTGGATGGACATGTGGAGAATCTGAAGCCGGAACAGACTCTGAACCCCTCAAAATCCCTCAACCTCTGGAATCCATCACTCGCCAGGTAGATTGGAGGGTGATCCGCTGGATTGTTGACCGTGATCAGCCTCTCTGCTCAGTTCCTCCTCGGCCTGTGCCCAGTCCCGCCTCGACAAGGAGATGGCCCGACGGCCATCGGACGCGACATTTTGAAGGGCTCGCGCCATGGTCACCCCGCCTGTGCGTGGATCGTTTGTATCGCGTCTGGTCACCGGTTCTTGAATCTCATTTTTGATCATCATGCGGAAAGACTTAGGCCAAAAATCCGGCCGAAGAAATGGGGAGTTTACCCCGTAGATCGCATGGTGTTTGTGGGTGACTATCTCATGTTCTTCTGAGATCGTTAACGCCTGCAGTTGGGTGTTCGAAGTCGATGAAAGAAATTCCTTGTTTATGAAATCCAAGCTCATCGCCTTCACCAATAGTTATGCGGCTGGATTGAAGAAGCATTTAAAAACCCCAAATGGCACAAGTCTGAACTCGGCAAGGAAATTGGGTCTGAGGGCTCTGAAGCTCGGCCTTGCGTCGCTGGATGTGGCACGAACACACGAGAAGATCTGGGAGGGGCTCGGTTTGCCGCACACGTCGCCCCGTGAGCGAGACCGGCTCTCGAGGCGTGGCCATGCCTTTGCCAAAGCAGCTTGCGCAGCAATCACGGAAGCTCTCAAGGCAACCAGGACGGTCACGGGCCGCCTGGAAAAATCGATTGCAAAACTTACCCAGCGGACTGCCGAGTTGGCGAGTTCCAACACGAAGTTGAAGCTTGAGATCGACCAGAGACGTTCCGCGGAAAAGTCTCTCAAGTCCAGCGAGCAGTCCAGTGCCTTGATGCTGAAAGACTCCCTGCGCATGCAGGATGAACTTCGCCATTTGTCGCGACGCCTGCTCTTTGTGCAGGAAGAGGAGCGAAAACGGATCAGTCGCGAATTGCACGATGTCGTCGCCCAAAACCTCACAGGAATCAACCTCCAGCTTTGCGCGCTGAAAGCATTGAAAACGGCGAGCACCCACGAGTTGCATGAGAAAATCGTGACGACCCAGTCTGTGGTGCTGCAGTCTGTGGAAAATGTGCACCGCTTTGCCCGGGATTTGCGTCCAAGCCTGCTGGATGATCTGGGACTGATCCCGGCCCTGAAATCACACATCAAAGCGGTTTGGCAGGAGACAAAGCTACCGATTGAACTCACCTCGTTTGCCGGGGTCGAAAGAATGGACAGCCCGGCAAAGACGGTCTTTTACCGGGTGGCCCAGGAGTCCCTCTCAAATATCGTTCAGCACGCGGAGGCCCGAAGGGTCACCATTCGCCTGGCTTCTGGGAACGGCCAGGCTTCCATGGTGGTTCGAGATAATGGATGTGGCTTTGTGGTCCAAGATTTGCACACTTCGGAGAGCGGTGGTCACCTGGGACTCGTGGGAATGAGGGAACGCGTGGAAATGATCGGCGGCAAGTTTGACGTGGAATCCCAACCCGGAAAACACACCACGATCCGGGTGACGATACCCATCAGAAACGAAGATGCAAAATCATCGGTTGATACAGAAAACAACAGCAATTCCCTTTTATGAAAAAATGACCGTCCTATTGGCAGAAGATCATCTCATCGTTCGCGAAGGCTTGCGGATGTTGTTGAACGCAGAAGAGGATATTGAAGTGGTGGGGGAGGCCGGAAATGGAAGGGAGACGGTGACTCTGACGAAGCAACTCCTTCCTGATGTCGTTGTGATGGACATTGCGATGCCCCAGATGAACGGATTGGAGGCCGCCCGGCAGATTCTCAGGGCGCACCCCGCAGTCAAGGTCATCGTCCTGTCTGCCTACAGCGATGATGCCTACGTGGAGTCGGTCATGGCCCTGGGGGCTTCCGGCTATTTGGTCAAGCAAACGGCTGCCGGTGTGCTCCCCAAAGCGATCAGATCGGCTTTCAAAGGGGAAACGTTTTTCAGTCCCGTCATCTCCGATCGCCTTGATCAAAAGAAAAGGGCTCAAGTGCTGGCAGGCGGGTCTGGCAAGGCCAAGACCCCCGCAAAACTGACTTCGCGCGAGACGGAAGTGCTTCAACTGATTGCCGAGGGCAATGCCAACAAGCAGGTTGCGGGTCTTTTAAATATCAGCATCAAAACCGTCGAGAAGCACCGGCAAAAAGTGATGCAGAAGCTTCACATCCACCACACCGCCGGCCTCACCCGCTATGCCATCGATTCCGGGATTATTGAAAGCAGCGTGCACTCGACGAAGAGTTGACCGGCTTGGGAGTGAGTTGCGGGTCGTGAATCCAGCCCGATAATTACAACGATGGACAGCGAGTCACCCTCCAAGCCCGGGCAGGAAAAGAAACCCCGCTCGATGGCTTTTTATGTGGTGTTTGCAGCCGTGTGCCAAGTGCTTCTCGAACCGGTCTCACACAATTCTTCTTCCTCATAGCGATGGGATGAAGGGGGTTCCCGAGCGGCCAGCCGTGCCAGGGTCGCCGTCAAATGATCCACGCCCATCCCTGCAGTTTGATTCCACGAGGACAAATGCCACCCCAACTCAGCAAAGTCTTGAAGATTATGCCACATGCTAAATCCAAACGGGTGGGTTGCCGTGATCGCGGCATTCATGCATAACATTGCGCCCGATGCCTGACGATGTTTTCAAATCCGTATTCCTCCCGCTGGCCCTGATTTTTGTGCTTTTCGGGATGGGGATGAGTCTGTCCGTGGGCGACTTCAAGCGGGTCATGTTATCACCTCTGGCGAGCGCCGTGGGAGTTTGTTGTCAGTTGATTGTTCTACCACTGACTGCGTTTGCAGTGGCCTGGGTTCTCGGTCTTCGGGGTGAGACCGCGGTTGGCCTGATGCTGCTGGCCGCCTGTCCCGGGGGGCCGACCTCCAACCTGATCTCGCACCTCTCCAAAGGCGACGTTGCGCTTTCCGTGACTCTCACGGCGGTTTCGAGTGTGGTGGCGGTTTTCACCATTCCGTGGGTGGTGGGACTCTCCATGACGCACTTTCTTGGAAGTGCCGCAGCCATTGAACTGCCCTTCTGGAAAACGCTCATCCAGCTTATGATTGTGACGCTGCTTCCCATTGCTTTGGGAATGGGCATCCGAGCTGCAAAGCCGGCTTTTGCCGACCGGATGGCGCGACCCGCCAGTGTGCTCTCGGTGGTGTTTCTTGGCTTGGTGATCTTGCTGGCCGTGCTTCGCGAAGACAACCTGGCGGAACAGTTCCGCGTGGCGGGTCCCGGGGCGGTGACGCTCAATGTTCTGACCATGGTCCTCGCGTTTTACCTCGCGAAACTCTTCCAACTCCCGCACACGCAGCAGATCACGATTTCCATCGAGGCAGGAATTCAAAACGGGACCCTTGCCCTCGCGATTGCCCTGGGAATCCTCGGCAACCCTCATATTGCAATGCCCGCCGTGATCTACAGCTTGTTTATGTTTGTGAGCGGAAGCTTGATGATCTGGAGATTCGGCTTGCGTCGCTGAATCCGCATGGCTGACCCATCGCGCCGCGAAGGTGGCGATCAACAGCCGAAGGGGTCCGATAATTGGGATTTCTTGTTCACTGGGAATGATCCCATGGACTCAGGCCTTCAAGATGGCAGGGTCCACGTGCAGGCGAAGCAGGGCTTTTCTTGCGATCAAGCCGATGATGGCCATGACGATCATGACAATGACAATTCCAAGGACGGCCACCGGCCAGCCGGGTCCTTCTTTCACAAAGGCCTGGATGTCCGAGGCACCGGTGAGGGCGGCGGCATGGGAGAGGGTCATGACGAGAGCTGTGCGCGGAATCAGCCCGAGGATGGTCCCAAGAATGAATGGCCCCGTGGGGGCCCCGCAGCTGATAAGGAGGAAGTTGGTGAAGGCAAAGGGGGATTGGGGAGGGAGTCGCAGGAGGGTGATCATCAGGACCTTCCTCCAAAATCCCCCGCCGATCAGGGCATCACGGATCGCAACAGCTTCGGGTTTGGTCTCCAAGATTGTCTCCACCCGGCGGCCTGCCACGGCCCGTGTGATGAACAATCCGATGACAGCCGCGCCGCCAAAGGCCACCGAAGCGGCCAGCAGTCCCTTCACGGGCCCAAACACCCAACCTCCGAGAACGGCTTGGGCCGTGGTGGGCAGGATTCCCAAGCCACTGCTCAAAAGAAAGACCAGCGAATAGATCACAATGCCGACCGACCCCAGCGATTCCAACCACCCGGCGACCGGACCCAACTTGTAGAGCAGATAAAGCCCGGCCACACCGGGGGCCGACAACCAGACCAAGGCAAGAATACCGGCAGGCCCCAACTCGCGGATTTTTTTGAGAGAGGGGTGGAGAAAGAGATACTTCATGAATTCATCCAGTCGCCGATCCGGTCGCTCAGCGCACCTTCAGAATTGCCACGATCTGTCCCCGCCCCCACTGCGGGCCACGAATGTAAAGGGGGGCATCCCTTGCGAGTTTGGCCTCGGTGGTGACGAGGAGTTCTTTGTTGTTATACAACTCAATGCGCATCCGATACCCGGTGGTGCTGCTTTCAAGGATTGAGGTTTTCATGAAGATTCTTTTACTCGGCACGAGCCACTCGGTCGCCCCGGATTGGATGTCTTTGGTCTTTTCGCCAAGAAGATAGAAGCTGTTGTAGCCAAACACCTTTTTGAGCGTTCCCTCAAAGTCGGCCAGTTTTGCGGGGACCGGGGGGGGCGGGGTTTCGCGGGTTGCGAGGAGCACGGCCGACCAGATGCGATCACCCGCAAAGGCCCCTCCAAGAGAAAGACACAGCAAGACGGCAGCAAGGAGGAACCGCTTCATCGCACGATTTCGTCCGAAGGAATGGGCTGGGTGCCTTCAATCCAGATCACGACCCCGCGGTCATCCCGCGTGTGGAATGACGAAACACTCACCTTCGGATTCCCCGCTCGTGCGGATACCACTTGCGAGATAAATTCGCTTTCGCTGGGTCGGCGGAAGGAATCCGGCAGGAAAATGAGGGTGATGACCGCAGCGGTCGAGACGGAGGCCAAACCGGCAAAAACCAAGCGCCTGAGAAGCGAGTTTCCAGAAGGGCGGGAGACCCGGCGGTCTCTCTCAATGGCTTCCAAGACCCTGGAATTGATGAAGTCGGGGTGAGCGATCGCGGGAGGAGCCAACTCGGAAACGAGGGTGGCGCGAAGCTGATTCCAAGCCTCCCGCTCGGCAAGGGCCTCGGGATCGGCTTCAAACTTGGCGGCTCGGGCTGCCGACAGTTTTCCATCCAGCCATTCGGTGAAGTCTTGGGTATTATCAGTCATTGCGAAGGTCGGCCAGAAGGCTTTGAAGTTTTTTGCGGGCGTAGTGAAGGCGGGACATCACGGTTCCCAGCGAGCTGTTGGTGGCTTTGGCAATTTCCTCATAGGAAAGCCCGTCAAATTCTTTCAGAGAAATGGCAGCGCGGTGTTCCGGGCTGAGCATTTCAAAGGCCGCCTCCAACCTCGCCTTGAGGGCGGCCCGGTCGATCCCATCCCCCGGACGTTCAAAAGCGGCAGGTGTGGTTCGGGAGGCGGCATCGGGAAAGATCGGCCCGCCATCAATCTCAACCTGGGGGCGTCGCTGACGGGTCCGGCACAGATCAATCGACGCATTGGTCGCAATGCGGCGCAGCCACGTCAAAAGCGAAAACTTGCCATCGAATTTCGCCAGGGACTTCCAAGCTCTCAGAAAGGTCTCCTGACAAAGATCCATGGCATCTTCCTCATTGCGAACGATCATGTAAATTTGCATATAGATTTTTTGCCGGTGAAGGGTGATAAGCTCGCCAAAGGCAACCGTGTCTCCAGCTCTGGAGCGTCGGAGCAGCCCGGCCTCGGCTGCCTCCGATGAGTCATCACACACTTCCTGTAACGCGCGGGTTGTCAAAATATTCAATTGTCATCTGCCAATTCGGCAAGGGTTACGCGGTGAGGGGGGTCTGTGCAAAAAGATTTTTGCTGGTTTCCGTGGATGA
>JBBECL010000255.1:0-17730 GCA_040881805.1 Terrimicrobiaceae bacterium | reverse complement strand
CGCCAGCGTGTCCGAAAAACAAAGGGTAGGGCAGCGTCGCCGACGGTGCCGACTTTAATACGAGGCCCCAAGCCTCGTGCCCGAGCGTGCCGACTTCCCACGAGGCCCCAAGCCTCGTGCCCGAGCGTGCCGACTTCCCTTATCCACAATTCCCAACCGGCCTAAATTCCTTCGCCGGAGGCTCCTTGGTCGGTGGCGCTTTGGGTTGGGAATTTTGAGAGGGCGATGGCGTAATTGAAGAGGGTGGCCAGGGTTGCCTCGGGGGGGGTGTCGGCGGTGTCGAGGATGAGCTCTGGATTTTCCGGCACCTCGTAAGGAGATCCGACGCCGGTGAAGTTGGTGATCTCCCCGGAGCGGGCCTTTTTGTAGAGGCCACGGGGATCGCGTTGTTCGCAGACTTCCAAGGGGGCATTGATGAAGATTTCTGCGAAGGGAATGCCGTCACGTGAGCAGATGCTGCGGACCTTGCTGCGATCTTCGTGGAAGGGCGAGATCAGGGAGCAAATGACAACCAGCCCGGCTTCCGCCATGAGCTTCGCGGTTTCGCCGGCGCGGCGGATGTTTTCCGAGCGGTCTTCGTTGGAAAATCCGAGGTTTGAGCAGAGGCCATGACGGAGATTATCCCCGTCAAGAATCATACTGGCAATGCCCCGGCGGTGCAGGTGGCCTTCGAGGGCGGTGGCCATCGTGGATTTTCCCGAGCCGGAAAGTCCGGTGAGCCAGAGCACGACTCCGCGATGGCCGTGGACGGCGGCGCGGGCTTCGCGGGTGACGGGGCTGACGGTCCATGTGAGGTTGTCGGCGGAGACGGTGTTCCGGGAGGTTTCATAGTCGGCTTCACGGATGATGCCTCCGCCGCCGATGCGTTTGCCTGCAAGAATCACAAAGCGTCCTGTGGTGCCGATGCGGTCATGACGGTCAAACGCCACGGGCCGACGGGTGCGGATGCGCACGTCGGCGACCTCGTTTTTGGCGATGGCCGAGCGACCTCCTTCGATGGGCTCCAGGGTGGAGGAGTCGAGCAGGCGCACAATTTCCACCAACCGGGCTTCGACACTTTGGGTGCCAAGCTTCAGGGTGAAAGGAAGATGGAGTTCCAAGGGATCCGCACTCAGCCAGAAGAGGCTGGCCTGAATTTCGCGGCCCTCGGCCGGTCCGTCTGTGGGGGATCCACCGATCTGGCCACGCTCCACAAAAATTTGTTCTTCGAGCGTGATGGCCACGGCCTCGCCCACGGTGGCGGAGGTGGGAGGCGTCCCGACGCCCCAATTCTCGATGGACTTCACACGGCTGCGTTTGCCATCGGGCCAAAAGGCGAGGTCATCCCCCACATTGAGGCGACCCGCCTCGACGCGCCCTGCAAGAATCCGCCGTTCGTCAAAGCGGTAAATGTCTTGCAGCACAAATCGCAGGGGTTTCCCCTCGGGCTCGACCGCCACTTCAAAGCCATCCAAGGCCCCGAGAATGTGCGGCCCATTGAACCATGGCATTTGCCGGGAAGCGCTCGCAATGTTTTCGCCCAGCTTCGCGGAGAGCGGTATGAAGTGTTGGGGGGTGATGCCCAACTTCAGAAGAAACCCGGAATATTCGGCGCGGATCGCGTCATAACGGCCTTGATCAAACCCCACCAGATCCATCTTGTTGACCGCCACCACAATTTGACGGATTCCCAACAGGGAGAGGAGGTAGGCGTGGCGTTTGGATTGTTCCTGGATGCCTTCATTGGCATCGATAAGGAGGATCGCCGCGTCGGCCGAGGCGGCACCGGTCACCATGTTTTTGAGAAATTCTTTGTGACCGGGTGCATCAATGATCACGTATTCCCGCGTGGCACTTCGGAAGGGCAACTGGGTGGTGTCGATGGTGATGTTTTGGGCCTGCTCCTCCAAAAGGGCATCGAGCAGAAATGCAAATTCAAATTCCATGCCCTCGGCCTCGCTGGCCGCCCGGATTTGTTCGACCTTGCCTTCAGGCAGCGAATGGGTGTCATGAAACAGCCGTCCAATCAACGTGGATTTGCCATGATCCACATGGCCGACAATAACAATCCGCAATTTCTGCGACGTGGAATATTCGAAGATGGCGGGCTCTGACGTGGGAAGTTCGGTGGTGGACATGATCACATGAAGCCTTTGGCGCGAAGTTTTTGCATGGCATTGCGCTCATGGTGATCTTGGGCCCGCCCGGCGCGTTCGGACGTGCGTGTGATCATCAGCTCGGCCACAATTTCCGGAATATTCGAGGCGGTGCTCTCCACCGGTTTGGTGATTGGCCAGCATCCCAAGGACCGGAAACGATACTTTTTGCCGTCCTCCGCCTCGCGGGCAAAATACATTTGGGGAATCGGGATTTGTTCCCTCTCGATATACCGCCAGATGTCCACCTCGGTCCAATCCAGCAATGGCTGAACCCGGATGTGTTCCCCGGGCTCGATCGTGGTGGTGAACTGATTCCAAAATTCCGGGGGCTGGTCTTTGTAGTCCCACTCGAAATCGGCATTGCGCGGCGAAAAATAGCGCTCCTTGGCGCGGGTGGGGTCCTCGTCCCTCCGAATCCCGGTGATCAACGCATCAAATTTTCGTTCGGTCATGACCTGCTGCAACGCGACGGTTTTGAGTTCGTGGGTGACCGTCACGGGGTCATGGGTCTCATAACCGACACTCTGCGAATACGCGCCCCGTCCGGCCCGTGCGTCTTCATTGATTTTCACGATCAGGTCGAGTTCGTAGTGCTTGAGCGCCCAATCCCGGAATTCCAACATTTCGGGAAATTCATACGTCGTGTCAATGTGCAGGACGGGGTAGGGGATTTTGCCGCAAAAGGCCTTCTTGGAGAGCCAGATCAGCACGTTGGAGTCCTTGCCCATGCTCCATGGCATGCACAAATTCGAGAAGCTATGATAAGCTTCCCGAAGGAGATAAACGCTCTGCGACTCCAATTGATCCAAGTGTTCCATAATGAGGAATGACTACTAGATCAGTAGTTATTTGAGGGGGGAAGGAAAAAGTGTGAGGAAATGCCAGGCCATGCACGGTGTAACCGTTGAAGGTTATTGCTGGCTGCTTGAAGAGTTTGAGAAAAAAGCCTGGAAGTCCGGTTGGTCCCGGTAGGGATCGAAAAATGGGTCTGCCAGCAACTCGGCCAGCAAGGGCTTTGCGATCAGGACTTGGAGGGCTTCGAGGCATCGTGTGGCCCTGACGGCATTGCCATCCTGCATCGCCACAGCGGCGGCACCCAGCAGCCAAAATTGGGCATTTCGTCTGATGCCGGTGCGCTCGTAGGCCTCGACCAATGAACGCACTTCGTCCTGGCCTCCATTTTGAATTTTGAAAATCATCACGCTGTTGGCGATGCCCACGCTGCTGGGGTCAATTTGGGCCGCTTGTTCGAGGTCTTGAATCGCAGCGGGGAGATCGCCTTGGGCGCGAAGCAACCCGGCACGCAAATACAGGTCGAACGCTTTTTGTTGGGAGAACTCGATGGCCTTGGTGAAGGAGGTGATGGCTTCCTTGGTCTCACCCCGGCTCTGTTGCACACGCCCCAAATGACTCCAGGCCTCTCCGCTTTGAGGCTCCAACTCAAGCAGGGCAAGGGCGGCGGTCTCCAGAGTCATGCGGTTTTGCTCAGCGGCGGCCTGTTCCAAATTCCCGCGAAGGTCATTGACCTGAATTTGCCGGAGTTCCTCGGGACTGGGGGGCGGCTTGGACGTTGACTCCTCGATGACCGCAGCCGTCTCGGGGGCTTTTTGATTCAATCCGAAAACAAAAACCCCCAGCACGATCACCACAAGGATCGCTCCCACCACAGGATAAACAATCCGCAGCGGAGACTTCTCCGCTTCGAAATCTTTCAAGCTTTTTAGTGCCATAAACCCGGATCATAAAGATTTTGCCCGGTGGGAAGCGAGACACATTTTTGGGTTTGTGGAAGTGGCAAGCGCCTGATACCTATCACCCACATCGGGCAGTTAGCTCAGCGGTAGAGCGGTAGTCTTACACACTATTGGTCGGGGGTTCGATCCCCTCACTGCCCAGTTGGCATGCTCTGTCGGGCCTATGACCAAAAATAAACTCCGTCATTTGTTGGGACACTTTTTGTCCTTGCGCGGGCACTCGCTCATTCTGTTTTTGGTGATGGCTGCCATTTTCGCCGTGGCGGGTTTGGTGCCTCATGGATTGGCGTGGACCCTTCGCGTGTTCGGTTTCCTTTTGCTGGGACTTTCGGTCTGGCGGGCGTTGGAGGACCTGCCACGTGTGACCGATTGGTTGGCCTCAAAGCAGCGGAGTTGGTATCACGATCTTTGCCGGTGGGCCGGGGCCCGGCACCGGGGAATCCTCCGATGGGAGATTTTGCTGGCTGTGGTGGTCATTCTTCCGGCCGCCGCGCATTTTGGCCAAAATGCGTTTGCGATGGCCAAGGCCCCGCTTCGGGTGGACGAAATCGGTTCCGTCCGTGCTTACACCGCACGTGGCCCCTTTGTGTCCGCCGCCACTTATAACCTTGCAAAAAACCACATTTTTTTCAGCGTCTTGAATTCCCTCACGCCGGGTTCCGGATCCCTCAACCCCGTGCGGGCGCGGTTCTGGTCTTTCGTGACGGTGATGGCAGCCCTCGTGCTGCTTGCTGCCTTTTTTTGGAAGCTGGGGAGCCCCTTGGCCGGAGCCGTCGCCTTTGCCATCCCCGCCCTCAATTCCGAACACCTCACAAAAGTCTTCGAGGCCCGGGGGTATGGGTTGCTGACGTTGATGGCCACGGTCGGATTGATGGCACTTTATGCCTATTTGCGTCATCGCAAAACCTGGTCCCTCTGGGTGCTTGCCATTTCTGTGGTTCTGGGGACGTGGACGCTGCCATTTTACATTGTTTTCGGCGGAGCCCTCCTGCTGCTCCTTTACCTGATGCAGCCATGCCGGGCGACCTTCCTTGCCGGGTTCGGTGCGCTGCTGGCCATCCTCGCGGTTTATTCGCTGGTGATCACCTCGGTTTTTCAAGTGGCGGCGGGATACGATGAAAAGTATGGCGAGATATTCACGTCGCTTGAGAGCGTTTTCAAAGCGATGGCGCTTGCGGTTCCCGCGTCATTGCTCCGCATGGATGGTGTCTCCTTTTTGGTCATTGGCCTCGTGATTCTGGCCCTGCCACTGGTCCTGCGGGGAACCCGCCCGGAGGCCTCGCAATCCCTCCTTGTCGCCACGGGATTGAT
Source organism: Terrimicrobiaceae bacterium (assembly GCA_040881805.1). Classification (GTDB taxonomy): domain Bacteria; phylum Verrucomicrobiota; class Verrucomicrobiia; order Chthoniobacterales; family Terrimicrobiaceae; genus JAJTZA01. The sequence continues at coordinate 12,527 of JBBECL010000255.1, read as the reverse complement.
TGTGGGTTTTTACCTTTTCTGCCTTGTGCTGGCTTCGCCGCCGGTGCGGATCACCGCATTTTTGGCCATGCCGGTCGCCTTTGTTGGCGGGATGATCGTTTTGCAAATTCTCACGTTTCCGGGCCTTGCCATTCTGCGACCGGTTCTTGGGATCTTCCTCGCCGTGATCTTTTTAGTGGGTGGCAAATCCTCGCTGGCAGCCTTTGACTTCCAGCCGGATCAACGGTGGGAAGATGTGGCCAAGGTCATTCACATGGTGTCCCCCGGGGGCACACGAATTGCCGCCCGAAATTACGGCAAATATCTTTCCGCGTATCTGGGCAAGGATTATGAGATCGAGAAGGAGATGCCTGCCGAAACGGATCTTTTGTCAGGCAAGGTGCTCCTCTTCGACCCCGCGCACAAATCGGATCACAAAACTTTGGCGGTGGAACGGCTCTACCCCACGGTGGTTTTTGCCGAGGTGCGTTTCCCGGTCCGGAAGGGGCTGCATCAAGTGCTTTATATCCCCCTCCCGGGACAATTCCCTGTTCCCACAATCCGCGGGGACGCCGGGAATCTCACCCTCCCTGCCAGCATCGCCAGGGGGGAAACCCTGCAAATCGAAATCCCCCCAACCCCGTTGTTTCGCGGAATCTGTTTTGTCTTTGATTCTCACGTCTCCCCCACGGCCCCGGCGATCCTTCCGAAAAATTTTCCCGGCCCTCATCGCGTCGCCAAGATGGCCAACGTGGTGGTTGTCACCTTCGACGAGCCCCTCACGTCATCGTCCGTCGATTTTCAGGTGGATCCCAAAGCCCCGGAAGTCATCCTGCAGGCGGTCTGGATGAGCCCTTAAACTTTTTTAATCTGATCCGCCGACTCAACCAGCATTTGCGGGCTTCCGTGAAAGTCCGTGATTTTGCCGGTGGCCCGGATCGTGGTGCCCACGAGGGACTGGAATTCGGGAAGGTTGGAGGTGCTGCGCCCGGATTCGAGCACCAGACAAAACTCCTGATGGCTGACACCCACAAAATTGATGAACTTGGCAGACCCTGCAAAGTTTTCCCACACCCTTTGGACACGTCCTTCCACGGTGGCGCGTTTGCCGGTTTGGGCTTTCAGCGCGGAAGCATTCGCCGCATCAAGGATTGGGGGGGCATGGTGACCACCGTCGGATGCGGAACCCTGACGGTCCACCGCGCGGCGGGACGCCAGCTTTGAGTGCAACTCCGCGAGGGCCTGCTGGGCTCCCGCTGGTCGCTCCGACGGTGTCCGGGCCATCAGACGTTCCACCCAGCGGCAGACGTCTTTGGGAATGTCGGGACGCCGTTTTGCGAGAGGCACAAAATCGTGCCGGAGATGGGCATCAATCACCGCTTCGACGGATTCCGCTTCGAAGGGCTCTTTTCGCGACAACGCAAAATAAAACGCACATCCCAGCGAGTAGAGGTCCGTGTAAAATCCGAGCGGCTCGCGCTGGAGCTGTTCCGGGGCCATGTTGTAAACCGACCCCAACACCGATTCTTCGTCCTCATTTTCTTCGGGCAAAGATTGCTCGAGGAGCGTTGCCAAGCCAAAATCCAAAAGCTTGGTGTTGAGATGACCGCTGGCCATCCGTTCGAGCATGATGTTTGTGGGCTTGATATCGAGGTGGATCATTCCAATGTCATGGGCGGCGACAAGGGCCACCAAGGACTGACGGGCCACCTCCACAAAATCCCTGAACACCAGCGGATCCTCCAAATCTTCCAAGGTGCGACCCGCCAGGTATTCCATCACCAAAAGCAGATCGCCCTCGTGTTCCAAGAGGTCATAAACGGTCACGATGTTCGGGTGCTGGAGGCGGGCCAGGCGTTTGGCCTCACGGATGGCAAACTTCTCGCGTTCCGCGACACCACCCATATCCACACGCATGCGCTTGATGGCAACCCACCGTTCGAGTTGTTGATCGTAAGCCAAAAAAACCTCGCCCGCGCCTCCGCGCCCCAGTTCCCGATCCAGAGAGTATCTCCCCTTAATCAGGTTCTTGACATTCCCCGCCTCGGATGGAGGTCTGTAGGGCAACTCGGAATCCTTGATTGTCATCTCAAGGTAAGGTTGCTGGCAGCGTTCGGCATGACAAGCACGCACGCAAAAATTTTGAAGGAAACCTGCCATTCGGGAGCGCTTTCAGCAGACTGTCAATGGCCCATGACGCTGCCATGGGGGAGCATCTCCTAAAATTGTAAAAGAAAAAAGGCGGCGAGACCGCATGAAAGAAGGCATTGCGCCCGGGCGTCACGATCCCTGAGTTCCACTGGTTTTTAGAGGTGTTTGAGTTGGATCGCAATCTCCGAGCGCCATGGGAAAACCCTGAGCGGCGAAGCCGCGTCGCGTGGAGCTTGCAACTTTCGGGTGACCACTCAGCAAGGATGGTCGTCTCGACCGCGTGGTTTGAAGGTGCTTGTGCTATCATCCGAAGAAGTGAAAGACGTTCCCGGATTCCGATTCAAAAACAACAAGCTGTATGCGTTTTCTAAGGAGGGCGTCATGGTCCTCGAAGCGTGGCCTGTTTTGAAGGCCTTCAGGAAAGGGAATGACGGCGCTTGGGAGGAGTTCACTCCTTCATTCCGGCTCGTGCAGCCGAACCACCCACAAAAGGTTAAAAGCCAGAACGACAGAGAGCCGGATCTTCCCTTCGACTTTATCCCCGCAAGACCACTGCTGGCCGATCAACGGCGCCGGGCCTTCCACGGGTTCCGTGCTTCCATGCCAAAAGAGGTGGCCGCTGCGGTTGAGAGGTTCCGGAGTTGCCAATGGGGGATTCTCCAACTCATTCGAGATTCCGAGGGGGTTGTGGATCTGGCAAGGCTCAACCCGGCTCTTGCATTTGCATTGGGAAACTTTGCACGATTCATCACAAAACCCGCCACCGTGGCGAAGATCTCGGCAATTTCAAAAAATCGTCAACGAGACATCGCCGGAGCCCTCGGATTCCCAAACACGGAAGCCGCCGTGAAGATCCTTGCCAAAATTCCAGCCGAATGCGTCACGGTGGATTGTCTGGTCTCCTTGCGCCATGCGTTGGTCTTTGACAAATCAACCAAGATTCTCTCCCACATGAAAAAGCTCAACGCCGGCATCCTTGACCTGATGGCGAATCCGGAATTTTTGGAGGTCTCCTCCCCAACACTCCTCGAGGAAGTGGCCGCGTCGGCTGAGGAAAAATACAAGGCGACAACATCAGAGATCCTCGGAAGCACACTCTACCACCTGCGACGAATTGACCCCACTGGGGACAAACCGATCATTCCGTCCATCGCAAAGCTTCACACCCTGAGCCGAGAAGCCTTCCTGAAAGACCTCGATATCCAAAGACGCCGAAGCGGCAACCACAACTTTCCAACACCGCCCCTGACAGGAACCTGCGACATCGAACCGATTCTCACAACAACGGAACTCGTGATGGAGGGGGAAACCCAGAAAAACTGCGTCGCCGACCACTCAGAACGCATCTTCGAGGGAAAAAATTTCATCTACCGCGTCCTCCGCCCGCAACGCGCCACACTCTCCATCGTCAAAGACGACGCCGGCAACTGGCAGATCGGCCAATTGAAGTGTAGCAGCAATACTGACGTCTCACCACAAACACGCATGGCCGTCGAGTCATGGATGGCGGAATTGCCTGTTTCAGCTTGAACTTATAATGCTGGGGACAATAGATTCGAATCATGACGCTCCGAGCAATTATTCATAAAGCCGAGGAAGGTGGATTCTGGGCCGAGGTCCCAGCTCTTCCAGGATGCAACACGCAAGGTGAAACGGAGGATGAAATCCGAACTAACCTTCAGGAAGCCATCGAATTGTGGTTCGAAGTCGGAGACGAATTGTCCAACCAGAAGCAGGGAGACAAGATTCTGGAGTTGGCAATTTGAAACAGGTTTCAGGCAAAGACTTATGCCGAGCAGTTCAGAAAAACGGATGGTCTCTCGCACGCATCAAAGGGAGCCATCACATTTTTACAAAGCCGGGTCGGCAAGAACGTATTGTGATTCCCGTTCACGGAAACCAACCATTGAAGATTGGTCTCCTGCGAGCTCAAATGAAAATCGCTGGCATCTCCGAAAGTGAGATATGACCGAAGCAATTTGACGAACTCCCACCCGAATAACTGCCCGCGAGTCGAATGGCAGATTTCGAAAAATCATTAATTTTACGATATGGGCCTAACCCAAAGGCTGCTGGAGCCGTCAGGCAAATAGCTCGCTGTGGCTGCCCAAACGAACCATGCGCAACTCCTCTTTGGTCAGCACATAAATCAGTAGCAGGTCCGGTTTCAGGTGGCATTCACGGCATCCAGCGTATCCACCCTTGAACGCGTGATCTCGCAACTTCACATCTAGCGGCTTCCCCGCTGCCAGAAGTTCGACTATGTGCTCAATCATCGCATCAAGCCCTCTCTCGCGGGAACGCTTCTTGTAATCCCTTTTGAACTGGCTTGTGTAGGTAGTTTCGCGCATCAGCCTTTGAGCGACCGCATAACCTGCGAGGCGGACTTGTATCGCCGCGCGGGCTTTTCGCTCAGGGCGGCGGCGGTTTCCGGGTTGGGTGTCCGCTCGGCATACCGCTCTTCAATGTCTTCAATGGTCGCATTGCTCAGGTCGAGGTGCGGACGGGTGGTCAGCGCGAATGGAATCCCTTTCTGGATGCAGACCTGTGCCAAGAAGAGGTTGATCGCGTCGCCCACGGAGATGCCCAGCTTTGAGAAAACACGCTCGGCGGCGGTCGCTTTGTCGGAGTCCACACGGGCACGGAGTATCGCAGTTTTTGCCATAACACGAAAATGCCACATTTGTGTACTCACGTCAAGCAGCGCATCACTTCCACCCGGCTTCGGGGTTTCGCACGAAGCTCGCAGGGACGGCCAAGATTAAATCACCCGGCATTTGTCGCAAATTTCTACTAAGTGAAAAAAGATGGCCTTGGAGACCATTTGGCTGGTTCTTCCGCAAATATTGTGCATGGGGGAAGACAGACAATGCAGTGAGCCGCCTGCGGTGGGATGTTGGCGCGAGGGAGGTAACCACTAATCTCCTCTCATCTGAAAAGCCCAACGGCGCTTTTCGCCAGTTTGCCAGAACAGAAGAGGAGGCGCGGATTGCGAAGCGACTCCGGGTCTGCGTGGTCGGGCGATCTCGCAAGCGAGCTTGCAGAGTCGCACGACCACACAGACCGTCGAACCGGCCAGCCGGTTCCCGCCTCCTCTCCCCCAAAATGACAGCCCGCGCAGCGGGCATCTGCCGGGGCCATTGGCCCGGCACCCATTTCTTTCATCAGTGGTTCAATAAAATCGATCACCACCCGCCGCAGGCGGCATGACCATTGTTTTATCCCTCTGGTTGGTGAGAATCGGTATAAGCACACTTTTTGCGGATGAACCATTTGGCTAGAGGGGCGTTCATGCGAATCCGGCACCATCCCATGCCTCCCGAACCTCACCCTCTTCATAATCCAGCCGAGGTTTTCGGTTTTCTGCATGCTCCAGCCAGTCGGAACCATCAAGGAGTAATTATAAAAAATGGGACCCTTCGGCTGTTCTTGACCCCTTCGGCTGTTCCCATTGGCTGTCCGTGTTCAAGTTTTATTTCTTAGAATTGTTTATGCGGCATACGAGCAAGAAAAAACCTCCATATAGAAATATTAAGAAAAATATTCCAGCCAGCAGATTGTGCATAATCATAACTAGACCCATGATGCTACCCACTAACATTACAGCTGAAGCGATTGACATAATACAACCTGTCTTATCCGTGTCATTGTTCTGGACTGCAAAATACAAGGCAATCATAACTGTAAGAATTAGGATCCCAAAAAATTCTTCCATATAGTATACTAAATCAATTAAAACTAAACAACACGAAAAGACAAATGAACCGGGCCATCAACCTGACATTTCTCAATATCTGCAATATTGATGCGATGTTCGCCATTGAATTGAAATGCCTCCACTCTTTGCAGAGCATTGCCCTTGAGACATGGTGATATTTGGAAAAATGAGCCGCGTTTTATTTCAGCATGAAGAAAAGCTTCACCGCAGGAAAGTGGTAGACCGTTCAAATCCAAAAGAGTTGCTGGGAGACGCTGGCCGAGTGGGGGCTGATATTTGGTGTTCATAGCGCTATTCAATATTATGAAAACTGAGGTACCTCTTACTTTTGGCTAATGTCTTTCCATCGTTTTCCCACTTTCAGATCTTTGATGATTCGCTTTGCTCGGGCATCTGTTCGAGGCTGCTCTTTGTTGCTATCCCAAATGCTGCTTTTTGCATTGGTAATGCTTTCTACGGAAGCATGTTTGTGAAGTCCCTCATCTAGAAGCCATTTTGCGAATGCGAAATTTCTAGGATTCGCTTGCCTGGTGGGATTCGAAGGATACAAGGCAGATGCGATCCCCTTCGCCGCTTCCAAACCGTGTAGCTCATCAATTTTGTGTATGAGAAAAAATGGCCACCACTCTTTTCCCGATTTCAGGCGTTTTGGAGGCTTTAAAAACAGACAGATCTCCTCAAGATCCTTTAAGTTTCCGCCCTGCTCAACCTGGATAGTGCCATCCGGGTAAAATGCGAGTGTTGTCTTTCCTGCGGTCAATAAAAATTGATTCATCAAATGAGATTAATCATAGAAACTATCGTTTACAATACAATTCTCAAATTTTACAAAGCACGGTCTGAAAGCCGCCAATCCCCCTTGCAATACGTGAATCAATTTCGTTCATGGTAGGAGAAACTTGGAGAAAGGTCGGATTTTTAGTTTGGATTTGGTTTATCCACGCACGCGAAGACGAGTTCCATGCGGGGGAAATTTCCGAGAATGTATGGTGGGTGGGAGATGCTGGAGCCAAGAGGGAGCATCGCTTTGCCCTGGCGAGCACAGAATTTTTCAGCCTGGGCCTCAAGGTCGCTGCGGATGGAGGAGATAGGGACAAACCCTGTGGCCCCCTGTTGAAAAATTCGGTAAATGTCCTTGTCGGGGATGTTGTGACTCATCAATACCGGCGGAGTATTGAATTTTGATCGGCTTTCGGAATACCGCTGGATCGGAGTTTCGTAGGCGCAGCCTGCAAGGAACATGCAGGCAATCGCAAATAGTGTGGGTGTTGCCTTAATCACAATGTTCGATATTTTTGGAGATTCACTGTTCGGTTTCTATCAGAAGCGGGAAGAGAAATCCAGAGCAGGGAGCAGATTACTTTTTTCCGAGCGGAATGACTTCTCAATTGTGCGGCTATTGAAGCCACGTTTCCGGTGTGCTCCGGAAAAACTCCTCGAGGGGGATGCCTCCAGACCCGACCAGAAGATTCTTGGCGCGTGGCTTGCGGGAACGAAACGAGGCAAGCCCGGCGGTTTTTCCACTGCGTCCGGATTTGACTTCGATTGTGCAGGTAGAGTTTCCCCTCGTCACCACAAAATCGACTTCGTCCCCGCCGTCTCTCCAATAGGAAACAGCATACCGATTTGGTGGCAGGCTATTGAGCAAATGGGCTCCAACGGCATTTTCAACCAGTCCTCCCCACCAAGCGGAATCTTGTCGGGCCTCTGCGAAGTGACGTCCGCAAAAGGCTTTGATGAGTGCCGGGATACCCGCCCAAATATATCCATTGATCCAGATTCCACCCGAAAGCCTCCATGCATTCTCCGAGCGACCAGTGCATGCAGCGATGGAGAAAAAGATGGATACTGCACGCTTGCCGTTAAGTCCTTTTACTCAATCATTGAGTAATAATACTCCATCAGTGGGAAATTAGATGATAGCAGCCAAAGAGGTTGCCAGATTTTGAATGTGTCACTGTGCCTGCCGGACTGGTATGAATTTGCTCAGCAGCGGATGAAAATGTGGCTAAAACCCAAGAGTCATCTCAAGACATGAGATCCGTTTACGCGGTACAGCTGTACCGCGTAAACGGGAAGACGGCAGTACGGTCCTGTGCAGGGAAAACCAGATAATGCCCATCGGCGAAGCCGTCATTTTTACCGCGCATTGCTTTTTACGTGGGCGGATCCACTGTTGGTTTCTGCCCGTGGATCTCGGCGGCAAGTTCCCAACGAAAATTTATGAGCGAAAGCTGAGACAGCTTTGCTCACATCGAAGAGTGGGCGGGCATGGCTGGTCTTCATGCTCTTTGCTTGCTTTATAGTGATTCCTATAACGGGTCGTTACCTGCCCTTGGCGAGGCTGGGCTGTCTTGTCTGCGAGGGAAGAAATTTGTTCCAAATTCCTCTACGTCGAAACCTTACCTCAGGAAACCTATGCCTTTGTTTCCTTCGCTTGCTTCTGTAAAAATCCTTACAGCGAAAAGCATTGAGGCAAGCATCACTTGATCCAAAGAATAGCTGTCACTCCGCGGGGATAATATTTGCTGCCCTTGGCCACCCCGGAGACGATCTGGTCACTCCAAGCCCAGTAGGCATTTTCTTCGGTGAGCAGCCATGCGGCATGACGCTCGTCGGCTGTTTTCATGGCCTTTTCTGAAACGCAAGCGAGGATCTCACGGGCAATAAATTGGCAGAGGTAAACTTTGCTCAGCCACGTGTTGGAGCTGGTGGAGCTGATTTTCCAGGCCCCGTCGGGAAAGAGGCACACCCCGGGTTTCAGCACGCCGCGCAAATGGCGTTTGAGGGCCACAATCAACGCCCCGTATTCCCCACGCTCGGTCAGAGCGCTTTTCAGCCCCAGCGCATGGGGGATGATCAGGCCCTCGACGGCGGGAATGATGCGGCTGATCACATTCTCGCCCAGGATGGCGGGCAGCAATCCTTTGCGGTCGGCGGCCCCGCCAATCGTGGCGGCGGCCCGGTGCGCCTGATCCCGGCATGTCGCGGCCCGGGAGGTTTCGCCCAATTTTTTGAACAAAGCTTCAAGCCCCACGTAGCAACCCCAACACTTCACCGCCAGGTAGAGGTTATTGCGGGCCTGGCCAAGGGAGACATCGAGGCTGTCATAGGTCGTGATTTCGCTGCCCCCCGCACAGCGTGAACTGTCCAAAGACATCACACCATCCCGTTGTGCAGGATCATGATGATCACGATTCAGCAGGCTGGTCAGAACCTGACGAAAAACGGGTTTTGTTTTCCTCAACCATTTTTGGTCCTTGGTTTTGTGGAGGTAGATCAAAGCGCAAATGACCCAGTTGACCAACTCCTCATGGCTCATGTGCGAGAAGCAACCGTCAAGGCCCGCTTTCTCATAGACAGAAAACCCCGGGCGGGCGAAGTGATTGGCGATGCCCATGTCGTGGGTGAACGTGAGTCCGCCGGGATACTCGATGGGGCTTCCCGGAATTCTTGCGCGATCCGTGTAGGAATAGCGTTTGAGATACCAATCCAGCTCATTGCGCACGGTCCATGGGTTGAGCGAGGCTTCGAAGAACACCTGATCGGCCATGAGGTCAAAGGTATTCATCATGCGGTATTCCCCCTCATTGACGATCCACAGCGGGTGTCCCCCGACCTCAAGGAGTTCCGTGCTTCCGTAATAACTGTGAATGGCCTGCGCCAACATGAATCGTTGGGCGGGGTTCAAGTCGGTCGCCTTGTGGAACCGGCGGTCAAAGGCATCCCCCCGCCGCTTGAGCGCGGAATAGTTTTGCTTCGCAAACTCAGCGACGCTCTCCAAGGACGGGAAAAAACGCGTGTAAAAGTAGCGGGAATCCATGCCTGTGGTGGCTTGTCCCGCACGGTGGAAACATGCCGCGTAGCGAAAGGTGACGCGTTTTCCTGCCGGGGCCACGCCGATCAGGAGCCCCGTGCTGCCAATGCCAAAGCTGTGATTGAAGGCATCGCGTTCATCGAGAATCTCCTGGGGATTAAACCCATTGGCCGAGGCCAAACCCGGCGAGCACCCGGCGAGCGCCAAAAAATCGCCGCACGCGATGCCGGCCACCCCGTCAGCCGTCTCATCCAACCTCCGCATGCCACGATAAGGGTCATTGGACTGAAAACCAAAAATCACCCGGCGGTCACGATCTCCCCCGCGATTATCCACGGTGATCTCCACCGTCACCGTCGGCGCGTAGGCCAGCTTCAGGTCAGGCTCTTTGGCGACGTCAGGATCCGGAGCCGCCATCACCGGCGTGTGGATGGTGAAGCTAACGGGTCCAAAGTTCCAGACATCCAATCCCGGAGACAAGGAGCGCGAGATGGTTTTGTCGGCGACCGGAACCAGCACGGAGCGTGATGTTCCGCCCCCGGCCTCGACATCGAACCGCGCGGCCTCGTCCGAGCTCTGCTCAAAAAACGGGAGGCAGGCAAACCGCCCCGGCGATTCTTCAAAACCGACATAGACGTTCTGATCCGCCGGCTTCGCGAGTTCAAGGCCCAGGCCTCCTTTGTTTCCTTTCGCACCAAGCGTGAAGCTGGCGAAAGAACCGATGGGAGCATGTTGGGTGTTGTAAAAAACGGTGGTCATAAGGAGTTGTGGGTGATTGCAGAAAAAAAAGGACTATGAAATCCGGGAGAGGAAAGGAAACCTGTTCCTGGCAGGAACTGCCCGGTTCAGTCCGTGGTCACCAACAACAGATCCCGTCGGGCACTCCGCTTGTAGGGGATGCTCCGTGAGTAGTAACCAGTCAGCAGCCCCGGGCGCGGCATCTCAACGATGGCGCTGTAATAATACCACCCGCCCTCGGTGACCAGGAGATAGGCTTTGTTACCCGACACCACACCTTTGACGGGATAATCTCCCAGATGGCCGCGAACGTTCGAGCCGTTCTGGGAAAAATAGCTGCGCCCCCAATCGTCGGATTTGTAAGAACCCGAGATATCAATCATGGGAGGCTCCATCTGGTCGGAGAGCCACGCATCGCCCAAGGCGTTGTGGTTGTCATAACGCTTGGTGTTGAATTCTTCGATGGTCGAGCAGCCAACGAAGGAGCTCACAACCAGGACGGACAGCAGGACGCGAATCACAGAATGGATCTCCCCGAATCTAGCGACGGATTTTCTCGAAGACCGCTTCCTTCCCATGTTCGGAGCTGAATGGCACATGAGCCGAGTAAAGGCCTTTGAGTTGGTCGTAACGCGGGCGACTCAACTCCAAAGTGTATTCCGTCCATCCGCTGTCCACCACAGCAAGGAAGACCTGGGAACCGGAAACATATCCTTTCACCACGCCATGGTCGCCAACCAAGCCGGAAACTTTGCCGTCGGGCTGTTGCTTCAGAACCATCATGCCCCAATTCTTGGCATAATAGACCCCCTCGACATTGATTTTGGCGGGCGCGGTTTTCTTTTCTGTCAAATAGGCAACCCGGGCCGCTTCATTTTTGGAATAACTTTCTTTGAGGTGGCAGGATGGCAGGGCTGTCACGATAAACAGACCTGCGGCAAGAGCGAATGGGAGTCTCATAGTGCGGCACATGTAGCACATCCTGCCCGGCAGAAGAAGGAATTTCTGCGTTTTGTCCGTGGTGGAGCTGTGATAAAAACTGCGTGCAATCACAGACCCTGGGACCGCCGGCCTCCTTTTTTTACCTCATCTTTTCATCACCTCGCGCCAGCCCGGATTATAAGGAGGCTCGACCGGCGGGGTCTGTTCGGGTAGTTCTCGCGGAGTGCCTCCCAAACCTCGTCATGACTTGAACCCGCCCCAACGGCACTTCCTGGGATTCACGCGGCCTTTTTTGGATGCTCTTTGTTCATGGGTCATGGAACAAGCCGGGGATCCCCGGTTTCCAGATTTGTCCAATCTTCTGATCGTTGTGCAGGGGGCGAGAACCGCGCGGGGGTTGGAGCAGCGGTTGGCGCTGAGGGCTGATGAGGCGGGGGTGTTGCTTGTCCCGCCGCGGGTGACCACGCCGGGCAATGCGTTGTCCTTCCTGTTTCACAAGCCGACATCATTGGCAACGGCCGGGGGATTTGCGGGTCATGCCGCGTGGGTGGCCGCGTTGGAGGGCTTGGCAGCGGAACAAAAAGCGGTCCTCGGGATCGGGAGATCAGGCCCCTTTTCGAGTGTGCAGCGAGACCTTGCGTCAACGCTCCTTGGGGTCGATGCGGAGTTGGTGGCTGGCTGTCTGGAGGCCGGGGCGGTTGCGGAGATTTTGCGTGCCAACCCGGATGCTCCCGAGCGGGCGGCCTGTCGCTGGGATGTTTTTGACGAGGTCAGCCGGGCTGCTCAAAACCACCTTGCGCGGTGGGGGTTGCAAGACCCCTCCCGCCGAAAAGCCGGGCTTGCGGCGCAGGGGGACTGCCTGCCGGATCTGCACCTTGTGCTGGCCGGGCTGCCAGATTTTGATCCCCTGTTCTTGAGGGGATTCGAGAGGTTGACTGGCCGCAAGGACGTCTTGATTTTTGCCGAAGAGGGGCCGGGATTCGATGCGTGGGGCCGGGTGGTCCCCGAGGATTGGGTGGGAAAAAAATTGGACCTTGCGGGGGGGAGTCTTGTGGCTCCGGAGGACTCGCTTGCCCAGGCGGGGGTGATTGCCGGGTGGGTGGGGCGGCGCGAAGGGGCCATCATCGACGCGCCAGACGAAGCGGAGATTCCCGGCCTGATGGATGCCATGCAGGCGCGGGG
>JBBECL010000254.1:0-17943 GCA_040881805.1 Terrimicrobiaceae bacterium | reverse complement strand
TTCACGACGCTCTTGCGATCTAACAAGTCCGGCGTAAAAATCAAATTTCAAGTGAGTATACGTGAGCGTCCCATTCTTCCGGTTTTCGACGCGCCACAACTTGAACAAAGATACTTCCGTTTTTTGGATTTTGAGCCTGCGCCGATTTCCTCTCTGATGGTCGAGGAAGTGATTGCCGAAAAAATCCGTGCCGCCAGCCAACGTTCGAAAATCCGTGACCTCTACGATTTGGCAGAAATTTCCAGCCGCCCGCTTAACAAGGAGATGGTGCGTTCGCTTGCGGTCCTCAAACTTTGGCAGAGTGGACGAGTAGGATTGGACTTTGGCCGCTTTCGTGAGCGAATCGAAAGCGGTGACGAATACGACGTGCGGGATTTGCAGAATCTTCTGCGGAGGGATCAGCAACCGGATCTTCCGGCTATGATCGCTCGCGTTTGTTCGGAGTTTCGATTTCTCGACCAATTGAGCGAAACTGAACGAGCGCTGGCGAATGATTCGAGCCATTGCCTGCGCAAGGAAGCGGAAGCTTTCCGGAATGAAATTGCGCAAGGTCGCTGAATTCATTTGCGGCTTTAGTTCCTGCCATTTCTAGCCCGACTTTGTCTACTGGGGGGTTGAATGGGGCTGGTATGCTCATTGTTGCGATGCTGGCATAGGCGGCCATCAGTTGGCTCGATTGTTTGACATACTGACCCTAGAGGAGCGGTTTGGCGAGGGCAATAAAGCTTTCGTCGGCGGCCTGTAGGTGGGCTCGCAGGTGGCGTTCCGCATCTGGCAAGTCGTCGGCTAATATCGCCTTTAAAATCGCCTGATGCTGGCGCATTCCGAGTTTGGCGCGGGAAATGTTAAAGCGCGGGTTCGACAATTGAAATTCGATGATGATGTAAATAAAGTTGGACCGTTCCTGAAGCAGAGGGTTCCCGGAGGCTTGAAGAAGAAGCCGGTGGAATTCCATGTCCACTTCGAGCATCGTGCGTCTCCGGGCGTGGGGATCGGCTAGCACTTTCCCGGTTTTGCGAAGATTGCCTTCCAGAGCTTCACGCAGCACTTCCCTCAACTTGGAGGTGAAAAGTTTGCGGAGCGCAAAAATTTCCACCAACTCACGGAACTCCCGGAGGTGGCCGATTTTAGACTTTGTCATCGCGATCACTTCCCACTGCCGCCTTTCGTTTTTTGTGATCACGCCGAGCGGTTGAAGTTCGAGCAATGCCTCCCGGACTGTGACGGTTGAGACATCGAGGCGACGCGAGAGAGAAAGCTCGGAAAGCTGCTGCCCCGGCCAGAGTCCCCCGCTGCCGAGTTCGGTAATGAGGTGGTTTTTGACCAGTTCGCGCTTGGATAACGGGGGGTCTTTTGTGGTGACTCCTCGTGGAAGCGGTAATGCCCGCCGGATGCGCCACCGCCGTCCCTCGCTTGCAATCAACCCCTGCGCTTCGAGCGTTCGGCACAACCCGCGAATGACGGACCGGCCAACATCCGCCGCAGCCGCCAGCTCCCTCTCTGCCGGCAGGAACTGACCCGGACGCAAGGCTCCCAAAAGGTTCCTGGATCGCATGAGGGCGGACTGTTGCAGAAGCGTCACGCCTCCCAGAATGCATGGAAAACCTCCTTGTTGCCAAAACTTTTTAGCATGTGGGCGAGTATTGATATTGACCCGCATATAATCTTACATCACATTTTTCCGCGATGAGGATCTCCCCCCAAGATGCGGCAATGCGCGTGAAGAGCGTCGCGCCACAAGCCAGGGTGCTGGAGTCCGCTGCCCCGCAGGTGATCCATCACGCGGCCGATGCAGTCGTCCACATGGGAGATCATTCCGTAGGTTTGGGCCATGGTGGCGCCGAGGCTTTCTTCGTCCACTTGGTAGACACTCTTCAATTGCTCACGCCGGTCGCGCAGACTTTCGATCCTTTCGCCGGTGTGGGTAAAGGATTCCGGGCGTTTAAGGGAGGCCGGGTCATACCGGTCGCAGTAGGGCTCGGCCGCGGTCGGGAGACATCCTGGACACTCGCGTGACTGACTTAATTTTGCCTGAACGCAGAGTAAAGGCCAATCGCGGTCCCATGGTGGTGCCGTTCGGGCTAGTCCGGGGTGACCATGAGTTTGATCCCTTCCTGGCGGATGTTGGCCTGGAACGCTTCACTGATCCGGCTCAGCGGATATTGGTGGGTCACGAGATCCTCGACAGGCAGGCCGATGCGGGCTGCACGCTGGAGGAAGTGGTAGGCGTTGGGATACTCCCAGCTTCCATACGCCCAACTTCCCAAATAGGTGATCTCCTTCTTGCAGATGTCCTCGTGCGGGTTGTAGGTGGTGGTGCCGGCATCGACGAAGTGCCCGACCTCGCAAATCGCACCGCCACGGCGGACATAGCCGAAGAGGTTGGACGCGGCTTGGGGCACGCCGGTGACCTGGAAGGCGAAGTGAGCCCCGAAGCCTTTGGTGAGTTCGCCAACGCGGGCGGCAACTCCGTTGGAGTTCGCATGATCCTTGTAATTGATCGCATGGTCGGCCCCCCCCACCAACAACCACGCCGAACGCTCCCTGCGCCCCCTCGTAATCTTCTGCAAAATCTCATCAGCCCGCTGGCTTGACAACGACTCGCAGGTGCCCATTCTCCAGAATGACAGGGGAAACCTGACAAACCTTGATTGCAGAGGCTATGATTACGGAACCAACCTTCTCGTGCGAGTCGCAGAACTAGAAATCGCAGAATGAGCCGACTCATCTTTTATGGCTTGGCCAGTGTGCTTTTGTTCGCTTTTGCGGGGTGCTCCTCAATGTCGTCATTTATGAAGAACAGTGAAACAATCCCTCGGGAAGAGTCACCCACGAAGAGTGGTCGGGTTTTTTCGCTGGGCCAGCCTTGGAGTGCAACTTTGGAATCTGAATTTCGTCCGACGCGGGTTTGGATGAGTTGGACGCCCGCGGCTTTGCATGTTCGTGCCGAGATGGAGGATAAAGAGGTGTTCACGCGGGCCACGGAGGACAATCAGAAAATGTGGGAACTGGGCGATGTTTTTGAGATGTTCCTGATGGTGGACGGACAAAGCGACTACATCGAACTTCATGTCACCCCGAACAACAAACGCCTGCACCTGCATCTGCCCGGAGTGGGTGGAAAAGCCCGTCCGGAAGACCAAGCACTCTCCTTTGAGAAAATGATCGTCGAGCCTGTTGAGTTTTCCAGTTCAGCCAAGCGGTTGAAGGACGGTTGGTCCGTCTCGGCCACCATTCCGGCCTCGGTTTTCGGCTTGAACAAATTAGAACCCGGCAAACGCCTTCGCGTGGCCTTTGCCCGCTATGATGCGACTTCGGGTCGTCCAACAATCCTCTCAACCTCGGCGAGTCATCCTGTCGTGTCTTTCCACCGGCCAGCGGAGTGGAGTTCCGTGACCCTGCGATGAGGGTTCCGGGGCGAAAAAAGCATGGAAGCGCAAAGTCGAATGTATCCGCCCTTCCTGCTGCGACGATACGCGCCGAGGCGATGGCCTATCGCGATGCCCGGCGGGATGGGAAAATGACAACGGCCGACCGGGAAGAACTCAACCGGCAGCTTTCCAATGCGTATGCTGCCCTCAAAACCTCGATTGCCCATGAGCAGTGAATTTGTTCCCTTTGGACCCGGGTCCATGATGTGGAAGATCAACCGGGAACGTGTCGTTCTCCTCGCCGGGCCGGCCGCTGCCGTGCTGCAGGTTGCCCACCCCCAAGTGGCCATGGGAGTGGCTGCACACAGCAATTTTCGGACGGACACGATGGGCCGGCTTCATCGCACCCTGGAGGCGGTTTACACCGTGGCCTTTGGCTCCAAAGAGGAAATCGAGGCTGTTCGCGTGGCCATTGCCAGGGCGCACCGAGCCGTCAAAGGAAAGGGATACTCCGCGTTCGATCCCGATGCCCAGTTGTGGGTGATGGCGACTCTCATCATGGGAAGTGTGACGATGTATCGCCGGTTCGTGGGAAATCTCACCGAGACCGAACTCGATCAATTCCTGCAAGAAAACGCCATTTTTGGCGGGATCTTCGGTTTGAACCCATTGCGCCTCTCCACCCGATGGCGCGAATTTGATGTTTACTATCACGAAATGCTCAATGGCCCCGCATTGGGGTCACATCCGCTCTGCGCGGAGGTTGCGCAGGCCGTCGTCGCTCCCGGGTCGCCGTGGTATATGCGTGCGCTGACCACAGTCTTTCAAGCCCTGGCATCCGAATTGATTCCCGGTCCGCTCCGCGAGCGCCTCGGCTTGCGACCAACCTCACTCCCCCTCTGGTCCTGGCTCGATGCCGTCTTACCAGTCTTGATAAGGTTCGCGCCGTCTCGTCTGCGCTTCGCTCCGGCCTACAATTCCGCGGTGATGCAGCGCGATGCGGAAGATGATGGCACGGTGAAAAAGGAACACGGGAAGCCGATGGCTCGGTTGTCGTCATTTGTGGCTCCTTCGGAGCCGCGGCGCTTGGGAGGCCGTGAGGATGATCCGCATAGCTTCTGATTTTGACGAGGAGGATGAGCGTATCACCGCGATGTTTCAGACACGGTGCCGACTTGCGTTCGCTCCCGCCCCATCACCAAGATCCGTTTGATCGAATGCTGATTGCGCAAGCCCTCGCGGAAAGCCTGGTGCTCGTCACCCACGACCGGAAATTTGAGAGTTATCCGATTGAGGTTTTCAAAAATTGAGATTGCTTCCTGGAGGGGCCACGCTAACTGTTTGAAGTCCTCACCCCCACGGAATGCCCACCTCTGCCACCCCTGAAACCGACGCGCCCACCAACCGCGCCGACCTCCGCAAAGAACACATCAACGATGCCGTGATCCGCCTGGCGGGAAATTCGCAGGATGGCATCCAAAGTGCAGGCGCTTTCCTGGCCCGGTTGGCTGGTCGGAGTGCGCAGGATGTCATGACCTATATGACCATCCCCTCCACGATCTCCGGGGGGCCATCGATTTTTCAGGTTCGGATCGGGACCGGGGAAGTGCTTTCTGCGGGCGACGAGGCCGATTTTTTGGTGGTCTTTTATCAGCACAGTTATGACGAGCACATTGGGTTTCTGAAAGAAGGAGGAATCCTCCTTTATGACTCCGACCATGTGCAGCCGGATACCCAGGATAAGCGGTTCGTTTATGTGGGCGTGCCCATCACAGGACTGACCGTCGAGGCCTTGGGCGGGACGGCAAAAGACAAGGGAAAAAATATTTTTGTGCTGGGGCTCATTTCGAGGGTCTTTCATTTGGACACCGTCAAATTGGAGAAGCTGATCCAGGAAAAATTTGCCGGCAAGGATGAGAGTGTCGTGAACACGGCACTCAGCGCTTTCCATGCGGGATATGGTTATCCTGTGGGCGACGTGCTTGCGAAGTTGTATCATTTTGAGCCTGGCGATGACAGCGGTCCGCAGCAGGTCACCATGGATGGCAACCAAGCCCTCGCGTATGGGCTGCTCGCTGCGGGGGTGCGTTATGGGGCAGGGTATCCGATCACGCCATGGTCCTCGGTGATGGAAACGCTCCGCACCGAACTGCCAAAATACGGGGGGTTGTTTGTTCAGGCCGAAGACGAATTGGCGGCCGTTTCGATGGCGCTGGGATTTTCGTATGCGGGAAACCTGGCGGTGACAGGAAGTGCCGGGCCGGGGATCTCGCTAAAAACCGAGGCCATTGGGTGGGCTTCGATGGCGGATATTCCGCTTCTTGTGATCAATGTGCAGCGCGGGGGTCCCAGCACGGGTCTCCCCACCAATGTGGAGCAAAGCGATTTGTATCAGGCCGTGTTTGGCGGACACGGGGACAGCCCGCGGGTGGTGCTTGCTCCCAAAACCGTGGAGGATTGTTTTTACATTGCTTTGGAAGCGGCCCGCATCGCCCGCGAATTCAGCACGCCGGTTTTTATCCTCAGCGACGCCTCCCTCGCCACGCGGATCGAAGCGTTTGACGAACCGGATTTGCCGGCGCTCATGCAACCCACCATGGTGGACCTTTCTCTGCGTGAGCCGGATTTCAAGCCCTACCCCCTCAATACCATCACCAAGCATGCCCCGCCGGGAACTCCCCTCCCGGCCGGCAGCAAGTATCCCGTGGTCACCGGGCTTGAACATGATGAATTCGGGCACCCCACGGGCAGCCCGCAGTTGCATGTGGAAATGACGGTCAAGCGCCGCAGCAAACTCCAAACGCTGGCCACCCAAATTCCTGTTCCCAAAGTCTATGGGTCCCAGGCTGGCGACACCCTGTTGGTGGGGTGGGGGTCAACGTATGGTCCGATCCATGAGGCCGTCAAACGCGCCACCGCCGAGGGTTACGAAATGGGTGCCATCCACATCCGCCACCTGAACCCCCTCCCGAATGGTTTGGAAAACATTTTTTCCCAGTTCCGCCGGGTGGTGGTGGTCGAGATGAATGATGGCGGCCTTTACGGCTATGGCCAACTCGCGAGCCTTCTGCGGGCCAGGTATTGCGACCCCAAAATTGAAAGCCTCACCAAAACCGATGGCCTGACATACCGCGTTCGCGAAATTTTGAACCATGTTCTAAAACCATGAGCACCGAAGCCCCCGCTGTCCCGACCCTGACCAAAAAAGCCCTCACCGCCGACCATCCGACCTGGTGCCCGGGATGCGGGGATTTTGCGGTGCTGGCGTCGTTTTACAAAATGTTGGAAAAGCGTCAGCTTCCCCATCAGAACATCGTCACCCTCGCCGGCATCGGCTGCTCTTCCCGGTTCCCCTACTTCGTGAATTCCCATGGCGCGCACTTCATCCACGGCCGTGCGGTTCCATTTGCCTCCGGCGTGAGTCTCTCACGGCCGGATGTGCATGTGTTCTTGTTTGGTGGCGATGGGGACGGATTTTCCATCGGCGGAAATCATCTCGAACACGGGGCCCGCAAAAACATCCGCCTCACGTATGTCATCATGGACAATTTTGTTTACGGCCTCACCAAAAAACAAACGTCGCCAACCTCCCCCATCGGCTACCGCTCAAAAACCGACCCCACCGGGGCCATCGACCAACCGGTCAACCCCATCAAAAAACTCATCACCGCCGGGGCCACGTTTATCGCACGGAGTCATGCCACGCAGGTTAATCACATGATCCAAATGATGGAGCGGGCTCATGACCACGATGGTTTCTCGGTGGTGGAGATTCTCTCCGAGTGCGTGGAATTTTTTCCGGGAGCCTTCGATGCCGCCAACCCTCGAAAAGGCGGGCAGTTCCAAGTCATCGAAGAAAAAACGTGGGACGGTTCCCCGGAGGATGAATCCCGTCATGACGTGACCGATGAAATCGCCGCCTACAAGTTGGCCGGCCTGCCATTTCCCGGGCTCTTCGGAGTGTTTTACGATGCGGCCCGCCCGACCAAAAATGCGTTGGAGCAAAATTGGATCAACGCAAGCCGGGAGAAATCCCGTCATGCCTCCGACCTCGAGCTTCTCCAATCCACGTTTAACCGCACCAAATAACAAGACCTTCCGCGGAACATCTTTCGGTCAATCGCAGTAGTTATCCACCACCCGCGTGTAGACACGAAAGATGTGGTCAAAGATTTTTTCCCAGGAGTAGTTGCTACGGACAGCTTCCCCGGCGGTCTTTCCCAAGGCGACCAAGTCCCGCCCCAACTTGGCTTCGATGGCCTCGGCGAGAGACGTGGGGGTATTGTCCCGGGCCCAGGAAATTTGGTCGGAGAAAATGATGCGATCCATGTAGCTGCCGCGGATGCCCACCACGGGCGTCCCGCAGGCCTGGCTCTCCAACGTGACCAGACCGAAGGTTTCCTGGATGCCGGGATGAACAAACAAATCGGCGGCCCGGTAGATGTTCGCAAGTTGGCCGGGGTCACCGCAATAAGGGATCCACGTGACCGCTCCCGTGCGTTTTTTCAGCCGTTCCACCGAGGAGCGTTGGGTGCCATCCCCGACCACCACCAAATGACAGTCCGCCTGATTTCGCAAAAGC
This sequence comes from Terrimicrobiaceae bacterium, assembly GCA_040881805.1. Taxonomy (GTDB): domain Bacteria; phylum Verrucomicrobiota; class Verrucomicrobiia; order Chthoniobacterales; family Terrimicrobiaceae; genus JAJTZA01. The sequence continues at coordinate 9,990 of JBBECL010000254.1, read as the reverse complement.
GAAAACGCCGAGAACAGGGTCTGCACATTTTTTTCCGGGGCCAGTCGGCCGACATAAAGCAAAATCCGTTTGTCGGGTGGGAGGCCGAGATCCTTGCGCAGCCTGGCGACGGGCACATCACCCGGTCGAAAGATGTGGGTATCCACTCCGAGGTCGATACTGTCCACGGAATCCACACCCCAGGATGTCAACAGCGCGGCGAGGGCAGGGCTGGGAACGAAGGTTGTTTCGAAGCGGTTGTAAAGGGTTTTGACATAACGGCGGGCGGCGTCGGAGGCAATCGCCGGTGCGATGCCGCCCGTAAATTTAGCCACGGTGCGGAGGAGGGCTTCGGGGAAGTGCGAGTGATAAAACCCCACAACCGGGATGCCCAAAGCCCGGCCGGACGCGATGGCTTTCCAAGCGAGTTGATAGGGATCGCCGGATTCGATGATGTCCGGGCGTTCACGTTCGAGGACCTCTTCGACAAGATGGAGTTTGAGCAACATCCGATACCGCGAGGTGCGGGACACCAGCGGCGAGGCAATGGTATAGATCTTGGTGAGGTCATCGCCCTCACAGCCGGTCGTCTCCCCGGGAACAACCAGCACGTGTTGGTCCCGGCCGCCCTGGCGTTTCACATGGGCCGCCTTTTCCCCGATATACCGGCGAACACCGCCGCTCACAGGCGAATAAAATTGGGTCAGGTCACAAATCTTCACCGGGTCGGAGGCGGTTCCTCCCCCCGCGACAACATCCCCAGCAAAAGCCTCGCCAAAATCACATCATCACTCATCGTTCCCGAAAAAAGTTGTTGCCCGGCCGTGGCGCAGGCCCGGAATCCGCCCACCAACTCGGCCAGCGTGAAGTTCGATGCGTGGGACGCCGCCAGACTCAGCGGGTAGGCATTCAGGCCCCCGTCTTTTTTGCGGGGCAGGTGCGACGTTTCTTCCTCTGGCAGTCGTCCCAGAGCGGCGGCAAATTGGGTGGCGTAACCTCCGGGGGAAATCCGGTGTCGCCGCATGAGGTCTTTCATAACCACCAAATTACGAACGGTGGGAACAATCGCGGCAAGGAGGATGCCGACCCCTTTTTCACCCTGACGAAACAGCTGGGCCAGCGTGTCCAGCGCCAGAGGCAGGTCCCTTCGGAGCACGGCTCCACTCAGATCGAAGATGCCACCTTCGCGGGTTTGAGGGACCAATTCCCGGATGGCGTCAGCGTCCACGGGGGTGGATTTGCCAAAGGCTGTTTCCAATTTGTCGAGTTCACTGGCCATCTGGGCCGTGTCCAAGCCCACCCGGGCCGCGAGGGTCTCCACCGCCCCGGGATTGAGCTTCAGCCCGCGCTCGCGTGTCAACCCGCCCGTCCACTCAATCAGCGCTTCCTCACCGCCCCGGAATCCAAAGTCCGGCATGTCCACCACTTCGGTCTCACAGACCTTCACAAAACGTTTGTAGGCCGAACGGCGTTTGTCCGCGCCGGGGGCACTCATCAAAAACTCCACGCCCTCCGGCAGACCGTTCTCCAAGGCATCAGCCAGTTTCTCCAGGGCGGCGAGCACGGCTTCGGAACGCCCTGTGACCGTATCCGCAAGGAAGGCCGCACTCTTCAGCCAAACCAGCTTTTTCCCGCCAAGGAAGGGCAGTGTCATCACAGCCCCCAGTGCCGCCTCCACTTTGCCGGCCGCCGCATCGGCCCCATCCACCGCCCCGTCAATGATCTCCATGCCGAAGGCATCGGCGCCCGGAGCCAGCTTTTCGGAAAGCGCCTTCGCAGCCCGCTTCACGCCAACCTCATCCGACCCGGCCACGAAGTGGCAGGAGACCGGTTTTTGACTTTTCGCTTTTGCCATGAGCCTGCAAACCTAGCCATTGGCAGGGTTCTGCCGCAAGCGGGGAGTCTTCGAATCAGGCCAGCCGTGCAATTTTTCGAAATTCCTCCAACCGGTCCTCGATCTCGGCAGGAGTCACCGTCTTGAGTCGCTCCAAGCTGAACGCTTCCACGTTGAAGCTCGCAAGGACGCTGCCGCGAAGGACCCCCCCCCGCAAGTGATCGAAGGTGACTTCGCTCGACCCGGTGCCAGCCAGGTAGCCGGCCAGCCCGCCCGCAAACGAATCCCCGGCGCCGGTGGGGTCATGGATATCTTCCAAAGGAAAGGCCGGGCAGGAAAAGAAGTCGCCATTTTCTCCAAAAAGCAGACACCCATGCTCGCCCTTCTTCACGGCCACAAACTGCGGACCAAGATCCTGCAATTTTTTGCCGGCGCGGATCAGGCTGGTTTCGCCTGTGAGTTGACGCGCCTCGCCATCATTGAGAATCAGCAAATGAACCCTCGCCAACAATTCGATGAGGCGTTCTTTGGCGATGTTGATCCAAAGATCCATCGTGTCCGCAATCACAAACCGGGGGAGCCGTACCTGATCGAGCACAAGGTGTTGGAGTTCCGGTGCAATATTTGCAAGCAAGACGATTGGAGTGTCTTTGTAGGACTCCGGCAGCTCCGGACGGAAGTGCTCAAACACATTGAGTTCCACCGAACGCGTTTCCCGCGTGTTCAAATCCCAAAGATATTCCCCCGACCAACGGAAGGTCTTGCCGTCCTCCACCTTCAATCCCGTCAGATCAATATTCCGCGATTTCAAGAGCTCCAAATGTTCCTCCGGAAAATCGGTGCCAACAATCCCCACCATGTTCACCGGACTGAAAAAACTCGCCGCCACCGCCCCATAGGACGCCGATCCCCCCAACAGATTTTTTTCCTCCGCCAACGGGGTCTTGATATCATCCAACGCAATCGAACCAACAATAAGAACTGACATAAGCGGGAGAGTGTGGCGAAAAATGCCGGAGGTCCGCGAGGAAAAAATGCTTTGTTGCGGCCCCACAACCCGGAACCTCATTCCAACGCAAAAACTCCGGCGTCCATGGCGGGTCGTCGCCGGCAAGCATGCGGCCCAGGGTGGAGACTCGACCGCGGCGCTTTGGATGGGACACACGTTCCTCGCTGAAGCGAAAACGGCTCCGCCGTATTCTATCCGCTTTCCTTGGCTTGGGAAAAAAGGACACGGCAACTCCATTATGCCAACAGGCAAGACCCGGTGCGCAGGCCGACCGCCAGGAAAGACGCCGAAACATCGAAGGTGACGATCCCTCATAAACCCTTGAAGGCTTTTGAGCAAACGGTTGAAGCGTTAGTCCCAGCGATGGGAGGACTTGAGCTCCGCGGCTACGAAGCTGTCTCGCTTCTAACAAACCCGCACAACGCGCAGCCCGAGGAGCAGACCGAGCTTTTCGATTTTTCCGGCGAGGTGACCGATGCCAACGGCGCAGTGGTGGGCGGGGCCATGGGAGTTCCATTCGGTGACAAACGCACGGGCACCCATTGAGAAACGGTAGCGGCTGTTCGTGTTTCCGATTTCCAGAATGGGGCCGGGAACGGATTCCGCCTCGGCTACCAGCAGGAGCATCGTATCGCCTGGATCCTCGACGACAGAAAGCAACGTCACAGGCCCGTGCTTCACGCTCATCTCAACGGAAAGCCCGCTGCCGACCTTGCCGTGATAGACGTGCAACGGGCGCACTTTGGTTTTGCCATTTGCAATGGCAAGGTGACCAGGACCATCGTGACCCATCAGGACCACGTCGTCGGCAAAATCCATCGCATAATATTCCGTAAAGGAACCGCCTGCTCCGAAGGCGTCGAGGATTTTCATGGCTTGGGAATTTTTGACCTCGTATTCGCCAGCCACGGGAATGCCGGCAGCGGTGAGGAGGGAGGTGCCGAGGATGATGGAGCTGAGCACATCTTCGTGCTCGGGCGAGCCGGAGCCCATGTGGTAGTAGGCCAGTGAGCCAAGGTCTTTTTCCCGGACCAGGTGATCGAGTGCGAGTGACGTGCGGGCGGCGCGGGTGAGTTCGTGCTCGGGGCAATCGGGCTGCACATCGAAGACCTCACGGAACTTGCGCACCTGCTCTGCAGCTTCGTCTTCCGTCACCAAACGCCGTTGGGCGGCGAGTTCTTCCACTTCGAGAATTTCAATGTGCCCGCCAAAAGCAGCGAGCAACCGCGTGGTATCGGTCGCGATGTCGAGCATACCATTGTAGTAATGCCCGAGCAGGCCGAGACGGTTGTGTTCGAGAACATGGGCGACATGGGCCGCGTCCATCCACTCGTCGATTTCGGTTTGCACGATGGGGTCGTTTTGCAAAACACCGGTTACTTGATGAAATGCAATGCCGGTGCGGCGGAAGACATTGGCGATTTCCGGCACGGGACAAGCCGAGCAGTAGGCAAGCCACTCCCCGGTCATCCGCGTGCGATCGCTTCCGGCATTAAAGGAGGCGTAATCGAGAGCGGGTTCAGGTTGGAGATTCAAGACGATCACCGGGACCTTGGCGCGTCGCACGACCGGAAGCACGGTGGACGAAAGGGCATAGGTCGTGACGTATAAAAAAACGACATCGACATCCTCCCTGCGGAAGCGGTGACCGGCCTCCAGTGCCTTCGCGGGAGAGTCAATAAGCCCTAAATTCACGACTTCGACACCGGGCCGCCGGAGCTTTTTTTCAACTTGCCGCACGTAGCCTTCGAGTCGCTCTTTGAGACCGTGAAACTGGGGCCAGTAGGCCTCCAAGCCGATTCCAAATAATCCAACGCGAAGAGAGTGCGGGGGGTGTTGCATGGCTAGAGCTTGTCGGGTGCACGTGGCAGCAGCAATGCGTCTTGCTATCACAGCGCTTTCTTTGGCATACAAAATTCTGTCAAAGAGTATTTCGAATATTTTCCGTCGGGTGCCCAAGAAGCGGCTTGGACGTTCCATGTCGCCGCTGCCGGGCGGAGCCGCATCATTACAGCACAGCGATATCCCTCCACCAAGCACCCCGGGGACCGGGTCTTCACATGGCAGCGGGGACGCGTGATCTCGGCGTTTCAACTCGTGGCCATCTCGGCGGGTGCAGGGTGTTTTGAAACGAGAGAGGGCATTTACCGTCTGCGTGCCGGCAGTGTTTTTTTCATCCCGCCGGGGGTGTGGCATCGGTATCGGCCGGATGCTGCCAGTGGGTGGACGGAGGAGTGGTTCGAGTTACGTGGTCCGGCGCTGGCGACTTGGGCGGGCAGCGGGATGTTTGATCTGCCGCCTGTGGTTGTGGGTAAGAGAAGCGGGTTCTGGTGCCGTTTTCAGCAGTTTCATTCTCTTTGTCTTCGCCGTCCGCCGGGCTTCCGCGCGATCGCAGGCGGCTTGGCGCTGGCACTTTTTGCCGAGGCAATGCAACTTTCGGTTCTTGGGTGCGGCCCGTTGGCACCGCTGACGGAGTTGGTTCGCCGGGCCTCGAGATATTTGGTCAACGGAACGAATGTGGGCGAGGTCGCGCGGTTGGTCGGGGTGAGTTCGATCACGCTGAATCGTCATTTTAAACGTCTCACAGGTCTCACTCCAAAAGCGTATGCATGCCAAATGCGCATGGCTCGCGCCGAGAATCTGGTGACGGGATCGGACTTGAGCATCAAAGAAATCGCGGCCCGGCTGGGCTACCATTCCGCAAGCCATTTTTCGCTCGAATTTAAACGTGTTCATGGCCTTGCACCCCATGCCGTGCGTGGTCGTTAGCGTGTAGAGTCACCCATTTCCGGCGATATTTCGATGGAGAAAAGACCAAGAGTGAGCCCCTTCGCCTTGCGTCCGCGAATGCGCCACGTCTGAATCGCAACGGCCTCAATCTCACCGAGACCCAGTGGTTTACCGAGATGCGCAAGGCACTGGCGGTCAGCCCGCGGTGGCAGTTGGCTAAAAATCCACGGGGCCTTGGACATTTCGTCCATCCTGTGTGACCATGATGCCTCATGCGAATTTTTATCCTCTCTCTCACGGCGCTTCTTTTTCACAGCTTTCCACTCACGAGCCATGCCAATGGGGGTTTCGCGGAAGGTGTGACAGGGGGCGGCGGGGGGAGGGAAGTGACGGCGGCAACGGCCGAGCAACTTCGCGCCTTTGCCGGGTCCGAGGAACCGCTCACCATCTCTGTGAATGGCGAACTCCGCACGGGAACCATTCAGATCCGGTCCAACAAAACAATTCAGGGCCGTGGCCCGAAACCCTCGATTATCGGAACCCTCTTTGTTGGGTCAGGGGTCCAAAATGTGATCATCCGAGACCTCCACATCTCCAACCCCACAAAACGTAAAAAAGCCGAGGGGTTTGATGGGATCACCGTTCGCGGGGGAAAGCAGATTTGGATCACGAACTGCACGTTTCGGGATTGTTCGGACGGGGCCATCGACATGTCCCACGGTGCCGACCGCATCACCGTCTCATGGTGCAAATTTGAATATTCCTCCAGCAAGTTGGAACACCGGTTGGTGATGCTCATCTATGGACCGCCAAAGAAAAAAGCCAAGGGGCGGGCCCACGTCACCTTGCACCACAATTGGTTTGCTCAAAAATGTCACTCCCGGATGCCGGCTGCAAAAAAAGCGAGGGTTCACATGTATAACAATTTTTTCGATTGCAAGGGCAATGACTACGCCACCAATGCCCGCGAGGAATCCGAAATTCTGAGCGAAAACAATTTTTATCAATCCATCCGGAACCCCTTCTTCTCGGAAGATGAAGGGCGTCTTCGCGGCAAAGGAAATATTTTCGTGGATTGCACGGGCAAGCGAAGCAAGGGCGATGACAAGGTTTTTGAGCCCCAATATTCCTTCAAACTCGACAAAACCTCCGACGTTCCAGAATTGATCCGGTCCAAGGCTGGAGCGAGGTTATAGCGGGAGGTTTCTCGCCCGGGCACTTCAACAAATTTCGGGAGGGGCGAGCAGGCCGGAGGGATAAAGTTGTGGCCTAAGGGCATAATTCCTGCCCGCTGTCCTGAAGCTGGCGGGGGTGATGGCGTTCTGCTTTTTCGGCAACAGGTGGAGGGGGCCGAACAGATTTCTACGGGTCAGGATCACGCGGCACCCGATCTCCGTGATGCCACCGGCCAGCAGGGTTTCGTGGGGGTGGAAAGGAAGGATTTCCTGCGTTTTGGCTTCGGGATGATCGATGCAAATGACGGCACCACCAAAGGCGGGAAAACCAAGGCGACGTTGCCTTTTTGATGAGGTAGGCAACACAAGCCGATACCGGATTCGGCCGGTGTAGTGGGGAAATCCCTGACCACAAACATCCCCCACCCGCAATTGGGCAGGAGGCCGTGAGAGCACATTATCCGCTCCGCGATTCCTATAAACGCCAAATTCCCCCAGCAGATAAATGGCCTCAAGATCAAGTCCCTCCATGAAATTTGCAGAGAGCTCCACCTGATTTTGACCTTCCCGCAGCCCGTCTTCTGGCAGAGGGATTTTACGGAAGCAGGGATCCACAAACCACCCGCTGTCATTTGCGGTGGCAAGAAATTGGTCATTCAATTTGACGGTCCATCGGTCGGGTTGCTCCATCAGCAGGTGCACGGGACCTTGGGGCAACTGTCTGACATTGATCGTGCATCGCAGTGTGACTGGTCGCGAGTGATCATCGCTCCTGGCTGGCCGGGCCCAGGGCTGCATCATTCCATGTCCGCGCTGTGGGAGCTTAAGCCGATTCCGCAATGCGGTGTCGATCGCCAGAATGTCTGCCTCTTCCTGCCATGGCTCCCGCCCAGTCCGCCATAAAAAGCGATCCAAAACCAAAACATTGGGCTCATCGAGGGCGTATTCGAAGGGACCATGAAGAGGCGTTGTTTTGCCCGTGCGGACTTTTGGTCGGGGCTGCAAGCTTTTGTTTGCGACGGCAACAACCCGGAAAATGCGTTCCCCGGATTTCGTTAATGAGGTTTTCCAGTGAGTTTGTCCCCCCCTTGTTTGAGTGGGAACGCCATAACATTTGCCCGTGCGGCAGTCCCATTCCTGGACCTGCTTGGCCGAACCATCAAAATGCACGCCCACCACCGGGAAAGTCCGGGCCGGATCCGTATTGCAAATGGCAATCACCCACGTGTTGCCGTCCAGTCGTGTTTGTAGGATCAAGGGCAGGTCATGCTTCTGTTTTTCACGGAAAGTCAAACGGATTTTTGGCGGGGCCGCGGCGTGAAGAATCCTCGTCATCCTCTGATTGTTCAGGGGAACCCGGATCGCCTTCTTGCTTAGCCGAGTTGGTGCTGATGACTTCATGGCGTCAACATGCGAGGGAGGCGCTCCCGCAAAAATCACTTTTCCGCCGACATTCAGGAATCGTTCCAGCAATGCCAGGGTGCTGGCGCGCATGGTGTTCAGGCCAGCCACAACCACCACCTGATATCCGGCTTCTCCGAGGTGGATGGTGGGGTTCGTTTTTGAAGACTTGATGACGCCCAACCGATGAAGTTGCTCCTCGTCCCCATAGTCGAAATCCAACTGGGCTCCGATGATCCAGCGGAAAATGGAGGCAAAGGTGCGGTCAATCGGTGCCAGTTCCAGGCTTTGATTTTTGATGAACGTGGCCCACTTCGCATGAACCTGAGCCCAGACACTCTCCACCGGATGGAGCACCAGAATGTCGCACTCAGCGCGCCCCTGCTGCATCAGCAGGTGAACACGGGCGAAATAATCCTCAACCATCCGGTATTCCCGATACCAGGCTGACTGAAAGAAAATGCTGGCCGGGAAATCGCGTTTGGCCTCTCCCGCCATGCTGTACCAGGACAAGTGATGACAACGAAGATTAATGCCCAAAAAGGACTGCCAGTCCCCGATGGCTTTGTGACCATCAAAATCAAGCTGCCACCCGGTGACACCATACAGCTCGCTCAACATCTCCCTTCGCCCGAACTGCCGGGCCGAAGACGCAACCTGCTTCGCCATCCAAAAAGACCGGTTCCCCAGCAAAAGCTGGTCCATGCCCGGAGACTCCATAAATTCATAATATCGCAACACCGAGCCACACGTGATGCTTTGGTCCCCGGGCAAGTCTTCCGCCAGCAGGTGTCCCGTGTTTCGTAAGTGATGCCGTCGGCACCACTCCAAGATCGGGCGTGCCCAGCAGTCAAGGAACCGCCGGTGCAGGAGTTCCATGTATTGCCACTTCACGGGCGACAGACGTTCGCCATGGAGACGCAGAAAAAGCTCCGGAAGCCTGTCACACAAATCATAGCCGAACCCGGCCTCGAAGAGTTCTGCGAAGTCATCAGCCCATGGCGTCACCCAACCCGAGTCCGGTGGATACAACCATCCCGCCGGAGTCTCACACATCACAAATCCATGATGTGGTTCATCCGTGAAAATGCCGGGGATGGTGGCTCCAAATTCCTGCCCACAAAACTTCTGATATTGCTCGTGAGTGAGGCGAAGAAATTCCCCCACCGCCGTTTTATCCAACGTGTTCAAATACGTGCCCCCATTAAAAAAGCTGTGGGGCTGAACAATCTCCCTCGCAAAAATCATCAGCTTCTCTCCGGGATGCAGAAGAAAATCTTGGGGCGATAACTTCCGGTAGGACGCCAAATGCAGATCATCATTCCGGATGGCAAACCGCGCCACAGGGGATCGAAACGTTCGTCCGGACGCCTGCTTTTTCGTGAGGATCTCCCCACGCAAATACCGCATCCGATATTTTTCCAACTTCGTCGCCAACCCTCCCGCCGCGCCGCTTGGCCAACGGTCTTCATCATACAGCCAACTTTCCAACCCCCGTCGTTTCGCTTCCGCCGTGCAAGCCGCCACCAACGCCATCCATTCCCGCCCCAGATATTCCGTTGCCAACCCTGTGCTGGCATGCATAAAAAACCCGCCCATCCCCATCTCCGCCAAGACCCCAATCTGACGAATCAGCTCCTCTTTCTCCAAGCGATCATTCCATGACCAGAGCGGCTTCCCCCTGAGGGAGGAAGGGGGGTTCTGGAATTGCGACAAATTCACTGATGGGCCGGCAACGCTCACAAACATCATATGTGTGATAGTTTTGGTTGGGAGGTCAAGGTCTTCGTGCTCGAAAGCGTGCCATCCCACGGCCAATTCACGAAGAAGCAAGTTTTTCACCATGAAGAGCAGGAAGGACA
>JBBECL010000253.1:0-2757 GCA_040881805.1 Terrimicrobiaceae bacterium | reverse complement strand
CCCGATGGAGCTTTATCACAATCAGGTCACACGGATGCAGGGCCCCTTTTCGCTGCGCATGTTTCACCGCTCATGGGGGCTCATGCTGTTGCGCGAAAATATCAGTGTTCCGAGCGCGCTTCTGGATTTTCCGACCAGGGATCGTTTCATTCAGGAACTGCAGACCACGAGTTATGACGTGTTTGCCATCAGTGCCATTCCTCCCAATGTCCTCAAGGTGGAAGAAATGTGCCGGTTGATCCGGCGCCACCAACCCCTGGCGGAAATCATTGTGGGCGGACACATCTCGGGAATGCCCGGGATCAAGGAACGCCTGGGAGCCGATCACATCGTCCGCGGCGATGGGGTGCGTTGGTTGCGCCGTTTTCTTGGAGAGGACGAAGAGGCCCCGATCCGGCATCCCCGGATTTTGTCAGGGATCGGAGCGCGCACGATGGGGTTCCCATTGAACGATCGTCCGGGCAAACAAAATCAGCCCGGCGAAATCGCCGCCACCCTGATTCCGTCCGTGGGTTGTCCCATGGGGTGTAACTTCTGCGCGACCTCGGCCGCTTTTGGTGGGAAAGGACGTTTTATCAATTTCTATGAAACCGGGGACGAACTCTTTGAGGTGATGGAGGGGATTGAGCGCGATATGTGTGTTCAGTCATTTTTTGTGATGGATGAAAACTTTCTTGTTCATCGCAAGCGGGCGCTTCGGTTACTGGAGTTGATGAAGGCGCGTGGGAAAAGTTGGTCCTTGTATGTCTTCAGCTCCGCGAACGCGTTGACGTCCTATTCGATGGAGCAACTTGTGGCTCTGGGAATTTCGTGGGTCTGGATGGGGCTCGAGGGCAAATCCAGCCGGTATCACAAATTGAAAGGGTCCGACACCAAAGCCCTCGTCCGCAAGCTCCAGTCCCATGGCATCAGCGTCCTGGGGTCAACGATCATCGGCTTGGAGGAACACACCCCCGAAAATATGGATGAGGCGATTGAGTATGCGGTGAGTCATGACACCGAATTCCATCAATTCATGCTCTACACCCCGGTCCCGGGAACCCCGCTTTATGAGGAACACCGGAAGGCGGGAACACTCACCGACCCGGAATGCCGGGAAGCGGCAGATGCGCACGGGCAATTAAAATTTTTTCATCGTCATCCCCACATTCCGGCCGGCATGGAAACCGGGTTTTTGCACAAGGGGTTTCAGAGGGATTTTGAGCTCAATGGTCCCAGCATCGTGCGGATGGCGCGCACCGCGCTGCGAGGCTGGAAGCGCTATGGACGGATCGGCGATGCCCGCATCCGTGCCAGATTCCAACGCGAGGCGAGCACCCTGCCCGTGCAATATGCCGCAGCCCTCTCCGCGGCCAAACGGTGGTTCCGGCACAAACCCGCCCTGCGCGAGCGTATTGATGCCACCCTCCACGAGTTGCACCAAGAATTCGGGATCCGCTCCAAGTTGGCCTCAGCGCTTGGTGGCTGGTATGTCTTCTGGAAACTTTCCAGCGAGGCCCGCCGGTTGGCGGGCGGGGCAACCTTCGAACCACCGACGTTTTATGAGCCCATGACCTGTTGATTTGGATCGAGCGATTGAAGTTCAGTTTTCAATAATCCTTTCCGTGGGTTCAAGTTTTGGGGCAAAGCTTGCGGGCGATGAATATCACCACAAGGATGGCCACCAAAAACCCTGATGGCAGCCAAAAGATGGCTTTGGCAAAAATGGTGTTGTCGGCGGCAGCGGGGAGGCTGCTTCGCAGCGACGAATTGAGACCTGCAAAGGCCAGACCGATGGCCCCGTAACCGAGGTTCATGGCCACGCCCCGGAAGCTGAGCACGGTGGCACGGAACTCCGAGGCTGTCCATGTGTTGAGGTAGTGGGAGGTGAAAAAGGAGAGGAAGGACATCGAGAGACCGAGGGGAACAAGCACCCAAACGCCCCAGAAGGGCCACGCAAAAGCGGCTCCGGTGAGGCCTGCAAAAATCAGGCCGACCAGCAGGCCAAAGTTTTTGGAGATCGGAAAGGTGTCCACCAGGTGACGGGCCAGCGGGGCAGCCACAAATCCGAGAAGGCCCATGCTGGCACCCACAAATCCAAAGGCGAACTCGGGAAGCATGATGAGGCGGTTGTAGTTGCTGGAAAATGTCAAAAACAGGCGGACAAAGCTGTCACAGACGAGCGCAGCCAGCACGAGGGACAGGATCCTGGGCGTTTTGAACACCTGCGAGGCCCCGCGGGAAATATTTCGGAGGGCTTCGCGGGGGCCTGAGTGGGTCTTGGGGGTTGATGACTGTGGTTCCCGCATGGCAACGGCGACCACAAGGCAAACACCGGCGGTGATCATCGTCGCATAGACGGGAAAACGCGTCGTGGAGGCGGGAGTTGAGAGACCAAAAGCATTCGCAAAAGCGGCCATCACAGACGAATCGAAAAGGGCAGCCCCCCCGAGCATAGCCACAAAAAACGAGGCGGACTGCCACCGCATCAGCGAGGCCAGAACCTTGGGCCACGCTTTCTCGCGACCCTCTGGTGGCAGGGAGTCATACGCCAAGGCTTCATCGGCCCCGCTGGCACAAGCCTCGGCGGCTCCACTTAAAACCCGGTTGAGAACCAGCCACCAGAAGAGAGCGGCGCTTCCACCTGCCGGGGCAAAAGCAAAAACAGCCATTTCCGCCACCATGAGCGTTGCCGCGAGCACCACCAAGTTTTTTCGACCAATCGCATCAGCCTGAGCGCCGGAGGGGATTTCCAGGGTGATGATTGCCACCGCCCAG
>JBBECL010000252.1:0-2765 GCA_040881805.1 Terrimicrobiaceae bacterium | reverse complement strand
ATGGAGCCACAAGCGATTCCCACTTCGTGGTTTAGACACCCGTGAGGATCCAAAAAAACAAGCGACAGAACTTGCTCAACATGAAAACACCTATCGCATTTTGCCGCCTTTTTGCAGTATCAATGGTTCTTCTCACTTCGCTCCATGCGAGAACTTGGAAAGAAGCTGATTCGGACCGGACGCTGGAAGGTGAATATTCACGAACCGAAGGTGACCAAGTGGTTATTTTGCGCGGGAGCGGTCAAACGGTAAAAATTCCATTCGCTAAGCTGACGGATGAAGACAAAAAGTTCGTCGAAGAGCAGTCAGACGCCAAGACCGCCACCGCCGCCATTGCCGCCATTGCCGGCGCGAAATCGACCACCATCACCATTGACACCAACAGCTCCCTGAAAAAACAAGGGTGGAAAGAGCTTGGCGGCATCGCCCCGACGGTTGAGCAGATCGGAGGCAAAAATATTCTGGTGTTCGATGACCAGAGTGTATCCGACTCATCCGGCTGCATCTACATCATCAACGAGGCAACGGTTAAGAAGGCCCTGGAAAACGGCTTCACCCTCACCTTCACCCTACGTTGGGAAGGACAACCGGTGCCCCACACGATCGAACTTTTGCTCGGAGACAACCGCATCTTTCTTGCCTTATCCAATACAGCCAAGGAACAGGCGGTCGTTGTCCTTGGATATAGTGAGAATGTCGGAGGAAAGGTCTCCCGCCCGACACGATTCCATACTTGGAAACTGATCTCGACCCCACAGGGTGCGATTGAGTTGCAGGTTGACGGTAAAAAAGTCGCCGACGTGTTCTCCACACTTCCGTCCCTTCGCAATCGGAAAACCGGCAGCTTGGGCATTGGCGGCGTGCACGGGTCGAGCAAAGAACGCATCGGTCGCCTGGAGGTCGAGAGGGTCTCCTTGGAAATCTTGGATTGAATGCCTCCCGCACAAAGCAGGTTGACGAAATGCAACACACCATCCCTAAAAAACCCCGTTTCCCCGCCCGCCGGTCCCCACATGCGCTTTCTCAACGGCTTTCACCCCATAAGTAATTTCCTAGCTATCAATTATGCCACCGTCACGCGCGTGGCCCGTGACAGCCAGGCATCCCAAAAGACACATAAAAGTCAAATGACCCATAGAAATCCTGCGCTTATTCACATGCTCATTGCGGTCTCAACCCTATTGGGTGGAGGGTGCCATGCCTTTGCCCAATCCACGGTAAGAGCATCAAATCACAAACCGAATTTCATTGTTTTTCTCACGGATGACCAGGGCTATGGCGATGTAGGATGCTTCGGGGCGGCCAATTTGCGAACTCCGCATTTCGACCGACTCTCGGGCGAAGGGATCCGACTGACTTCCCACTATGTGGGATCTCCGGTCTGTGGACCAAGTAGAGCGGCGCTCCTGACAGGATCCTATCCCATCCGAATTGCTGAGCCAGAGAACCGAAAGAACCAACATACTGTTTTACATGACAAGGAAATCACCATTCCTGAACTTCTGAAGAAGCAGGGATACTCCACCGCGCTGCTCGGTAAATGGCATCTGGGTGGACATCCTAACGACCAAGGCTTCGACGACTTCCTCGGCACTCTGTCATTCAACGGCTATACGAAGTTGATCGAGGATGCGGATTTTCGGACCAAAATTCTCCGCAACAGGAAGACAGTGGTCGAGCGCGTCGAACAGGCGGAGATGAATCAGTTGACCACCCTGTATACCGAGGAGGCACTTCAGTTTATTGACTCAAACAAGAGCCAGCCCTTTTTTCTTCTTCTTTCGCACAATATGCCACATGTCCCGCTCGGAGTTTCTGAAAAATTCCGCGGCAAGTCACGGGGTGGACTCTATGGGGATGTCATCGAGGAGCTCGACTGGAGTCTCGGCCAAGTGATGGGAAAGTTGCAGGAGCTCGGCCTCGATGAAAACACCCTGGTGGTTTTTCTCTCGGATAATGGTCCGTGGATTGAACGGCAGATTGGTGACCATGGAGGCAGTGCCGGTCCGCTTCGAGGTGCCAAAATGACATCAGATGAAGGCGGCCCACGGGTCCCCTGCATCATGCGCTGGCCGGGCCGTATCCCAGCCGGAGGAACCTGCGACCCCATTACAACAGCAATGGATCTGCTGCCAACATTCGCCGAACTCGCAGGTGTCACGCTCCCGGACGACCGGGTCATCGACGGTAAGAACATCTTGCCTCTTGTCTCCGGTAAGACGGAAATGAGCCCGCACGAGGTCTACTATTACTATTGCTACACGCATCTGCATGGAGTCCGCGATGCGCGCTGGAAACTGGTGCTGCCACGGCATGCCGAACCGGAGTGGATGGGCTGGTGGGCAAGAATGATCGATGAGGTGCCAGAAGTGCGGCTTTATGACCTGAAGCAGGATGTCGGAGAGACGACAAACCTGGCCGGCAAGCACCCAGAGGTTGTTAAACGCTTGATGGCGGAAATTGGGAAGGCTCGGGAAGAGATGGGAGATTGTGACCGAATTGGAAAAAATGCCCGATTCTATGACGAAAACCCGAAGCGCCCCGAGATCGCCGACTACAACACGTGGCTCGCTGAGCAGGAAAGAAAAGAGCGCACAAGGTAGCGGAGGCTGCGGCTGACGCCGCGCCTCGCTTTCGGCTTGAGCACGCAAAAATCCCCCGTCCGGGGGATAGCGCCCAAGCGATAATCGGCACATCATCTTCTCAAGTTTGAGGCCTATCCAACACCAGTCCCACCTCAACAATCCAAAAATACAGCAACACCA
>JBBECL010000251.1:0-18041 GCA_040881805.1 Terrimicrobiaceae bacterium | reverse complement strand
ACCCTGCTTATCGTCGATGACGAAAAAAACACCCGCGACGGGTTGAGGGATGCCTTGGAGGATCACTTTGAGGTCTTTGTGGCGGGGGACATTCAGGGGGCTCTGGCAGTGATGGAGACAGATGTGGTGGATGTGATTGTGACCGACCTGCGCTTGGGCGGGGAGAGTGGCATGGAGCTGGTGGACAAGATGACCAAGCTCGCGAAGCCGCCGGTGTGTATTATGATGACGGCTTATGGGTCCGTGGACACGGCCGTGGAGGCCATGCGGCGGGGAGCCTATGATTTTGTGACCAAGCCTGTGAACATCGACCGGCTGGAGATGCTCATTCGCCGGGCTCTCCGCGAGCGGGCGATGCAAAAAGAAAATGTCGAATTGCGCGAAAAGGTCACGCGCTCCCATGGGTTGGAAAAAATGTTGGGGAGATCTTCCGCGATGGAGCAGGTGTTTGAGGTGATCCGTCAAGTCGCCCCCTCCCGAGCCACCGTGTTGGTGCAGGGAGAAACCGGCACCGGCAAGGAGCTGGCCGCCAAAGCCATTCACAGCCTCAGCCAGCGCGCCTCCAAAAAATTTGTGGCTGTTCACTGCAAAGCCTTTTCCTCCCAACTGCTTGAAAGCGAACTTTTTGGCCATGAGCGGGGTGCTTTCACCGGGGCGTTTGAACGACGGATTGGACGGTTTGAACAAGCCGCCGGCGGGACCCTTTTCCTGGACGAAATCGGTGAGATCGACGAAAACACCCAGGTCAAAATCCTGCGGGTCCTCGGCGAACGCACCTTCGAACGGGTCGGGGGAAGCCAAACCTTGCAATCCGACGTGCGCCTGCTCGCCGCCACCAACAAAGATCTCGCGCAACTGGTTGCGGAGGGGAAGTTTCGCGACGACCTTTTTTTCCGCATCAATGTCGTCCAAATCACCATGCCGCCCTTGCGAACTCGAAAGGAGGATATCCCGCTTCTGGTCACCGCATTTTTGGAGGAGGCCTGTGAGGAGAATGGAAAAGGGCGGATGGAGATTTCCACGGAAGCCATGGCAAGGATTCTTGATTACGACTGGCCCGGCAATGTGCGGGAACTTCGGACGGCGGTGGAACATGCGGTGGTGATGTGTTCCAAGGCGCTCATCGGGGTGCGGGACCTGCCTCCCTCACTCCGGGATGCACCCGCCGCAAACTTGACGTATGCGCAAACTGACAAGGATTTGAATTTACAGGAGACCGAAAGAGCCCTTATTCTTGCCGCCCTTGACCAAACAGGAGGAAATCGCGTCAATGCCGCTGCAAAACTCGGCATCAGTCGCAGGACCCTCCACCGTCGGCTCAAGGAACTAAATATCTCCAAAAAGAAACCCTCATAAAATCATGGCAACAGGTGACGTACAAGTTCAAAGCGCCGTTCATTCTCTGGAACAGGGACGCGTCGCAACCATCATCAAGGCCAGCATGTGCGTGGCGGTGCTCCTTGCACTTATTCTCCTTTATCTTTTTGTTCATTTCAAAGGACTCAAAGATCCTTCGGCGATGGACCAGGCCCAGATCGCAAGGAACATTGCGGCGGGCAAAGGGTTTTCCACGGGAAATATCTCTCCGCTGGCCATCGCGACGTTGAAGTCTGCTGAAAAAATTGCGGTGAACGGCGAAAGCATCGACGTCTCGAATTTCCCGGACATTTATCAATCGCCTCTCGTGCCATGGATCAATTCCTTCGCGCTGCGGTTGATCAAAGACAAGTGGAAGATGACCCCTGCGGATATTGTGTATGCCGGGGACCGGATGGTGGCCTTCACGGCGATGCTCTTCATGCTTCTTGGTATTGCGGTTTGGACGTATGTTTTTGCGAAGCTCTTTGACTGGAAGTTGGCCCTTTTTGCGATGGCGGCGGTGTTGCTCACCGAATTGCTCTGGCAATTTTCGTTGTCTGCCCTCCCCCAGATGCTGCTCCTCTTTTTGTTTGGTGTGGCCAGTCTGCTGACGCTTTTTGCCGAAGAGGCCCAAGAACGCGGCGCTTTGATCCCCTGCATTGTGCTGGTTGCCGCAGCAGGCTTCACATTCGGCCTCATGGTGCTTGCCCATGGCTTGGCGATCTGGATTTTCTTTGGGTGGTTGGTGTATGCCGGCCTGGTCTTTCGACCGCGCGGTCTGATCTGCCTGGCGGCGCTGGCGGCCGTTGTGCTGGTGGTCGCGCCGTGGCTGATGCGCAATTACCAAGTGAGCGGCAATCCGCTCGGGCTGGCCTTCCAAGGGGCCTTCCATGCCGGCAGTGATTATTTGCGGTCCGCAGAACCCGGCGGAGGGCTCGATATCAAGGGAATCTTCCGGCGTGGCATTACCGCGCAGTTGGACTCCCTGCCCGCATACTTCGGCCTGAACGTGGCGGCCCTCGCCTTCTTTGTGGCCATCATGCACCCGTTCCGCAATGCCACAACGGGCAACTTCCGTTGGGGACTGGCGCTGATGTGGGTCATGGCCCTCCTTGGCATGTGTTTCTATCGCCCCGAGGGAGATGTCTCCGCCAACCAACTGCACGTGGTCTTTCTGCCCATCTTTGTGTGTTACGGCTTTGCATTTTTGCTGGTCCTTTGGGGTCGCTGGGAATTCGGGCAGGGCCTCATCCGGATCATCTTTATTTGCTTCGTGATTTTCCTTGCGGCGATACCCTTGATCATGAACTTGCTGGCTGGTCCCTCGGGCCGGGTTCAGTGGCCGCCTTACGTCCCACCATTTATCGGGATTCTGGGTGAGTGGTTCGATGAGGATGAAGTGATCTGCTCGGATATGCCATGGGCGGTGACGTGGTATGCGGGACGCACCTCGCTTCTGATTCCGGAATCCGTCCGGGAGTTCACCCGGATGCACGACTACAACGAGCTCAAGCAGAAAATCCGCGGACTTTACTTGACCCCCATCTCGGGGAATCAGCCGCTCTTCAGCCAGATCTACAAAGGCAAGTATCGGGATTGGGCGCAGCTCATCACCCGTCCGCCGCAGGTCCAGGGCTTCCCGCTGGCGTTTTACACGGCACTTCCCATTGACGGAGAGGCTATTATCTTCTCAGATCGTGAACGGTGGAACCAACCACGCAAAACGGAATAATGGCAGAGAAAAAAACGGAATCCTCCATTGAGGAGGCCCTCGAAAGGATTGAGGTCCTCGTGCAGGAGATGGAAGAGGGCCAGTTGCCCCTCGAAGACATCATCACCCGCTTCGAGGAGGGCTCGGAATTGGTCAAAGCCTGCCAAAAAAAACTGGAACTTGCGGAAGAGAGGATCAAGATCATCCTGCGCAATGCTGCGGGTCCTTCCGGTCTGGCAGATTTCGAAGAATCCCGCGAATGAGTCTCCACTTGTCACAAATCAAATCCCCGGCCGACGTGAAAGAGCTGTCGGAGGAAGAGTTGCCGGTTCTGGCCGAAGAAATTCGCAGGGAATTGATCCGGGTCCTGTCACAAACGGGCGGACACTTGGGCCCCAACCTTGGCGTCGTGGAACTCACGATTGCCCTGCACCGCGTTTTCAGCACCCCCGGGGACAAGTTTGTTTTCGATGTGAGCCATCAGGGCTATGTCCACAAGCTTCTGACAGGACGTCACGACAAGTTTGAAACGATCCGTCAGCACGATGGCTTGAACGGATTTCTTCTGCGAACGGAAAGCGAGCACGATTGTTATGGCGCGGGTCATGCCGGCACGGCTCTCTCCGCCGCCCTGGGAATGGCGGCAGCCAGGGACATGATGGGTGGGGATGAGCATGTCGTTTGTGTGGCAGGGGATGCGGCCTTCACCTGCGGGGTCAGCTTTGAAGCCCTCAACAATGTCTCGGCCACCACCAAGAAGTTGATTGTGGTGCTCAATGACAACGAATGGTCGATCGCCAAAAATGTGGGAGCCGTGGCCGAATATTTGAATCGGCTGGTGGCCAATCCGTCCTTTGCCCAGCTTCATGAAAAAGCCGCGAATTTTGTGGAGTGGATTGCCGGCAAGCAGGCGCGGAACCTGGCCCACAAGGTCGAAGCCGGCATGAAAAACCTGCTCGCGCCGAGCGTGATCTTCGAAGATCTGGGGCTGCGTTATTATGGGCCGATTGACGGGCATGACATCACAGCGCTGGTCAACACCTTCGAGTTTCTGAAAACCCAGAACGAGCCGGTGATCCTCCACATTCTCACCCAGAAGGGCAAAGGTTATGCCCCGGCGCTGGCCAAACCCGACAAATTTCACGGGCTGGGCAAGTTCCACCTCGACACGGGGGAAACCGTCTCCTCCCCCACCCCCACTTATTCGGAACTCTTGGGGAAAACGCTGGCGGATTTTGCCGATAACAACAAACGCATCGCCGCCATCACAGCCGCCATGCCCACCGGCACGGGACTGGTTCAATTTGCCGTGCGGCATCCGGACCGATTTTTTGATGTGGGGATCGCCGAAGAACATGCCGCGCTCTTTGCGTGTGGTCTGGCGGTGCAAAAAATGAAGCCCTTCCTGGCCATTTATTCCACGTTTATGCAGCGGGCGTATGACATGATCATCCATGACATTGCCCTGCAAAATCTGGAGGTGGCGCTTTGCATGGACCGGGCGGGACTCTCCGGGGATGACGGCCCCACGCATCATGGACTTTTCGATATTGCTTACTTGCGTGGTGTTCCGGGGATTATCCACATGCAGCCCAAGGATGAGGATGAATTTGTGGATATGCTTTGGACCATGGCGAATCACCGGGGCGGCCCCACGGCCATCCGTTACCCCCGGGGCCCGGGGACCGGAGTCACGCCCAAAGCGCAGCCCAAGTTGCTGGAAATTGGAAAGGCCGAGGTGCTGCGTCATGGCAAACGTGCCGCCATCTTTGCCCTTGGCAATATGGTCGAACTGGCGGAAAAGGCCGCCACGGAGCTGGAAGCCCAAGGAATTTCCACAGCCGTGATCAATGCCCGCTGGATCAAACCGCTCGACACCGCCACCTTGGAATTTTTTGCCAGGGGATGCGAGGTGATTTGCACCATGGAAGACCATGTCCTGCACAATGGTTTTGGCTGCGCGGTGATCGAACATCTCTCGGAGGCGCAGATCGCCACCCCCGTGGTGCGCATTGGCTGGCCGGACCAGTTCATCGAGCACGGCAACGTGCCCAAGCTGCGGGAAAAACATGGCATCACGTCAGCCGCTGCCGTTGCCAAAATCCGGCACGTCCTGAAGCCAGCCGCCAAAATCGCAACTTCGTCCGCAGCCTGAGCTGCCGGGCCTTCCCCATGCGTTCCGCATCCACCGCCCGTGAACTCCCAAAAGCGCTCCGGCGAAAGCTGGGAGCCGGCAGTGTGATCTCCGACGAGGTCCTGCTCAAGCCCTATGCCGGAGACAAGTGGTTCGCAACAGGCGTGCCCGTTGTGGCCGTCCACCCATCAACCACCGGAGAGGTCTCTGCGGTTTTCAAAATTGCGCAGAAATTCGAAGTGCCTGTCACCCCCCGCGGTGCGGGCTTTGGATACGTGGGCGGCTGTGTGCCATCTCATGGCGGGATCGTGATTTCTTCCGAACGGATGAATCGGATTGTGGAAATTTCCACTCCCGACTTTGTGGCTGTCGTCGAACCCGGAGTCATCACCGGCCACTTGCAAAGAGCCGTCAGAAAAAAAGGCCTCTTTTACCCGCCCGACCCCGCCAGCCTGAACGATTGCAGCATCGGCGGAAATATTGCAACCAACGCCGGCGGCCCCAAATGCCTCAAATATGGCGTCACACGGAATTATGTTCTCGGTTTGGAAGTGGTCCTTGCGGATGGTTCCGTGGTCCGCTGCGGCGGAAGAACCCATAAAAACAAAACCGGCTTTGACCTTGTGGGACTTTTTGTGGGTTCGGAAGGGCTGCTGGGATTTGTGACGGAGGCCACCGTCCGCCTCCTGCCATTCCCGCCCTCCCGGGCGGTGTTGTCCGCCGGGTTTGTGGACATGGCCGCCGCCGCCCGCGCGATCGGGGACGTGTTTCGTCATGGCTTCCTCCCCGCCGCTCTGGAAGTCGCCGACCGATTCACTCTGGACGCCGCACGTGCCTATCGACCCGACGCCGCCTTCCCGCCCGGCTCGGCCCAGCTGATCCTGGAAGTCGATGGACAACCCGGCAGCGTCAAAACCGAGGCAAAAACCCTGGCTGACATCCTAAAAAATGCCGGTGCCACGGAGGTCCAAAAAGCCACCACCGAATCCATCTGCGAAGCCCTGTGGAATTTGCGCAGAGCTTACTCGGAATCCCTCAAAGCCACCGGCCTGAGAAAGCTCAACGAAGATATCGTCGTGCCCCGCGGCCGCCTGGTGGATCTCGTGCGATTTGCCGCCCGCCTCCAGAAGGAGAGTGGTTTCCCGATTGCCTGCTTCGGTCATGCCGGGGATGGCAACATCCACGTCAACATCATGGTCGGCGACTATGACCAACCCGGGATCCGCAAAAGATCCCATGCGGCCTTGGACAAACTGTTTGCCCAAGTCCTGGCCTGGGGCGGGGCCATCACCGGCGAACACGGGGTCGGCCTCGCCAAAAAGCCTTGGTGGACGGCGGCCCTCACCCAACCCACCCGGGACCTTCACTCCACCCTCAAATCCGCGATGGACCCCCACGGCATTTTGAATCCCGGGAAGTTCGTGGAATCATTTTGCGAACCGGGGATGAGCCCTTGCCAAATCCAGTGAAGAAATTCTGGTCAGAGTGCTGCTTCGTGTGTAACTAACCACCTGTGAATCCATCCGCCTTCCAGAGGAAAATGTTTTGGGCTGCGCTCACGGCGATGTCCATCGTGGTCCTGGCGGCGGTTGTTGTGCTTGTGGGCGGACTGGTTGTGCGCGGAATTTCGTTTTTGCAACCTGTCCTCACCCCGGTTGCCATTGCCGGGATTGTGGCCTATTTGCTGGAGCCGGTTGTCCGTTGGTTGGAGAAGCGGAAAATCACGCGGACCAAGTCGGTGGTGGTGGTTTTTCTGGCTGTCACGCTGGCCATTGTCGGCATCCTTGTGTGGATTCTCCCACCGATCTACAAGCAGGGCTCCACGTTCATCTCGGATCTTCCGGGTTACACCGAGAGAGCACAAAACTTGGTGAACAAAACACTCGCCGAGGCCCAGCGTATGGCAGCTCTCCCCATGTTCAAAAAAAATGGCGAAGAGTCCCCGGAGACGGGGGCCACCGTCGGATTTTTTGAAGCCCGCCTCGATGAAGGTGTCACATGGGCCACCCAACAACTCCCCAACCTCGCGGCAGCAGCCGGCAAATTCGCCCAGCGGAGTGTCGGAGGGTTCCTTGGCGTTTTCGGAACCATCCTCAGCCTTGTCCTCGTTCCCATCTTCCTGTTTTTCTTTCTCAAAGAAGGCCCCGCCATCTCCAACAACTGGAGCAACTACCTCCCCCTTCGTGCGTCCCCGCTCAAAAGCGAAATCGTTTCACTGCTCAGCGAAATCAACTCCTACCTCATCAACTTCTTCCGCGGGCAATTGTTGGTGAGCATGATCGATGGAGCCATCATCGCGGTGTTGCTCATGTTTGTTGGTCTCGACTTTGCCCTGCTGATCGGGTTGCTCGTGGCCGTCCTGGGGTTGATCCCCTACGCCGGGGTGCTCATCAGCTGGATCCCCGCGGTCATCATTGCGGCGGCCCAGTTCGGCGATTGGTTCCACCCGCTCATCGTGACAATCATTTTCCTTGGTGTGAACAACCTTGATGGAATTTTTATCGCGCCAAAGATCGTGGGGGAATCGGTGGGTTTGCACCCCCTCACCGTGATTTTCTCCGTGCTGGCCTGGAGCCTGATTCTTGGGGGTCTGCTTGGAGCCCTGCTCGCCGTCCCCCTCACCGCAACCCTCAAGGTGGTCCTCAAGCGCTATTTCTGGGACAAAAAAGCCACCGACGTTGTGGCCGTGGCCGGGTCGGACTGACGCTTCCGTATCTTGCTTCTCATCCGCAATCTCGCGTAAGGTCTTTCGATGCTTCGACTGATTTTCTCTGCCCTGCTTCCCTTGATTCTCATCGGCTGTGCCGGTCCCGCACCCGTGGATTCCCCGCTTCGCCCGAAAACCTCGCGCCTCGACTGGCTGGGCCATCAGTCTTTTTTGCTGACAACCTCCCTGGGAACTAAAATTCTGACCAACCCCTTTGCTCCCGGAGTTTCCTCACGATCCGTTCCCACAAACCTGACGCCCGATGTGGTTCTGATCTCACACGAAAAGCGTGAGGCCAATAACACCGACGTTTTTGAAAATGCGCCTGTCGTCTTTCGGGGAGCCGTCGGCATGGGCTCCCACAATGCCGCAGGCACCCGCATTCGCGGGACAGCCACCTTTCCAGACCCCTCCGCTCCCGAGGTGGTGGGTATGAATCTGGTGTTTTCTTGGACCTCTGACGGGATGCGTTTCTGCTTTCTGGGCGATGTTCCTTCGACGCTGCCTGCGGCCGACATCATTCAACTGGGAAGTGTCGATGTTTTGTTTTTGCCCGTGGATGACCGTCTCGGACCGACTGGCCGGAATGCTGTCATTGCGCAACTGAGGCCCAGAGTCATTATCCCCATGGGCAGCAGTTCGGCGGTTTCCTCGTGGGCTTCCGGCTTCGCCAAAGTTCATCGCTTGGAAGGCCATTCCGTCCTTCTCAACAAGTTGGCACTGCCAGCGGAGACGACGGCCCTGGTTTTCTCTCCGTGAGAAAGCGCAGCAAATCTGTGAAAAAGCTCGTTGCCGGGCTTTTGCTGCTTCTTGCCTGCGCCCCGGCATCAGCCCGGCCAATGACCGGATCTGACATCAAGGATCTTCTGGACCGTGCGGCGGCTCTGCGCGGCCCCGGCGGACTGACCGTGGACTACCGGGAAGTCAGAAAAGTGGCCATGCTGAAGGAGCCGGTCATCGAGGAGGGACGCCTGTCCTTCTCTCCCCCCAATCAATTTCGCAAAGAGGCCATGAACCCACGGCGCGTTGTGCATGTCAGCGATGGCATAACCCTTTGGGTGGTTTTCCCTGATGACAATCGCGCTGAAAAATATCCTCTCAAAGCAAATCGCAGCCTGGCCGCTTCCTTCGAAGCGCTGGCAAGTGCCCTGCGGCTTTCAGATCTGGACAAACAATTTGAGATGTCCGGCGAACGCCTTCCCGACGGTTATCAACTCCGGCTGATCCCTCGCCAACGTGCACTCCAAGCCAATGTCTCCTCCATTGGGATTACCCTCGATGCCGCTCTCGCCCTCCAAAAAATCAGCGTTCAAGCCCCCAATGGAAACCACTCCACCCTCACGCTCACCAACGAAAAATCCGGGCGACTCTCAGACGACGTTTTCCAATACACCCCACCAAAAGGTGTCGAGGTGTCTGCTCCGTTGGGGTGAGCCACGAGTGCAAGTGAGGGATCCAGAACTGAAGATGATGGTGGACTCCGGGTTCTTGACGGTATCCGCAACCAAGGCTCGTTCGATGATCTCCAAGCTGCCGAGACATTTCAGGGTTGTGAACTGCGGCGCAGGGAGTTGGGGTTCCTGGCTGGGGGGAATATGATATCATCGTCATTGAAGTGCGTGCGGTCTGGCCCGGCGGAGACCACTTCCCAGGAATCTGCCGCCAGGGCATGAAAGAAATAGGGTGTCTCCCAAGGGTCAAGGAGTTCTCCGCTGGTGCTGATTGCGGGGTGGTCGGGCGGCAGAAACATGACGCTTAGCTTGTTCCGGCCGGTGAGAGCGCGCGTGATTTCTCCATTGGTGCTCAGAGGAGGTCCGCCCCGGGATTTGGTGGCCATTATGAAATTCTGAAGCATCTCATAGACGCGGCGGACACGCTTTTCGGGGGGGATGTTTGTGTCGGATAGGGCGGCCAGTGGGATGGAGGAATCCGGCGGACGGGTCACGGGTTGTGGGCGCTGCGTGGCAGTTTCTCCCTTTGGCGGTGAAGCCGGGATGTCTTGGCCCGGCGCGTGAAGAAAAATCCCTGTGACCCCTGCGATCAAAACCAACACGCCCGCAAGAAGAAGGTGTTTTTTCATGCGTTGAACAATCCCAGCGGGTCAGCGCCGGATGTCGGGTCATAGAAACGCGTGATGTTGGGAATGACGAGCGGCAGGCTGGATTTTGCGACTCCGAACCAAAGCGCAAGCTCCGCAAAATAGGCATCGACCGAGGTGGTGGGAATCAATCGTCCCCGTCCGGTGTCGAGGGAATTTTCTGCGTAGAGATCCGGGTATTGGCCGAAAAGCCGGCGTCCTTGCACGCCGCCTCCCACCACAAAGTGATTCCCACCCCAGGCATGATCCGAACCACGTCCATTGGAGGTGAGGGTTCGCCCAAAGTCCGAGGCGGTGAAGGTTGCCACCTGATCCCCAAGTCCCATGGCCGTGAGGGCATCATAAAAGGCCCCCACCGCTTCACTGACCTGTCCCAACATCACTTGCTGGTTGTCGATGACTTCGTCATGGTGATCCCATCCTCCCAACTGCACAAAAAACGTTTGCCGCTGGGCACCAAGGACCGAGCGTCCGGCGATCGTGCGGGCCACCATGCGAAAGCTGTTGCCGATTTGGGTGTTGGGAAACGTGACATTCCCGGGCAGTGGAAGGCTGGTGGCCTCTTGAAAGACTTGATAAGCCTCAATCGCATTGCGGGTTTTGTTGGCGAACGTTCTTTCGAGCAGGTTTTGATAATCCATGCCGAGTTGGCTATCCACGGCCGCCCCACGAATCGGGCTCATTCCCCAGGAGGCCTGATCCCAGTCCACATCGTAACCATCCAAGTCACTGACGCCACTGGAATTCAGTCCGTATTGAAGGACTTGATTGCCTGTCTGCCAGAGATTCGTGCCACCGAGCGAGATGTTCATGGAAAGCCCGTTGGCGGTGTTCATCGATTGCAGCAAATCTGCGGCCCGGCCTGCCCAACCAATGGTCGTCCGGCCTTCGGGGTAGGCGGTCTGCCATTGCTCGATTTGATCGGCATGCGAATACAGGCCAAAGGGCACATGGATGCCGGCATCGTGCATGGCCCGCGTCATTCCGGGCTGAATGAGGGACCCGACATTGCAAACAAAAGCCGCCCGTCCACTTTCGAAAAGCCCTTGCAGTCGTTCCATGGCAGGGTGCAAACCGAATTCTCGTCCACCCAGATTTCCGAGAGGCGAAAGCGGCAGAAGCCCCCCCGGTTGTCCCACGTTCGGGAGGGCCAATCCGCCGGATTCGGTGGTGGCATTGTGAAGTCCCCCACGGATCAACTCGTATTCCACGTGGTGGTCCGGGTCGCTGGGAACCAACATGTTGAAGGAATCATTTCCCCCGGAAAGAAAGAGGCACACCAGCGCCTTGTAAGAACCGCCGGTTCCCTGGGCTGCGACCGAACTCATCAATCGCAGGTTGAGCAAGGTGTTCAGCAAAGCGATGCTGCCCACGGCGGCGCAACTCGCCTGACCGAGGAATTTTCGGCGTGTGAGGCCCTGGGGCTTGGTGGTCATGATGTTATTGGAGGATGCAGAATTCGGGTGAAATCGAAATCAGGTAAATGGCGGTCTCCACGCGGGTGCGGAGGTAATCATTCGGATAAGCTTGCGGGCTGTGCGTGGAGGGGGTGATGCGTTCCAGCGCCTCGCGGATGATTTGGTGTTGCCGCGCGGAGAGACCGCCGTAAGTCATTAAGAGGTCGAGGCGTCGGAGCAGCGCGGCGGGATCGGAGGCCAGGGCCAGCTCGGCGGTGTAGTTTGGGCGGACCAAGTCGGTTCCACGGCGAGGATCGCCCACAGGATAATAGCTGCCCCAGAGATTAAAGTCGCCCTGATGATACGTGGGTGTTGGGTTGTTGTTTTGCCACTCCCGCCACCCGGTCACCGAGGACATGGCATAGTTGGGATTGGAGATGGCGGTGATGTCTGTTGTGATCTGAAACTCGGGCCCATAAAGTCCCCGGGCTGCCATTTCGCCGGGGGGTTGATAATCGGGAAGGTAAAAATTGAAAACGCTGGGCGAATGGAGCGGACGCTGGGCCGTGGGATAATCGAGGTAGCGGAGTTCGAACTTTCCACTTGGGGCACTGGCTCCGAAGGCTTTCATGAGATTCGCGATGCGCAGGTAGGGCTCCCGCTGTTTGCCAAAAGTTTCGTCTTCCAGGCTTGCGGGATCGCGGGCCTCGGGATCCAGCAAGATCGCTTTGATCACTTCGCGCATCTGCCACGGATTCGAGATGTTGGCGGTAAACACCGCGGCCACCCGCCCGAGGTATTCGGGGCTGGGGTTTGAAGTCACAAATCGCTGAATCAGCAGCCGCGAAATGAAGGGACCACTGTTCGGATGACCCACCAAATTGGAGATCGCGTCTTCAATGTCCTTGAGTCCGCGCTGGTTGGCGGGCAGCACGACCCCATTCAGGAGCGGCTTCGCAGTCCGATCATGGTAATACTCGGGTGTTTTGATCCACGAGCGATCCGCCCGGTAAACCCAGCTTTCCCGATCCCACATTTCCATGGTGCCCTCGTAGGTCTCGTCATCCGTCCAATAAAACCAATCCGCCGTCCTCACGTCCGGGGCGGTGCTCCCTCCCCGCTTTTTTAAGGCCAGCCCGGTGAAAACTTTCGAAAAATTGCGGATATCATCATTGGTGTAGGAGGGAATCGGCCGTCCTTCGCCGTCGAGCTGCCGGGTTCCATCAGGATTCAATTGCCAAAGCCCGATGGAAAAAAGCTGCATCACCTCGCGGGCATAATTTTCGTCAGGGAAAAGATTCCTCGCCGGGTCTTCCTTGGCATTCCGCATATGGCTCAAATAGGCCCCCATGCAGGGATGCAATGTGGTTTCGTAGAGGAGCGTGCGGTAGTTTCCAAAGGCGTTCCGCAAAAGCATGTCATAATAATTGGCCATCGCCGCCGGATAAAATCCGATGGCATCCACCCGGTCCGAAATCACCAGGATTTGGCTGAGGGCATAAGCGACTCGCTGACGCAGGGGGTCTGCGGTCGGCCCCGGCTTCATGGCTTGGTTCCACCAAGGAACCGCATAATCATCCGCCCAAGCGCGGCGATTGGGGTCGCCAGGATTGTCTGCGCGGATTTGCGCATCCAGCGCTTCCATATCGGGTTGATGCCAGCCGACCGGGCGGGAGAATTGGTCGTTGATCCAGCCTTCAAAACCCAGGGCCTGGACCCTCGCAATCTCGGCGCTGTCGGGGCCAAAGGCGGCCTGGACCAAAAACCGGGCGGCGGCTTTGGCGGAAGGACGCCCATCGGCCGGGCGCTCGCGCAAGGTGACCGAACTGTTCGAGGTGGCCCCCAAGGAATAGGAACTTGATGTTTGGAGTGTGAGCGTGATGGTTTTGGAACTTGTGATGGTGGAAGTGCCGCGCGGCGTGAAAAGAATCGGCACCTCGCGGACTCCCGCAGGAATCGTCACCGTGGACCCCACCGACGAATCATAATCCACTCCCCGCACCGCCGTTCCACCAATCACGACCGGAATCGTCAACTCCCCCAACCCACCGGTCCGACGAAGAGCGATCACGGCAGGGTCCGGCCAGTCCACATGGGTCTCGGCATCCACCACGACAGCGGACACGATGTTGGTGGCTGATAGTCCGGCCTTGATGCGATGGTAGTCCGCCGAGCGGTAGGGACCGGTTTGCCATGGGGGAGTCGCAAGCCAGGAATAGCGGTCCGTCGCGGCAAGCGCGGGATCAAACCCCACAGAGAGTTCCTCCCAATCCGAAACCCCGTCTTCATCGGTGTCCACATCCCCGACCCTCACCCGATAAAAGGCATTCGTCAGAAGGCTGGGGGAATGAAAAGCGTCTTCCATCCCATCTTTTCCCAAAACACTGCGAACGACTTGCCAGGGGATTACCCCTCCAACAAGCGAGTTGCTGAACTCCAAATGATACAGCTTCCCTGCAAACGAGGGCCATTGAATGTGGACGGTGCTTCCGGCCCCCAAATCCAGGCTCTGGCTCGGGAAACTGCCGGCATCCCGCGGATGTGTCCCGGCCACGCTCTCTTCACGGTTGGTGAATCCGTCCCCATCTTGGTCAAGATCGGGAAAAAGTCCGCGGGAGGCAGTCAGCATCTCCCAGACATCACTCTGCTGATTCCCGTTTTCGTCAAGCACCGCGAGACAAGGTGCAGATATCATCAGACTCAAAACAACCGCCAGGACGCAGGGAGGGAATGGGGTGGGGTTCATGACCTGAGGCTTCGCCGATTGGCACACGATGCCTCAACTCAGATTTTATGCAACATTTTTCTTATTTGTTGCAGAGCACGAGTGCCTCGCCAAGGGTGACAAAATGGGAGCAATAAAAATGGGAGGAAGAAAGAAAAGGAAGGGCGGTCCCGGGGCGAGCGACATCGCCCCAATTTTCGTAAAAATCGGTTAACTTTTCGTCGCCGACTACCCTGCCAACTCCTCGGCGGGATAAATCCAAATCTCGCTGAGTGTGGGATGGTAATGGGGGATGGCGGCGAATTGGGCGGCGGTTGATCGGAAAGCCATGGCAACAACCACCTCGTGAATGAGATCGGAGGCGTGGGGACCCACAACCGCACCACCCAGGATTTCGCCGGAGGTTGGGCAGGCCATCAGCTTGACAAAACCCCGGGTGGCCCCCATGACCAGTGATTTCCCATGATCGTCAAACGGGTAGGTGGCCACTTTGTGGGGAATTGCCTGTTCCCGGGCTTCGATTTCCGAAAGGCCGACAACCCCCAATTGTGGCTCCGTGAAAACGGCGTATAGTTTCAACCGATAGTCCATGGTCCCGGATGCGGACTCGCCTCGCAAGAGCCTGGCGATATTGCGGGCGGCAAGCTCTCCTTGTTGGATGGCAATGTGGACGACCTCGTAGGGGCCGCAGCAATCACCCGCCGCAAAGATGGTCGGGGCCGACGATTGTTGGGTGGGGGAAACTTCGATCGCCCCGCGCTGGAGGGTCACCG
The DNA here is from genome assembly GCA_040881805.1 of Terrimicrobiaceae bacterium. Taxonomy (GTDB): domain Bacteria; phylum Verrucomicrobiota; class Verrucomicrobiia; order Chthoniobacterales; family Terrimicrobiaceae; genus JAJTZA01. The sequence continues at coordinate 3,137 of JBBECL010000251.1, read as the reverse complement.
CGGTGTTTTCCAAGCCGAGAAATCCAAGGTTGGGGACCCGCCCCAAGCCGTTGAACACGGCGGCGGCCCCGGTTTCGTGAATCTGACCCTTGTGTTCAAACTCCACACGGTAGCCGTCCCCGACCGGCTCCACACGGAGCAATTTTGTGCCGGTATAAACGTCCATCCCCCGTCCGCGGAATGCCAACTCCACCGTGTCCGCGAGGTCCTCGTCCACGCCGCGCAAAAAGTGGGGGCTTCGCTGGATAATGGTGACCCGCACGCCCATGGCGCTCATGTAATGGGCCATCTCCAAGGCAACCGGCCCTGCCCCGAGAACGATCACCGAGTGCGGCAGTTCCGTCGCGTCCAGAATTTCATCACTGGTGAGAGTGGCCGCATGGTCCAATCCCGGGATGTCGGGGTTCGAGCTTTTCGAGCCCGTGGCAATAAGAAAGTAGGAAGAGGCGATCACGAGGTGTCCTCCATCCAAAAGTTGGACGTTCAGCCGGTTCGCATCCGCAAAAGAGGCCATGCCACGAAAAAAATCAAATGTGCCGCTTTCCAGTTGTTTCCGGCGATAGTCGGCGAAGCCACTGATCAAGGACCGTTTCCGGGCAATCACAGCCTCCAGATCGGCGTGGACACCCTGGATGCGCACACCAAATTCCTCCCCCTCATGAGCGGCAAGGATGCGATTCGCACTTTCAATAAGGGTTTTGCTGGGCATGCAACCCCTCAAAATGCAAAGCCCACCGACTTCGCCGCCCCCCTCAATCACGGCCACTTGAAGGCCCAATCCCGCGGCGGTCCTCGCAGCCGCGTATCCGGCACTTCCCCCGCCGATCACCACAAAATCGTAGGAGAATTCATCACTCATGATGCAAAATTTTTACCGGAATCCTTGGGGACTTGCACGAACAATCCGACCCCATCCCAAGAATCCGGTTGCGATGCATTTGACAGCGGAGGCCAAAGTCGCTTTGATGCGTGCACATGAGGAAACTCCTCTTTTTGTTACCACTGCTGATTGTTCTTGTCTCGTGCGCGAGTCGGGAAGTCCCTGCCACCAAGCTACAGACCGCGAACGTGCTGCCACTGGCAATCGATGACGCCTTCCAATTCCGCAAACAAAAGCTGGAATTTTATTCGCCCGAGGTGGAGACAATCCGAAACCTCAGTGAAACCGTCGCTTTCGAACGCCAGCGCCGCTTGTGGGGCACTGTCACCGAGGCGGACCGTGAACGACTCCACGGCAATTATTTTTCGTTTTTCTGGAGAGCCAGCACCGAGGCCGATGTGACCGTTCGGCTCGAATACCGTCAAGCCGCTCTCGGGAATTACGTGATGGCGCAGGAACGCTACTACCCGTCCGCACGGGGATCCTTTCAATCCGACTTCAAGATCATCGGGGATGATTACCTGGAGTTTGGACGTGTCACGTCCTGGCGCGCCGTTCTCATTGTGGATGGCCGCATCGTGGCTCTGTCGCAATCATTTATTTGGAGATGAAAACCGTCGATTTGATCTATCAACCGTTCCGGCTATGGCCAGCCACAGTGGCAGGCAAGGGGTGGCACGGATCCTTGTGAGTGCCAAAGATTCAGTTTCGGTGGGAGTGCTTGACCGCACGGTCTGCATCAGGGTCGAGGGACGCGGCACGTTTCAAAACAGCATTGGTTTGAAACAGGTCATCAAACAAATGATTCAGAGGGGGTATCGCGATTTTGTCATCGATCTCAAAGGTTGTGATCTGATGGATTCCACATTTATGGGAACCCTGGCCGGAGCCGCCCTCCGCTTGCGGGAGTTGGGACAGGGTCATCTCTCTGTTTCAAATGCCAACCCCCGGAGCCATGACCTTTTGGTGGGGCTTGGGTTGGATCAGCTTTTTCATGTTTCCACCAAATCCCTGGGGAGCTTGCCCGTCACCACTTCCCCGGTGCCGTCGCCGGCCGGGGAATCCGAAGATGCCGGCAAGCAGGCGGTTTTGGAAGCTCACGAAGCCCTGGCAGCCGCCGATGCGAAAAATGCTGTCAAGTTTCGGGATGTGATTGATTTTCTTCGACAAGATTTGGGAATCCCCGCCGACAAGGAGGATGGGTCTTCGGAGAGCTGAAGGGGCCGGGCGACAGAAACCCACCGTGATATGTGGACATATCTCTTTTTGGCGCTTTTCTGTGGGACATTGATCGCCCTGGTTGTGGTGCTCAACACGTTCACACGGCGAATCAGCGAATTGGAGCGTCAACGGGCCGAACTCCAACTCGAGGAGGACCGGGTTTTTGATTTTTTGCATGGTCTGGGCGAAGCCTTTTCCGAGGGGCTCAAATCCTCGGACTTGCACCGGTTGATTGTTGAGAGCGCCGTCCGGATCTTGGATGCCCATGGCGGCACCTTGTATCTTGCTGACAAAACCGGTGCCACGATGGTTCCTGTGTTTTTTTCGAAAGGCTGTCCACCGCTTGTGCCGGTCCCCCCCCACATTCTGGAACAGTCCGAGAACACGCCCGTCGCGCTGGACAGCTATTTGAAGTTGACTGTCATCCGACCGAAGGAGGGACCCCTGGGGCAGATCTGGGAGGGCGGCAAGCCCCTCATCATGACGCAGGACGAATTGCTGGCCGCCGGCCTCACGGAGAATGCTTCCATGGCTCACTCGCTCCTGGCCGCTCCGCTCATCTACCGTCGAAAGGTGCTCGGCATCATTGCCCTGGCCAACGGGGCCATGAGCACTCCTTTCACCACGGAAGACCTCAAGGTCTTCCAAACCATCATTGAACAATCGGCGTTTGCCCTTTTCACGGAGGCCATTTATCTCGAAGCCAGCGAGAAAAAACGCCTGGACCATGACTTGGAAATCGCCAGGGAAATCCAGTCCATCCTGCTCCCCGCGATGCCGCCAACGTTTGCGGGTTACGAATTGAGCGGGGTGAACATTCCGGCGCGCCAGGTCAGCGGAGATTATTTTGATTATGTGCATGTGGATGACGAACACCTCGGCATCGCCATCGCGGATGTGTCGGGAAAAGGCGTCCCGGCGTCGCTGATTATGGCGATGGCAAGGAGCGTGATCCGCAGCGAGGCCAGTGGAAATTACAGTGCCGCCGAGGTGCTGCGCAGGGTCAACCGTCAGCTCTACCCCGACATCAAGGAAG
>JBBECL010000250.1:0-18094 GCA_040881805.1 Terrimicrobiaceae bacterium | reverse complement strand
AGGCTGCTTCCAATTGGCGGACGGAGACAGGCGGGCCCCAACAACTGATCCGCATTCGAACGATCTCCTTCCCGGGCCGCTTAAAAACTTCCTGGTGTTTAAAAAAGGATTTTTCCAGCGCTCCCCTGACTTTCAAAGCGCGGGATTGTTACAGATTCGTCACAATTGGGAGGCGGAAAAGTGGAAAGCGGAAAGTGGAAAGGTAAAATCGGAGGGGATTTTTCTGACAAAATTAACAAAATTAATAGAATTCTGGGAGAGCAGCTGCGTGAAATTGAGGTTGATCAACTGGACTTGGGCAGGCTCTTGAGCAATTCTGGCATTTTCTGGGATATGACATCCCATACGATGGCATCGTCAACTTGATCGTATCCATGAATGAGTCGATTGCGAAAACCGATGATTTTAGGGGCGTCAGGGAGCGTTGCAAAAACATCAGGAGCGCGGTCACGAAGCCGAGTGCAAGCTTCGCCAACCACCTCAAATTTCCTTTCCACGGCCGCACGGGTTTTGTCGTCGCTCACGTATTCATCAAAAGTCATCTCGTTTGTGAACTTCTGGATATCCGTTATGGCCTCCCGAATATCAAAAATGAGTTTTGCTGCATCAGCTTTCATAAACGGTTTGTCCTGCCGACTCAATGCTTTGGCGGAAGATTGGGTTACGGACTGACCTTTCTGTAAGAAGATCGACCCTTCGCTGGAACATGAACTCCAATTCCTCAGCGAGGGTCAAAAATCGATCAGCAATCCCAGATGCACTGTCATTATAAAAGTCCACAATAAAATCCAGATCACTGGACTTGTCCGCAAAACCACCGCTCACCGCCGATCCAAAAATTCGAAGACGTTTCACATCCAGCTTCCTACAAAGCATCGTCAGAGCCTGCCTGTTCGCGTCGAATTGGTGTTGGATCAATTCATTCATTGGAAATTTGAAATATTACCCCCCTTGGGCAACGGAGGCAAACCTGAAAACCTGAAAAGGTGATTAGGCAAATTGCCCAATGGAAAAAGGCTGTGTGGGGATTGAAGGGATGTCCTCAACCGAGAGGGCTGCTGTTTCCAGGATTTGCCGATCCGTTTCTGAGAGAGTGTTCAATTTGGGGTCTTCAAACCATGTGAGGGACTTGAGGCAGGGGACGATGGGAAATTGTCCGCGATAGACGGCATTTGCGCAGCCAAGAAGACGAGCAAGGGGGATTCCATGGCGAATCAAGGCAAGCACATCAAAGTAGTCTTTAATTTCCACGCGGTTGACGAGGGCAGCAAGTTTGCATGCTCCCAAATCATCGAGCGAAGCCACGGCGCATTGTGTCAGTTGCTCGGGAGGGGAAATCACGTTCAAAGTGAGCCCTCCAAAAAATGAGAGCTTCACGCCCTGGTGAATCAAAGTGAGGGTGTTTTTATCTGCTTGGAGAACCTCGCCACTTAGTGCCATTTCAGCTTGGAAAGTCAGAGGCTCAATGGGATCGCTCGAGAAAAAATCAAAGTCAATCGACTCCCTATGCCCCAACCTCAAAGCCAATGCCGTCCCTCCGTAGAGCACCCACTTTGGAAATCCGTTCTTGATTCGTGATTCCCAGAGAGCTCGTTGCACAGGAGGGAGAACGTCCAGATGCCAAGTCATCATTGAGGCCATGACACGCCCTGAATGGGCAGGGGGGGGATGGGAGTCTTCCCTAATTTTTTGTGCCAGAAAACCCACGATTTGCGGTCGAACACACCACGGGGAGGGGCAGCCAGAATCTCTTCAAAAATGATTTCCCCAAATTTTTCACGAACAATCTGAATGTCTTTGAGGTCGCCAAAGACCATGACTTGGGCCGCAATGCGATGAGGGTCTTCATGGGAAGGGTCCTTCCACCAAAAGAGGCGCTCGAGCGGCATCTCAGATTTCATGGCTCCAGCGTAACATCCGGGACCTGCGTTGCCAATCAGGAAGGTTGGGGTGGCGTCTGTCTTGCGCGACAGCGTGGTGGATCGGGCACTCCGCTGCACGATGGGTGGCGTTGGCGGCGGAGCCGCGTGGCTTTTAGAAAAAGTGACGGCTTCGCCGTGCAGGGTTGGCATCGCGCTCGGAGATCACGATCCACCTTGGCGTGATTTGAGGGCTGAGTAGGGGGAACGGTTGCGTCTCGCCCGTTGCAAGTTTGATTCACCGCATCGAATACCACACGGTCGAGCCGACCATGCCCCCTGGCCTGATTACCACAGCCGCATTTAATCACGAACCACCTGAGCTGAGCCTCCAGACAAGGGACTTGCCATGCGGGCGCAATCCCCATTAACTCCATTTCCATGGAAAAACTGAACGCTTGGATCGAGGCTGGGGCGGGGTTTGTATGGGGCCCCTGGTTGATCATTCTCCTTTTTGGGACGCATCTCTTTTTGACGTGGCGGACGGGGTTCATTCAGAGGTTCCTTGGTCGGGCGATCAAACTTTCCATTACCAAAGATGAAGGGGCGCCCGGTGATATCAGTCAGTTCGTAGCGTTGGTGACGGCGCTGGCGGCAACGATTGGAACGGGCAATATTTTTGGTGTGGCGGGGGCCGTGTTGATTGGTGGCCCGGGGGCGGTGCTTTGGATGTGGTTGACGGGCGTTTTTGGCATCGCGACCAAGTATGCCGAGGCCCTTCTTTCGGTGAAATACCGGGTGACCAATTCCCGGGGGCAAATGTCCGGAGGTCCGATGTATGTGCTCGAGCGGGCGCTCAACGCGAAGTGGGCGGGGGTTTTGTTTGCGATTTTTACGGCGATTGCTGCGTTCGGTATTGGGAACATGGCGCAATCGAATGCGATTGCTGACATGGTGGTTGCCAAGAAAGATGTGTTGCCTTTTGAGATGACTGACGGGGCGATCAAATTCACGATTGGCCTGATCCTTGCCGTTTTGACGGGAGCCGTGGTCCTTGGCGGGATCCAATCGATTGCGCGCTTTTGCACGTTTTTGGTTCCCTTCATGGCTGTGTTTTACGTGATAGGGTGTTTGATTATTCTGGCCTTCAGCTGGGACCAAATTTTACCCACGATTTATCTCATTGTGACCTCGGCGTTCACGGGTCATGCCGCCGTGGGTGGGTTTGTGGGGGCCGGAATTGCGGAAGCCATGCGATATGGCATTGCCCGTGGCCTGTTCTCCAACGAGTCAGGGATGGGCAGCGCTCCGATTGTCGCGGCAGCGGCCCGGACCAAAGATCCTGTCCGGCAGGCGCTGGTTTCCAGCACCGGCACATTTTGGGACACGGTGGTTGTGTGTGCGCTCACGGGCTTGGTGATCGTGAGTTCCGGGGATTGGCAAGGAGAAGGAGAAACGCGGGCCGGCCTTTGTGACAAAGCATTCCATCATTTGGGGGCCTTCGGGGATGTGGTCCTCATCCTCGGTCTTCTGACGTTCGTGTTTTCCACGATCCTTGGGTGGGCGTATTACGGCGAAAAAGCCATCGAATACCTCATTGGCATCAAATCGGTCTTTTATTACCGCATTCTTTGGGTGATTGCCGTTTTTGTGGGGTGTGTGTGGAAGAGCGATGCCATTTGGAATTTTTCCGACATGATGAATGGTCTCATGGCGGTTCCCAACCTTGTGGCGCTCCTCATGCTCAGCGGGGTAATCGCGGCGGAAACGAAGCGTTATTTCAAGGAAAACCCGTGATGCCGGGAGGGATTTATTTTCCGAGAAGATCGGATTTCAAGGAATCCTGAACCGGGCTGGAGCCGAACCAAAGGCTCAGGAAAGCTTTTTGAAAGTTCCTCCCTTGAATCGTGCCGCGAAGAGTTCCGTTATCGTAAGCCCGTGTTTCGCTACCCTCGATCTCAACGGTTTCGATGCCACCTTTTTTTAGGGGACCAAAAAAGCCGACAAAAGTGACCTGGTCCTTTGCAAGACCCGGGTAGGTGAAACTGGTGCTTTGTTTGAACTGCGCCGTCCACGCATCAGCCACCTGCTTTTGTGAGACCCCTTGGAGAAACGTGAAATTGAATTGAAGAGGCCCCGGCGAGGCAAGCACCGCTTCGTAGGATCGTAGAGGTTGGGGGGAGTAAAACGAGGCCACGTAGGCTTTGATGGGGATAAATGCCAGAGTGACCGTGCGAAGACCTGCGCCGTTGAGAGGCAGGGTTTGACCGGAGACCTCCTTTTGAGGAGCAACTTCGACGCCCTGAATCGTGAGAGCCTGCAAAGGCAAGGTGAATAAAACGGACAGAAAAAGCGCAGGATAGATGGGAAAAAATTTCATGGAGGATTGGGTGATGACTTCAGGTGCGTCTCATTTTGTCTCCTAGAATTGTCCATTCCCGACGATTCGCAAGGACGGATTCAGACCCTCTCTGGGGGTTAGTCTGGGGGTCAGTCCTTTTTTCTTGTCATTTGCCGGTGTTGCACGGAAGCAAAAAGCAAGAAAAAAGGACTGACCCCAAAGGCTGTGACATGCTTTTGGGGAATAATTTCTTTTCTCCGGAAGGTTTTTGAATTAGATTTTCTTGCTTCATGAGACGCGTTCCCTCTGTCATTTTCGCAACTTCGATTGCAGCCTTTGTATTTCCGTTCGCGGTTTTGGGTCAGGCTCCTGCCCAGCCTGCCGCGCCTGCCCAGCCTGCCGCGCCTGCCCAGCCTGCCGCAGCGAGAAATTTGGTGGGCAATGGAAGCTTTGAAACCTCATTTCGCCGGGAGAATCTTTGGGATGGTGTGGACACGACCGGTTATCTTGGCGGGGAGCGCGGAGCGTTGCCTGTGTTGACGACCAGCGGCACGATTGCCGAAACTTCGATGCCGGTTTCGGTGAGTGTCGCTGATATGAACAATGACGGGAAGCTGGACATTGTGACCATGGATGTCATTGGTTACATCCGTATTTTTTTCAACACGGGCACGCCCCAGGAGGCAAAATTCTCGCTGGGTGATTTGGCGGGTGTTTTTCTTTCCCGTCTCACCGCGGAACAGTTGACTGCTTTGGGGGCTGTGAATCGCACTTTTCGGATGGGGGGGCGTTTGCACGCCACGGACATGTTCAAGACCGGCAAAAAAGATCTCATCATCGGAAATTATGGAGGCGAGATTCTTCAACTTCTGAATGCGGGCTCAGCGCAGACCCCCGACTTTCGTCAACCACCGGATGTTGGGAGGATAGCCATTCCGACCTCCAAGGACCCCAACAAAAAGTGGGGAAATGTTTTTGCGCCGACGGTGTGGGATTGGAACCGGGATGGTCGGGATGATTTGCTTTTGGGGGAGGGAAGTTACTCGGCAAACAACATTCACCTTCTGCTGAACTCCGGCGGCGGGAGTCGCCCCATTTTTGAAGAGGCCGGGCGTCATGTGTTGGCCTTTGGTGACGGATTGGAGCAATTGACGCCAACCGTGGTTGATTACAACGGGAATGGACAACCGGATTTGTTGGTTGCAGAGCGCACGGGGAAAATTGCGGTGTATCTCAACAAAGCCACGGAATGGAAATCGGGGGAGCCTGCACCTGAGCTTCCTTTTGCCTCATTTATCAGTTCCACAACCGGCACGCCCTTGAGTTTTGGCGGCATCAGCACCGTGTCCACGGGGGACATGAATGGGGATGGGCTTTTTGACTTGATCGTAGGCAAGACCAATGGCCGGATTGCCATGTCATTAAACAAGGGCACAAAAGGAGAGCCCAAATTTGAGGCTCCGGTGGAAATCAAAGGCACGGCCGCAACCCCCCCGATGGCGATGCCTTCTGGCTGGGATGTGGACTATGGTTTGGAACGCGGCAATTTCCTCGCCTATGTGACGGTGGTCAAAGACACCGAAGACCCCAAGTTGGCACCAGCGGATGGCAAAGGCGCATTAAAAGTTGGGTATGCCCCCTCCCACAACCAGGTCATGCCTCCACCGTCAAATTACCTTCCCGCCATGGGACAATTTTCCGTGGATCGTGTCTCTGTGAGCGGTGGTTCCACAGACATATTGCTCAATGCTCCCGCCCGTTATTTTGTTCTTCGTCAGGCCGGACGGGTTCGCTTCAAGGTGGGCTCGACGTATGTTTTCTCCATGAAAGTTCGTGGGAGGTCCTCTGACGGCCAAGTCGGCATTGCCTATTCGGGATCCAAGCAGTTGGGGGAAGAGCGTGTGACCCGAGGCGGTCGGGATTCTGTGACGCGTCAGCGCAATGAGGCCCGTGAGGAAAAACAAGAAATCATCAAATTTTCCGCCGGACCGGCGTGGTCGGAAGTCAGAAAGGAATTTCGCGTGGCGTTCTCGAACCGGGATTTGAGTGATCTCAAGGACACGACAGACTCCGCCTTGCGGATCTCATTTTCTCTGCCCCCTGATGCGGAACTTTTCTTCGACGACGTAAAAATCATCGCGAAGTGACCGGAGGCATTGAAGCGGCGTTCGTGTTGGGGGCGGGTTTGGGCACACGCCTGAAGGAACTCACCGAGGATCGTCCGAAGCCGCTTGTTCCCGTCGTGGGAAAACCTCTGATCACTTTTGCTTTTGATCACTTGATCGCTGCAGGCGTCAAACAATTTGTCGTCAACACCCATCATCGCGCCGAAGCGTATCAAAAATTTTTTCCGTCTGATGGTCCGATGTCTTCTTACCGCGGATGTGAGATGCAGTTCCGCCATGAACCTCTCCTTTTGGACACTGGAGGAGGCATCAAAAACGTGCAGCATCTTTTGGGGAGTGCCCCGTTTCTTGTTCACAATGGGGACGTGTTGGCAGACGTGGACATCAAAAGCCTGATCAGTGCCCACCTTGCCAGTGGAGATATCGCGACATTGGGGCTGCGATCCGGGGATCCGGCGCAAATTGGGTTTGATGCAGAGCGAGGATCAGTGACCGACATTCGTGGCACTTTGGGAGTTTCGTCGGTGCAGAAGTATCTTTTCACGGGCATTTATGTTCTTTCGCCTGAGATTTTTGATTTTCTTCCCGAAGACAAGCCGTCCTCCGTTGTTTCGGCGTTTCTCGACATCCTTCGTGCCGGACGTCGGATCGGCGGGGTGATCTTGGATGAAGGGCATTGGTTTGATTTGGGCACCGTGGCGTCGTACAAATCTGTTCACCGCGCTTTGGCTCAAGGTCTCAAATTTTCGCACAACCCCGACCCGTCGTGGCCACAGTTCCTACACCCTGGTGCCAAAATTGGGGCCGGGGTGCGATTAACCGGAATGAACTCCCTAGGGGAGGGGGCTGAGATTGGGGCCGGTTCCCATGTGGAGGATTGTATCCTTTGGCCGGGATCGAAAACGGGGACGAAGGTGCATCTTCGGGATTGTATCGTGAGGACATCCGTCGCAGCATCGGCGGAATCACAAATCCTTTGAACGCACTACCTGACAATGTTCTGGCCCTTGCGAGGGATCGTTTCCCCGGATACAGCGGAGGCGGGATTGAGGTCAGTCCGTTGGAAAAAGGAGGATCGGACCGCAAATTTTTTCGGGTCCGGTCCGGAGGAACCTCTTCGATGATTATTGTCCGGTATTCCGGTCACCGGGAAGAAAACAAGCATTACGTGGACATTGCCCAATTTCTTGCGGCCAGCGGCGTGAATGTGCCAAGGATCTATTTGCACGACCCGGCCGAGGGATTGATTTTCATGGAGGACCTGGGGGAATTGGACCTCTGGCATTGGCGGGATGAGCCATGGTCGGTGCGGCGCCCCCTCTATCAAGCCGCACTGGACCAGATTGCACGGCTCCACATCAACGCCACCCAAAGATTTCCCGGCAGCGGGATTCAGTTGGAGAACGAGTTTGCCGAACAGCTCTACCTCTGGGAGCAGAATTACTTTTTTGAACATTGCCTTGGCAAATTCTTTTCGCTTCCGCAAGGCCAACTCCAAAGCCTTCAAGCGACGCCGGGTCTTGAGTCCGTTGCCAGCCGCCTGGCGGGGCTTCCCAGAGTCCTGATCCACCGGGATTTTCAATCCCAGAACATTCTCACAATCCAAGGGCAGGCCTGGCTGATTGATTTTCAGGGCATGCGCCCCGGTCTGGCGGAATACGATCTGGCCTCTCTTTTGTATGATCCTTACGTCAGCCTCTCGCCTGCGGAACGGGGAGAACTCGCCGAGTATTATCGCCAGAGGGCAGCAGCCACGGGGGCGGTGGTGTTCGAGGACTCCCAAGAAATTTTGAACCTGTGCGCCATGCAACGTCTGATGCAGGCCTTGGGCGCTTATGGATTCCTTGGTATGGAAAAACAGCGCCGCGAATTTTTGAAGCACATTCCCGTGGCAGCCAAATCCCTGTGTGGTGTCTTGGAAAGTGTGGAGGGGATGCAGCCTCTGGGCCAATTGCTCGCCTCGCTTTGCGAAAAACATTCTCTATGAAAAATGTCTCCCGCCGCAACAAAGAGCCGGAAACCAGCGTTATGACGCAGGCCCCTGAAATCACTGCCCAAAAAAGCGCGCCCTCCAGTCATCACGATCTTTCCCGATCGGCGACCGTGGTGATTGCCGATATTTCTCCCTGCCTCGATTGTGGTGCTCATCCTGTCAAACGCTGCGTCGGTGAAGATTTGCAAGTGGAAGCCGATGTCTTCAAGGATGGGCACGATGTGATTTCGGGCATGCTGGAATGGCGTCATGCCGAAAGTTCCGAGTGGTCGGAAACGCCGCTTCGTCCCCTCATCAATGATCGTTGGACGGCGGCCTTTCCTCTCACTTTGGAAGGGTGGTGTGAGTATCGCGTTTCGGCATGGGGGGATGTTTTTCTGTCCTGGCGCCATGAAATTTTGACCAAGCACAAGGCGGGGATCGAGGACCTTTCCAGCGAAGCCCTGGAAGGTTCGGCCATCATACGCTCTGCCGCAAGCAGGGCGGAGGGTGATGACCGCCGGTTTTTGTCCGAGATTTCCAGCTTGCTCGAGGACTTGGAAGCCTCCTCCCTCCCCGAGGTGTTGGCTGATCCGGCGTTGTTGGCTTTGATGGATGTTTACACAGACCGCTCCCTGGCGACCTCCAGCCCGGCCCTTCGGGTCTGGGTGGACCGCACCCGGGCGGTCCGTTCGGCTTGGTATGAATTTTTTCCGCGTTCGGCCAATGGCAGCGCCGACGCGGGTTCCACCTTCCGCGAGTGCCTGACGCGGATCGATGATGCAAGGGCGATGGGGTTTGACGTGATTTACTTTCCGCCCATTCACCCCATCGGGCTCACCAAACGCAAAGGTCGAAATAATTCCCTCATTTCCGAACCCGGAGATCCCGGCGTACCCTACGCGATTGGAAATAACCGTCAGGGCGTGAACGGGGGCGGCCACAAAGATGTGGCTCCCGAACTCGGAACGCTGGAAGATTTTGCCTGGCTGGTGGGGGAAATCCGCGACCGGGGCATGGAAGTCGCCCTCGACTTTGCCATCAATTGTTCCCCCGATCACCCTTACGTCAAAGATCACCCCGAGTGGTTCTTCAAGCGCCCTGACGGGTCTATCAAGTATGCCGAAAATCCCCCCAAAAAATATGAAGATGTTTACCCTCTGAATTTCCACAATCCGGATTGGCAGGCGCTTTGGCAGGAACTTCGGGATGTGATTCTTTTCTGGTGCCACCAAGGCGTGCGTATTTTCCGCGTGGACAATCCCCACACCAAGCCGGTTGCGTTCTGGGAGTGGGTGATCGCCGAAGTTCGCAACGAATTTCCGGATGTGATATTTCTCAGCGAAGCCTTCACGCGTCCCAAAATGATGCAGACCCTGGCAAAAGTCGGATTCACCCAATCCTACACCTACTTCACTTGGAGGAATTCCAAATTTGAATTGACAGAATATCTCACCGAGTTGACGGGAACTGACATGAAGGACTATTTCCGTCCTCATTTTTTCACCAACACGCCAGATATTTTACCCGGGTTTCTTCAGACCGGTGGGCGTCCGGCCTTTTGTATCCGGGCCGTTGTGGCAGCGACCCTCTCGCCGCTTTATGGGATTTACAGTGGATTTGAGCTTTGTGAAAACACGCCCATCCCGGGCAAAGAAGAATACCTAGATTCCGAGAAGTATCATTTCCGGGGGCGGGACTGGAATGCTCCGGGAAACATCAAAGACCTCATCACAAAATTAAATGCGATACGTTCAGAAAATCGGGCTCTTCACCAATTGGCGAACCTGCGTTTTCTGTCGGCCGAGAACGACAGTTTGCTCTTTTTCGCAAAATCCACGGAAGGTGCTGACAACATCCTCTTCGTGGCGGTGAACCTTGACCCATTCCATGCCCAGGCCGGGTTTGTCACGATTCCCCTGGCAGATTTCGGCGTGCCGGAGAATGAGCCCTATCTGCTCGATGATCTGCTCACCGGGGAGACCTTTCGGTGGGTTGGCGCCCGCAACTATATTGCTCTGAGGCCCGAGGATCGCCCGGCGCATATTTTCCGCCTCCGCCGCAGGGTGGGAAGCTCGCTGGGGCAGGATGTTTTTGCTTAGTATCAAATGAAGATCCTTTTTCTTGGGACCGGCGAGATTGGGGTCCCCACGCTACGCGCGCTTGCCGGCCATCACGAAATTTGCGGCATCTACACCCAGCCAGATCGCCCTGCCGGTCGCAAGCTCCAGCTCAAGCCATCTCCGGTGAAGGTTGCTGCCCGGGAATTGGGAATCTCCGTCTATCAACCGGAAAAACTTCGGGGCGATGACACGATTCAACAACTCAGGGACTTTCAAGCTGATCTCTTTTTTGTGGCGGCCTATGGCCAGATTTTAAGCTCCACGATTCTGGACATTCCACGCTTGGGGTGCGTGAACCTCCACACATCTTTGCTTCCCAGGCATCGGGGGGCGTCACCGATCCACGCGGCCATCCTGGCGGGAGATGCCGAGTCCGGGGTCACTCTGATGTTTATGGACAAGGGTCTTGATACCGGAGACATCATTCTTCAACACCGGATTTCTATTTTGTCGGATGATACCGCGGGCACCCTCCATGACCGCTTGGCGGTCTCCGCTCCTGTCCCCACTCTGGAAGCTCTCGGGCAGATAGAGCAGGGAACCGTTACCCGCACACCACAAGACTCGGATCTTGCAACCTATGCCGCAAAAATTACCAAGGCCGAGGGTTGCCTTGATTGGGCTCAATCCGCCGTTGTCCTCTCAAGGAAGGTGAAGGCCTTTCAACCCTGGCCCGGGACGTTCACGTTTTTGCCTGATGGCTCCCCCTTAAAAATTCACTCGGCGCAGGTTGTCGAAGGATCCGGGCAGTGGGGAACCCTCATCGCCTCTCCAGAGTTTCCCCTGGTGGTTGCAACTGCCCGGGGAGCTCTGGCCCTCCAAGTGATCCAGATACCGGGTGGCAAAGCCCTCGATGCCGCCACATTCCTCCTTGGCCATTCTCTCCCCCCGGGGACCCAACTCCGCCGGGCATCACTCCCCCTATGACACCAAAAAAAGGGAACCGAAGGATCTGATGAAAAAGTGAGGTTGCCCACAGCGTTGCTTACCCTCGACGCCGCCGTGCGGGTTTTCAGAAAAGCGAGGCCACCCCTTTGGTGTTTTCGCGAATGGCTTTGATATTCCAGAGGATGTAGCCGCCTTGGCCGCGGGGTTGGATGGTTTGTTCCAGGCGGAGTTGGGTGGCGATTTCCGAGGACGGCCAGCCATGGGAGGTCAGGCGGTCCACGGCGATTCCGGGGATGACGAGCACGCCCCGGGGATTGGTGGCCGGGCTTCTCCACCATTTGAGAAGCAGAGAAAAACTCTGAGGCCCGCCCTCTTTCCAATAGAGTTGGGGGGCGAGGTAATCGATGGAGCCTTCGCGCATCCACCGGACCGGGTCGCTGAAGAGCTGTTCGTATTGGTTCACTCCGGCTTTGGTGCCTTCGGGAATGCCGGGTCGGTAGATTCCGAAGGGGCTGATGCCAAAGAGGGCCCCGGGCTTGGTGGCCCGGACGGTGCGTCCGACTTGGCGCACGAGGGAATTGACATTTTCCCGCCGCCAATCGCCCCTGGCCAAAGACCCGCCGGACGCACGATAGGCGGCATAGGTTTTGTCATCGGGAAAATTCGGCAATTGTCCGCTGGGAGTGGGGTAGGGGTAAAAGTAGTCATCGAAGTGGATGCCCGCGAGATCATATCGGGAGAGCAGATCGCGCACCACGGCAAGGATGTGTTCTTGCACGGGCTTTGCGCCGGGGTCCATCCAGAGCACCGATCCCACGCGGTAGGCGTATTGGGGATAACGGCGGCTGATATGATTCGAGGTTCTGGGAAAGGAGGTGTTGGCGGCCGCGCGGTAGGGATTCAACCAGGCGTGAACAACGATCCCGCGTTTGCGGGCCTCGGAGATACAGAAAGCCAGCGGATCGAACGCCGGAGCGGATCCTTGGGTTCCTGTCAGATAGCGGCTCCAAGGTTCAAGTTTGGAAGCGTAAACGGCATCACTCTCGGGGCGGGCTTGGAAAAACACCGCATTCAGTCGCGCGCGCCGGGCCGCGTCAAGGAGGTGGATGATTTGTGCCTTTTGTTCCCCGGCGGAAAGTCCCTTTTTTGAGGGAAAGTTGATGTTATGCACCGTTGTGATCCATGCCCCGCGAATCTCCGCCTGCGCGGAAAGGAGGGGCATTAGAAAAGCACACGCGAGAGCGAGAGAAAACATTTTCATAAGAAGTGGCTGATGGAGGGTTGTGGCTGGTTGTTACGGGGTGGCTGGTTTTTCCATGGGCCGGGTCATCACGCCCACTTTGCCAATCCCCACACGTTTGAGAATATCCATCACATCGATGAATTGCTGGACGGGGAGTTCTTTGTCGGGGCGAACCACAACAGCCAACTGCGGGTCGGAAGCCTTCATTTCGGCAAGGCGTGCCTCCAACTCCGGAGCGGAGTAGGACTGTTCTTCCATGCGCAATTCTCCGGAGCGAATGACCTCGATGGTTTTGACTTCCGAGGGATTCACGGGAATTTGGGCCGTGGCGCTGGATGGCACCACCAAATCCACGCGACTTTCGATCATCGGCGTGGTGATCATAAAAATGATCAGGAGCACGAAGGCCAGGTCGAGGAGCGGGGTGATATTCAGCTCGGCAAGGGTGCTGAGGGATGTGCGGGTCGTATAGCGGCGCATGGCGTCAGTGCCCCGAGGGACCTCCATGTTCGACGTAGCGGTGCTCGATTTCCGAGGCCAGTTCCGCAGCAAAATTTTCGGCCTGGACCGTGACGGTTCGCAGGCTCACAACCAGAAAGTTGTAACCGAACATCGCGGGGATGGCGACCAAGAGGCCGATCACGGTGGTGATCAAGGCCCCGGAAACCCCGGGCGCCATTGCCGCCAGGTTGGGGGTTCCGGCCCGGGCAATGCCGCCAAAAGCGTCCATCACGCCCCAGACCGTGCCCAGCAGTCCCAGAAAAGGGGCCCCACTCACGGCCGTGGAGAGGATGATCATACGGGACTCCAGGCTGAGGCCGGCCTCCCCGATCGCGCGCTCCATGGCCGCCATCACCGACCGCATTTGAGCAGGGGTGATCTTGTCGGCGATCTCCAACCGTGCATGAAATGTCTCGTCCACCTCCGTGGATCCCAGCATTTGAAAGCACAACTCCGCACAGGCGGCATGATAAATTTCATAGTGCGGGGATCCGTCGAACCGCACCCCGCTCTCATAAATTCTCAAAGGCACGCGATCCCGCCGGAACAAGGCCGAGAACCGCTCGGACTGGCGCTTCGCAAAATTCAGGTAGCGGAATTTGGTGACCATCACCGCCCAACTGAAAATGGAGGCCAGGAAGAGTGTCGCAAGGATGACCTTTCCCTCCATGGTGGACTCGGTGAAGGCGTAAACCAATCCATCCGCCAAAGGTAGCAGCACGGGAGAGGTCATCGTTGAAAAAATCCCTCCGCCCGGGCCCCGGTTGTAGCGGCGTGAGACATGAAAATCTCAAAAATTCTGCCTGTGGTAAAAGACTCAGCCATCGTGTGTGAAGCTTTGTTATACAGAACTGGCCCTGACAGGCAAAACAGAATAGTTTTTGCTTCGAACCCCCGTCATGGCTACAGTTCCCCCTTCATGCAAAGAATTTTTTCTTCCGTTTTTGTCGTTCTCATCGTTGGCTTGATGCCACTCTCCGCCCAACAAACCCCGCCTCGTGACAATCCTTATGACGTGATTGGCAAGGTCTTCCAGCCTTTTTGGAGCGTGTTGCTTGCCGACAGCAAAAGCCCGAACAAAGCGGCGGTCCTCACACTTGTCATGTCCGAGGTGTCCGGGCGTTTGCCTGCCCAGATGGCCGGGGCCACGCTTACGGCTGCGGTGGAATTTCCCGACAAAGTCAAACTCACGGCCCCGGTCCTCGGTGAGAATATCACGGTCTGCCGGGTAGGGAACGAGGTTTGGGCTGTGCCCGGGGCCAAGGTCGAGTATCTGCTCAATCAGTTCAAAGTGAAACCCCAGCCCATCAAGAAAAAGAACACCCCCCTTTATCTTCCCATCACCGCGCAGCAGGCGGTCTTTCTGCCCGCGATTTTTAGCATCAAACGACCCGAAGTGGCCGAGGTGGACACCCTCAACGGCGAAGAATTGCGGGTGATCACCGCCAGTCTCATGCCGGAACTTGCGAAATCCGTCAAAGCCGAAAGTTTTGAGGCGAGGATGTGGGTTGCGCCCGGGTATCTGCCCCGGCGTTTTGACATCGTGCAAAGCGATTTCACCGCGACCGTGGATGTGGTTGGCCTCAAATTTTCTCCCACGCTCCCCGCTTCGACGTGGGCACCCCCGGAAGGGGCCACCGACATCTACCGCACCCATGCCGACATGCTGGATGCCGTGCTTTTTGTGGTGATGAATTCCCTCAAAATGAACGAGGGCGACCAGCCTTGGCTGAACGCGAAATGACGTGAACGCGGACCTCCACCGCGAAAAACTCAAAGCCCTCGGGATCAACGCCGGGGATCTTGAGGTCAGCTTCACCCGAAGCTCGGGGCCGGGCGGCCAGCACGTCAACAAGGTCAGCACGTGCGTCACGATTCGTCATGTTCCCTCGGGACTTTCCGTGACCTCTTCGGACAGCCGCTCCCAATCCATGAACCGTCAACTGGCCATGGACCGGTTGCTGGAAGTGTTTGAGAAAAAGCGGGAGGAAAAGCGTCAGAAGCGCCTGGCGGAGATCGCCAAAGCGCGCCGACAGAGGGCCAAGCGTTCGCTCGGCACGAAACGAAAGCTGGTGGAGAGCAAGCGCCACCGCAGCGAGACAAAGCAGCGGCGCGGCAAGGTCCGGGAGTCTCATTGATTTCCGGTCCAAGAGGCCGACGGGCTTGAATCGGCCTGTTGCGGGGTTCCCCTCCCGCCTTCGGCTATTCAGCATCCTCTCTCCAATGGAATTTCTCAAAATTCGCGCTGGAAGATTGGGTGAGAACAGAGGAAGCTGTGGCTGTCATGCCGAAAATTGATCCCGAACTCCACCAACTCAAAAAGCCCGATTGGATCAAAGTGCGTCTGCCGTCCAATCCGGTGTTTTTTTCAACGAAGGCGCTGATTTCCGATCTGAAACTTCACACGGTCTGTGAAAGTGCGCAGTGTCCGAACCGATGGGAGTGTTGGAGTGGGGGCACGGCAACGTTCATGATTGCGGGGGAGCGCTGCACGCGGGCTTGTGGGTTTTGTGCGGTGGATACGGCCAAGCCCTTTCCGCTGGAAGAGGACGAGCCGGCGCGCGTCGCGGAGGCCATTTTACGTCTGGGGCTGAAGCATGTGGTGATCACGGCCGTGGCGAGAGATGACGTCCCGGATGGTGGTGCTCTTCACTTTGCCCGGACGATCGAAGCAGTCCGGGCTGCCAAGCCGGATGTTATTATCGAGGTCCTCACCCCGGATTTTAACGGGAAGGACGAATCCCTCAAAATTGTGCTTGCCGCCAAACCGCAGGTCTTCAATCACAACTTGGAAACCGTCGAGCGCCTGACCCCACTCGTTCGCTCGCGCGCCAAATACCGGCTCTCTTTGAATTTTCTCAAACGTGCGGGCGAACTCGCCGGGGACATCATCACCAAGAGCGGTCTGATGCTTGGCCTGGGCGAGAAGGAGAACGAAATCTTTCAGGCCATGGATGACCTGCGTGAAGCCGGGGTGGGGGTTCTCACCATGGGCCAATATTTGCGCCCCACGCCCAACCACTTGCCGGTGGTCGAATACATCTCGCCGGAAACCTTTGCGCTCTACGGAGACATCGCGCGGCGGAAGGGATTTCAGCACGTCGCCAGCGGGCCCCTCGTGCGGAGCTCTTACCATGCCGATGACTTCAATCCCGTGGAAGTCCTGACTGGCAAGCTCGGGGCCCGGGTGGCCTGAGGTTTTCGCCGTTTGGGGGCCTGTTGCTGACATGGAGTCAACGTTGTGGGTAGCCAGAGCAACACTTGTGTGAAATCACGCGCATCGCAAATCTCCACCGGTCAGGATCACGGCCCCTCGCTGTTCACCGCCTCAAGAGAACAGATAAGCGGGCCAGGGAAGCCCTCGCCCTGTCAAAGATGGCTGCGGTATGTTTTCTTTCGATTAAAAATGGCACCTCGTGGGCCCCGGTTTTCAACCATTTTTTTGTTCCTGGCGCTGGGTTTTATCCCTCAAACCTCCCTGGCGATCGAATGGGAGGTTCGGCGCTTTGATGGACGGGATTATGTCACAACCCGTCAGATTTCCGAGTTTTACAAGATTCCTTCCAAACAGCCGTTGGCCAAAGACCAGTCCGCGTTTGTGCGGGGGCAGGGATCGCTCGTTTTCCGCCGTGATAGCCGCGAGGCGGTGATTCATGGGTTGAAGTATTGGTTGGCGTTTCCTGTGATCGAACGCGACGGGGCCTTTTGGGTCTCGCGCATGGACCTTGCCAAAACCATCGAGCCGGCCATGCGCCCTGGCTTGGTTCGCAATCTCAAAAAACCGCTGACCGTTGTTCTCGATGCGGGTCATGGAGGTCAGGACAAAGGAGCGATCGGGCCCTATCAATATGAAAAAAACTTTGCTTTGGACGTGGCAAGGCGGGTGCGTGATGAACTGAAAGCGGCGGGGGTGAATGTTTTTATGACGCGAAACTCCGACACATTTATCGAGTTGCCGGAACGTGCGGCGATGGCCAACAAGCAGGACGACGCGATTTTTGTCAGCATCCACTTCAACGCCGCGGTAAACCGCGCCGCGCAGGGGTTTGAAGTTTTTTGTATCACGCCGCGGGGGGCACCCTCCACCGAATACGAAACCCTGCTTGTGCGCGACATGGTGCAAGAACATGGCAATGAGGCCGAGGTGCAGAGCTTTGTCCTTGCAACGGCCATCTATCACGCGATGCACGGGCGTTCGCAAATGATGGATCGTGGCGTCAAACGTTCACGTTTCGCCGTGTTGCGGCTCACCAAAATTCCGGCCGTGCTTGTCGAGGGGGGATTTTTATCCAATCCCGTGGATGCCCGCCGCATTGCCTCGCCCGAATGGAGAACCCGCTATTCCAAATCTATCGCCGAAGGGATTCTCGCTTACATTCGGTTGGCCGATGAGCGCATCCCCCCGCCCTTTGCCGCAGATTACCGACTGCCGGGTTCTCAAAATCTCCGTCTCTCCTCGCCGGCCATCCCCCCACCAACACCACCATCTTCTGTGAGCTTGCGAGGGCTGCCCGAGGATGAGCCCGACCCGTCGCCCGTTCCATCACCCCCTCCCGAGGCATCCCCGACGCCCTGACCTTAGAGTTTCCCCTTGGTGCTTGGCACGCCGGTGACGCGGGGATCGAGGGAGGTCGCCACATCCAGAGCCCGTGCAAGGGCTTTGAAGACGCCTTCGGCCATGTGGTGGGCATCACATCCTGCCAGAATGGAAACATGGACATTGGCAGCGATGTTTGAAATCGCAAAATCATCCTTAATGTTTTTCATTAATAATCCTTTGTGATACATCATCATGTAAGGAATAGCAAAAACAATAGCTGATAGAAGTAAACCAATGAATGCAATCAAGAGAGTGTAAACAATTTTTAATTTAAATATATGATTGGTGATGCTTTCTATCGCATAAGCTGATAAAAAAGTTAATGGCAACCAGCACAAAGATGAATAGTGTACAATTTTAGTTTTGACCAAGGAAAAGAGGATCAAAACCACCCAAAACAGACAGAGCATTGTGGTTCTAAAAAGATTTTCTTCGTAGGTG
>JBBECL010000249.1:0-2797 GCA_040881805.1 Terrimicrobiaceae bacterium | reverse complement strand
TCATTCTTGATTATGGTGTGATTGTGATTTCTCCCCCAATTAACAGGCATTCCGGGTGCGGCGCCACGAGCTTGGCCGACGGTTGCGCACGTGCAGATTGCGGAATGTCCCTCATCGAATTACTTGTATCCCGCTCCACGTCTCATCCGAGGCCACCACCACGAACGAGGACGCAGCCGAATACCGCGCCAACGGTCTCCCCTCTGCTCTTTCCGCCTGGCTGGAAAGCTCCGCTGCCGTTCGGCATTCGCTGGCGAACCTCATCTCTGATACAAAATGATTTTTACCAGAAAATGCCATTCTTACTGGATAGTAAAAAATGAAATTCCCAGTAAAACTCATTGATTTCTTACTAAATATCAATATTCTCATCGTGCAGTGAAAAATAAACTATCCAGTAAGAGTTTTATGATTCGCCACGAGAGTGAGCTGGCGGCGAACTTCCGTGACCTGCTGGAAACGGATCCCGATTTGCATTGGAAGATCACGGCATCAGGGAACTACGACCGCCCGGAAGCCATAGAGTTGGAACTGGACGGCAAGAGGCTGCCTTACGTGCCCGTTTACGAACTCAAGCCCGGTATTTCCTGGCTGGAAAGTCTTGCGACCAGAGAAGGACCTCCCCTCCTGCTTGTCACCCCGACTTTGTCCAGCCGTGTGCTGGACTTCTGCAAGAAACGGGGCATTGCGGCGACGGATCTCAATGGCCGCACTTGGCTCCGGGGACCCGGTTTGCTGGTGGACCGACGCCCGCTACCGGGCAGGGATTTCCGATACGAACTGGAGCCGCGCAATGTGTTCGTGGGGAAAAGCGCCCGAATCATCCGTTCCCTGCTTACCGACCGGGATCGATTGTGGCACCAAGCCGAACTGGTCAAACGCACCGCCGCAAGTTCCGGTCTCGTCTCACGGATTGTTCAATACCTCATCAGCCAAGGCTACGCGGAAAAAACCAGCCCGCGCGAATTCCGCCTTCGCGATGACTCCGCACTGCTCGACGCGTGGGTGGAATCCGACAACATCGCCAAACGCACCTCGACATACCGATATGCCGGCTACCTCGGCACGCCATTGGGTCTGGCAAAGCTGGTCCAGGAGTGGGCACAAAAGGAATCGGTTTCCATCGCATTTACCCAATGGCTTGCCGCGTGGATGCGCCATCCCTATACCGAGCCCCCATTGGCTTCTGCGTATGTCTCGCGCCTCCCGGATGCCGCCACGCTGGAATCGCTCGCCCTTCGCCCCGTCTCGGAAGGCGGGAAACTCTGGCTTCATCTTCCAGACGATCCAGGACTGCTCACAGAAACACATTCTCGTAGGGACCTGACCCTGACCACCGACGCACAGATCTGCCTCGATCTTCAATCCACCGGGCTCCGTGGTCCTGATGCCGCTTCGGCCCTCCGGAGTTGGGATGGCTTTTGCAAACCATGAAATACGAAACCTTCAGCGAATACGATCCCCGGCACACGGGCCTTGCGGAAAGCGCATTCCTGACCGTCTGGGCAGGCTTGGGCCAGTGGAGGGAAGATCTGGTGCTCGTTGGCGGGCTTGTGCCGAAATATCTCTGCGGCGATCTGACGGCCCAACGCGAATTGCCCCGGCCCGCCACCTTGGACGTGGACCTCGGCATCGCTCTTGCCGCCGATGCCGATCAATACGGAAACCTCCACTGGGATCTCCTGTCACAGGGGTTTTCGCCTGACGAAAAAACCCCCTCCCGCTACGAGAAGGTGATCGCCGATTTCACAGTGCCTATAGATTTTCTCGTGGAAAGCCCCCGTGCTACATCTGGCACGATTCAAGTCCTGGACATCACCGCAGGGATCATGCCGGGTGTGAATCGCGCTTTGGCAAGCGCCCGAACGATGGACGTTGCCGGCATTGACCTGCATGGCGCAGAACAAAAACTCACCGCCCGGATCTGCGAGGTCGGTCCCTTCCTCGCCCTCAAGCTGCGGGCCTTTGGCAGCCGCCAACAACCCAAGGACGCCTTCGACATTCTTTACACCATCCTGCACTACGATGGCGGCACGGACGCCGCAATTTCCGCCTTCGCGGAAGAAGTCCGTCTCGGCAACCCCGCCTGCCGGGATGCCTTGAGAACCTTGTTCAGTAAATGGCTCTGCAACGAAGGAACTGACGCCTTTCCTCTTGCGCGTCGCAAGGTGCCCTCTCCCGACTCACTTGAGCTGGTAGGGACGACTGGCTCAGTCGTCCGCGAACGTCGCCAGGGCATAGTTGCAACCAGAACCGCCGAATCAACTCTGCATGTCAGCCGCAAACCCCGGACGCGCGAGCCGCACGTCCCTACCGGCGCTGGTGCGCCAAGTCGATCATCGCGCCAAACATTGGTAGGGACGACTGGCTCAGTCGTCCGCGCACGTCGCCAACGTGGCACCGCAATCAGAACTTCCGAATCAACCTTGCGCATGAGCCGCAATCCCCGGACGCGCGGGGCCGGGGGTGATGCATTATTGACGATTGCCGAGTGTTGATTTTTGAATTTTGATGGAACAATCACCTACAAGAACAGGGAGGACATGAAGTCAGAAACATAAGAAGATCTTTCGCCCGGCCTTTCCTTCATGATCTTCAAGGCCTTCATGGTGATTCAATCTTATTCCCTCAAAAATCAACATTCCGCAATCGTCAATTCCCGCAGCCCGGACGAGCTAGCGGCTTTTCCCTACCAGCGCTGCCGCGCAAAAATTTGGTTAGCAACCCAGGTGCGCCGTGCCGGCCGAAGGAGCGTTCAGAGAGATTGAACGGAATATCCCAAACAGATTAATACTCG
>JBBECL010000248.1:0-2808 GCA_040881805.1 Terrimicrobiaceae bacterium | reverse complement strand
CGAAGCAAGCCATGCGGCATCTGCGGCGGGATCCAAGGGCAGGCAGGTGTCACCCGCTTGAAGAATCCCGAGCATGGCAACCGGGATCCAAGGGGAAGGCGTCAGACAAAACGCAACCGTCCATCCCTCGCCAAGATTTTCCTGCTGCAAATACGCGGCCACCAGAAGTGCGTAGTCATGCACTTCGCGAAAGGTGAGAATGGCTCCCGAGGCGTCTTCAATCGCAACCGCATCAGGGTTTTCCCGCGCCGCGCCGGCGATGGTGTGTTCGAGGGCCGGAGGGTCCGGGGGAGGGGTGGTGGCAAGGGGTTCCGGCGTTGTGGCCCCCGGAACCTCGAGTTGACCCAGCGTGGCGTCCGGGTGGTCGAGGAATTGATGAACAAGTGACTCCAGCCTCGAAAGAAGACGGGTGGTTTCTGTGGTGGAGAGGCTGGCCGAGGAGAGACGAAGGTTCAGCCGCGGCCCGTCCCGAACCTCCAACTCCAGCGGATGAAGGGGCTGGCTGAGAAGCTTCGCATCCATTTTGATCCATCGGGGAAAGGCCTCGGTGATGCGGTCACCCACCAAGGGAGGCAGCCAGGTGTAGAGCGAGACAAAGTCGGCAAGTCCCGAAGCTGCCCAGGGGGCAGGCAAGTCTGGAAAGGCGGTGGTGGCGGCTGCCGCGCGTCGTTTTTCGGAGAGGGTGAAGCTGCGCAGCCAATCCTTGAGGGGGACTTCGGGCGTGATCGCCACGCGGCAGGGGAGGAGGTTGCGATGACCTCCAAGTTTCGTCTGCGGTGCCTCAAGGGAAGTCAGTGTGAGCGCCTCGGTTTGCAAGGTCAGGCGTGAGAGCAGGTAGCTCCACAGGGCCAAGATTCCATCCCGGGAGTTGGACCCGACTTTGCCGAAGGCCTGGGAAATTTTTTGGGTGGTTTCGCGGTCCACCATGACCGCGTGTTCGGCCGCGGATTCCTGTCCATGGTGTTCCGGAAAAACCCGCAGGGCCCGGGAGGAGGCGCCCTCCAAGTAGGTGTGCCAGAACTCGGGGTGGGCGGGAGGTTCGGGGTCTTGTTCTTCCGGAGATTCCGGCGCGACCAGGCCGTCCAAGGCTTCCACCCATTCACAAAGGAGCAGAAACCAGGAATCTTCATCCAACAAAAACCGGGGATGGGTGACGAGAAGGTGGTTGGATCCTCCCGGCAGACGGATCGTCACAAAACGAAGGACCGGGGCTGTTGCCAAGTCCACCGGCCGTGCGGATTCTTCGGCGAGTGTGGCGGCCCAGCGGGACGCCAACTCGGACACGGGGATCTCCGACCAATCCAATTCGCGCCAGGAGGCCTCGGCCGCCTCACTCTCGACCCGGATCAACCCCCCGATTTTTTGTGAGCGAAACGCAGAACGCAGGACGCCATGCCTTGATGCGAGGCCGCTCCAGGTGGCACGAAGCTTTTCCATGGGGATCGGCTCGCCAAAACTGACCGACATTTGCACCACCCTGACCTCCGGCTTGGTGGCGGAAGCGGACAACCCATGGAGGGTGGATTGGGCGGCGGCCGCAGGAAGCTCCTTCATGCGCCTACGACAAGTTTTTGTCTGTGACGGCTCCCTCGGAGGCTGTGGTCACATGGGAGGCATATTTGGCCAACACGCCGCGTGTGTAGCGCGGGCGCGGTTTTTTCCACTTGGCAAGCCGTGCCGAAATCTCCGATGCGGACACCCCCAGCGTGATGGTGTGTTTCACGGCGTCAATGATGATGGAATCCCCATCCTTCACGATCGCCAAGACCCCGCCATCGCAGGCTTCCGGCGTGATATGACCAACCACAAAGCCATGAGTGCCGCCCGAGAACCGTCCGTCCGTGACAAGCGCCACGTCTTTACCAAGGCCGAGACCCATGACCGCGCTGGTTGGAGACAACATCTCGCGCATTCCGGGACCACCGCGCGGTCCTTCGTAACGGATCACGATCACATTCCCCTTCTTGATTTTTTTTGCAAGGATCGCCTGAAGGGCCTTTTCTTCCCCATCAAAGACGCGGGCCTCCCCTTCAAACCGTTGCCCCTCCTTCCCACTGATCTTGGCAACGGCCCCTCCAAGGGCGAGGTTGCCGCGAAGAATGACGAGGTGGGAGTCCTTTTTGAGGGGTTTGCTGACAGGGGCAATAATTTCCTGCCCTTTGGGATAGGGTTTGAAAGGTGCCAAATTCTGTTTGAGGGTTTTGCCTGTGACCGTGAGACAGTCACCATGAAGCAGGCCGGCGGACAGGAGCTCCTTCATCATGGGAAGAATGCCGCCAATCTCCACGAGATGGCTCATGAGGAATCGCCCGCTGGGTTTCAAGTCTGCCAAAACCGGCACCCGCTTGCCGATGCGTGTGAAATCATCCAAGGTGAGTTTCACATTCGCCGAGTGGGCGATGGCCAACAGATGCAGCACCGCATTCGTCGAGCCTCCGAGGGCGATCACGACGGTGATGGCATTTTCGAAGGCCTCTTTGCTGAAGATGTCCGAGGGACGAATCCCGCGTTTGAGCATGGCCAACACGGCGGCACCGGCGCGACGGCAGTCATCTTTCTTGGCCTCCGAAACCGCCGTTTGGGCGGAGCTGTTCGGAAGGCTGAAACCCATGGCCTCAATCGCCGAAGCCATGGTGTTCGCCGTGTACATGCCACCGCAGGATCCCGGCCCCGGAATCGCACAGGCCTCCACGCGTTTGGCTTCGCGGTCGGAGATTTTGCCAGCGGCCTGCGCTCCCACCGCCTCAAACACCGAGACGACATCCAGGTTTTTCCCGTTGAGGCATCCGGGAAGAATCGTCCCACCAT
>JBBECL010000247.1:9769-18333 GCA_040881805.1 Terrimicrobiaceae bacterium | reverse complement strand
TGGTTTCTTCGTCCGCGGAATGGTTCGAAGAGGCTTTGGGCGGCCAGTCCGCGCCGGAATTGATCCATGCCTTCAACACGCGGATCTCCTCCGGCAGGAGACGGTGCGCGTCGGCGTCTTTCATGTCTGTCACTTCCCCGGAAACGATGGCGATCAGGCGGCTCTTTTCGGCGTCGCCTGGCACGATCAACGGTTCCTCATCTCCCGGCTTAAAAAAATCTTGGCGCTGATCGGCACGGAAGCCGGCACGCTGCTTTTTCGGCCCGTGGCAACCCACACAAGAGGTCTGAAAAATCGGCATCACCTCCCGCCAAAAATCGATGGCCTGTGGCGGAGAGACAACTGGCACCGGTGCAGACGCGGTTGGGGACTCGCGCAGGGGATGCCTTGGTGTCTTCAGTTCCCGCACACACGCCTGTGTGGACCACGCGAATGCACCCATCAGGACCAGAAATGCCCCCATGGTGAGCAGACCGGCGCGGAGACGTTGATGCGGTGGGGACGCGGCACTGGTGAAGCGGTGGCGGATGGTCGAATAAATCCAATCCCAGTGAAGCACCAAATGGACAAACAACACCGCCAGCAAGCCAAGACTGGCCCACGAATGAATCGTGCCCCATTCGTGGCGCGAGAGGCCCCATAAGTCATGGGTTCGGTTCGTGGTCGGCGGCAACGGAAAGCGCAGAATGTAGCCGGTGAGAAGCATGCCCAGCACACCAAGGGCGGCGAGCAAGTCGATGAGCAGGTTGAGGGGCGTGCGTTTCATGGGAAGGAGGCGCGGGCCTTCCCACGATCACTCGCATTATCATTGGTCAAAATAGGGCTCAATTGCAGCAGGTCGCGGCTTTTTGCAATTCGGGGTAACGCCGGGGATTTTCGAGGCAGTCCACAAAACGCGAAACGCAGGGCAAAACAAGCCGGTAAAAAACCTGCAGGCCCCGTTTTTCATCAGCCAGCACCCCCGCCTCACGCAGCACGGAAAGATGACGGGACACCGTGCTCCAGCCCAACCCACAGGCCTCCACCAAATCGCACACACATTTCTCCTCACCGGCACTCAGCTCGCGGACAATCCGCACCCGCGCAGGATGCGCCAGGGCCCGGAAAACGTCATGAGGAAAAATGGCACGCTTCATATTCGAAATGTTATTCAATATCGCGAAATACTCAAATGAAAAATTAGTATTGGTTCTATCGCCTCAACACTTTTCTGGCCCGGTATGCCACTTATCTTGCTCAAGAAATCAACCTGATCTACCAAAAGAAGCAGTTCCTCGCCAATGCCGTGAGCAAGGCTAAAAACCGAATGACCTCCTACTTATCCATGGCCTTGGTGACCGCCGAGCACGCCTTCTGTTGAGAGTACAATTTGGCAGAGTTTGATGCTCCGTGCTTGAAAGGCCGCTGAGTGAATAATTTCGCCACATGCGAAAAAATTGGTCGTCGTATCCGTTCGCAAGGCATGAGCAGGGAAAATTGGTTTCCCAGGCTGACAGGGAGCTGAAACGTGAGCGATATGCGAGGAGCGGAGCGTCCTTCACATCCTTCCATTCAATGGACGAAATCCGTTATCCCAAGC
Organism: Terrimicrobiaceae bacterium; assembly: GCA_040881805.1. Lineage (GTDB taxonomy): Bacteria > Verrucomicrobiota > Verrucomicrobiia > Chthoniobacterales > Terrimicrobiaceae > JAJTZA01. The sequence goes on along the minus strand of JBBECL010000247.1, from coordinate 16,754 downwards.
CTCCTTCCAAATAAGAATTGCGCGGGAGGGGTCGGCACCGAAATCAAATGAGTGGGTGCCGGGAATTGTTACGGTTACTTCGCGAGTGGAGAGTCCGTTTTTGAGCAGAAGATACCGGCCGGGAATCCGGACATCCGCATCCGCGATCCAGCGATCCTTTTGCCAAGAGGGTTTCAGAACTTTGCCGGCCGCGCGAAGCCTGCCGTCTTCCTCCAGGAGATAATTCTGCTTGAGGAATTCACGCAGGGCCTCGGGCAGTCCATTCAGGGGGCCAATCGCAATGCCGGTCCCGGTTTTGGCCAGAGCATTCAGATCGGTCGCGGGCAGTTTGCCCTCTTTGATCTTTTGCGCGGTGATTGCCACGTAGGTGAGATAAACGGGTCGATCCGCGTAGATCGTTTCCCCGCGTCCGTCGAGGAGGTGGTCCCCTTTGTCGGTATAGGCCAGCACGTCGGTGAGTAGTTCCCTATGCTCACGGAGCCCGTCCCGCCAGAGCTTCGACTCCAGTGCCAAATGTAAAAAAAGCCCGGCGCAAGTCCCCAAGGCTGCGATTCTTGGGAGCGCGGGTTGGACTCGCAGCGAGAAGGCAAATCGACACAAAAAAAGGATGAGGAGGGGATAGGCCACGAGAAATGTTTGCTTGCGTAATTCCGGCGCGAAGCCGAAGAGTGCGAGCAGGTAGGCACCCATGGCAAAAAACACGATGCCGCGAGCCGCGCTTTCCCGGTCTGGCCCTGAGAACAATCGCCACGAGACGAATAAAAGCGCAGGTGAAATCACGGCGGCAATCGCGGGTCTGATGGGATCAAAGGGGAGGCGGTTGACATCAATGAGACAGAAACGAATCGCTTCCCACGAGGTTCCTTGGAGGATGATCCATCCAAATACAAGGCCGGGAGCCAAGGCGAATCCTGCAATCGCAATCGCTGTGTGAGTAAGAGCACCCGGCCAGTCGACGAAGTTGCGTAGTTGCTTCGAGAAAAAGAAAGCTGCCACACAACCGGCTCCGAGCGCCGGAACAAGAAACGTCGTTTTGATCGAAGCGCAAAGAGCTATCCCGAGCGAAAAACCGATAAAAAACGAATTTAACGGGGTGAGCCGGGGAAGGCCGCGTACCAGGAGCCAGACAGCAAAAAACCAAAAGAATGCCCATACGACATCCGGACGAAACTCGATAGACTTCAAGGACCAGTCCGCAAAGGCCAGGGAGATGGCAACCGTCCACCAGGCAATCTCGCGATTGGCCAGTTTCTTGGAAATCGCAAAGACGAGCCAAAGGATTCCAAGGCCCACCGGAAACAAAGCGAGCCGGGCAAGCAAGACGATATGCGGAGTCTCCCCAACAAGTGCTGCCAGCGGCACAAAAAGGAGGCTGAAAAGAGGTGCGTGGTTATCGAAACGATCGCGATAGGGAAGTTCTCCTTGCAACCACCCGTAAACGAGATGGAGATTTTGCGCTTCATCTATGTCGTGCTGATGCCGGACCACGGCAATCACACGCACCACAAGGAACGCAAGGGTGATAAGCCTGGCCAAGGCAAGGCTTCCCTCAGCGTTCTGAAATGCCGTGAAAAGCGTCCGAAGTTGTGTCTTGTCCCCCATCCCTCGGTGTCCTGCCTTACCGAAACATCAGCACCGGAATGTGGCAGGTGCGCACCATGGCGGTGGTTGTGCTACCCACGACAAGTTGGCGGATGCGGGAATGTCCATAGGCTCCCATCACAAGAAGGTTGATCCTTTTTTGAGTGACGGCCTCGGAAATGACGTGTTCGGGATCACCCGGCGCGGCCTGAGTGGTGACGGTGTAGCCGGCTTGGCGGAGTTTGCCGGCGGCCTCTTGAAGGAAATATTCGGCCTTTTCGTCGATGCGGCCTGCGCGGAGCATGTGGCATTCGAGGCCCTTGAGCAGGGGCTGCTCGATGGCAAACCGGATGGCCTTTTCCACGCTGGGTCCGCCGTCATAGGCAATCAGAAAGCGCTCAATGGGTTCAAATTTTCGGGAGGCCACGAGGACGGGCCGGATGCTGGCGCGAATGACGCGTTCCAGGTTTGAGCCCAGATGCTGTTTGGCGAATCCGGCGGATTCCCCGCGCTTGCCCATCACAACCAAGTCGGAATTTTCTTCAAGCTGTGTGAGGGCCTCAACCAACTCCCCGTGTTGTTGCTCGGACGTCACTTTGGAAAGGCCTGCCTCTTGGAGGTGGCGGATCGCAGCGGTCAGAAGCAATTTTCCTTTTTCCCGGGCCAGACGGTTTTTGGTTTCTTCCAGATTGACCAGATCGGCCAATAATTCCTCCCCGGTGTCCGGGCCAAGATTGCCGCTGAAATCTGCGATATCCGCGCGTTCGCGGTGAGGATCGAGCATGTGAATCAGGTGAACCGAGGCTTCCAGACGTTTGGCCGCCCAAGCGGTGTGATCGTAAGTGCTCGGTGCATAGCTCGAGCCATCGGTGCAGGTCAGGATTGTTTTCATAGAGGGGTTACTTAGTGAAGGGGCATGTTGTCGGAGGCACCGGGTTTGTCGTGGAGGGCGACTCGCCCCACCAATGTCGCACTGGCTTCATTCAATCCCACGACATTCACTTCCGTGCCGTCGCGGCGAAATTTCAGCACCACCTTGTCCAGTGCCGCCACGGAACTGATATCCCAGAAATGGGCGCGCGTCACGTCAATAGTCACACGGGAGAGCACCTCGCGAAAGTTGAACGCCCGGGCAAAAGCCCCGGAAGACACAAAAAATAAATTCCCAATCACGTGGTAGGTCCGGTGCTCGCCGTCGGCATCGAGTTCGCTTCCGATGCGCATGAGCAGAGCGGCTTTGTGGGCAAAGGAGACCGCACTCATCAAGACCCCGACTGCCACACCAATGGCCAGGTTGTGAGTGAGGACCACCACCACCACCGTGGTGATCATAACCAGGCTGGAGGTCTTGGGGTGAATGCGCAGATCCTTCAAGGAGGCCCAGCTGAAGGTTCCAATGGAAACCATGATCATGACGGCCACCAGCGCAGCCATCGGAATGATTTTTACCCAACCCCCGAGAACCACGATCATGATCAAAAGAAATACCCCCGAGGCGGCTGTTGAAAGCCTGCCCCGTCCGCCGGATTTCACATTGATGACGGTCTGGCCAATCATCGCGCAGCCGGCCATGCCACCAAAGAACCCCGACACAATATTGGCGGCACCCTGCCCGATGCACTCCCTGTTTTTGTTGCTGTCGGAATCGGTCAGGTCATCAACGATGGAGGCTGTCATCAACGATTCCAGCAAGCCAACAACGGTCAGCGGAATCGCGTAGGGGAGGATGATCGCCAGCGTTTCGAAATTGAGCGGAACCTGGGGCAGCAAAAACATCGGCAGGGTGGATGGCAATTGCCCCATGTCTCCCACCGTGCGCAAATCCATTCCGGAAAAAACAGAAATCACCGTGAGCACCACAATGCAAATCAGCGGAGACGGAATCGCTTTTGTGAGACGGGGCAGTCCATAAATGATCACCAACCCGCCGGCCACCATGACATACATTTGCCAGCCCGCTCCCTTGAATTCGGGAAGCTGTGCCATAAAGATCAAAATCGCCAGGGCGTTGACAAATCCTGTCATGACAGATCTGGACACAAATTTAAGCGCCTCGCCCAACCGCAGCCAACCGGCCAGAATTTGCAGCACACCCGTCAGAAGTGTTGCGGCCAGGAGATACTGCAAGCCGTGTTCCTTGACCAGAGTGATCATAAGCAGCGCCATGGCCCCGGTGGCGGCTGAGATCATGCCCGGTCGCCCACCCATAAAAGCCGTGACCACCGCAATACAAAACGAGGCATAAAGCCCGACCTGGGGGTCCACTCCGGCAATAATGGAAAATGCAATGGCCTCGGGAATGAGAGCCAACGCCACCACGATGCCTGCCACCAAGTCTCTGGGGACATTCGAAAACCACTCTTTGGAAAAATCTTTAAAAATCATAAATACAAACAAGGACGGGAAAAAAAAATCCCCCGCAGCCGTCCGTGAAGGCGGTGGGAAAAGAAAAAACCCCTGCTGTTCCTCAAAATGAGTGAACAACCCGATCTCGGGAAGTTGCCCCTAGGGCGGACTGGGCTGATTAATTGAACGATTCACTGGCAAGGAGATCACTCCAAAGGACAAGGCCCCCAATGACAAGCATCTTTTCATCCGCCCCGCAAATGAGCGCGTGATTAAAAGCGGGGGCGATACAGGTCCTGGCGCCCCGCTGGCATCCTCGTTCAACTCACCCAATTTTCATTTGACCCCGCCGACGCTGCCGATAGGAATTCTTGCGGTCGGGGCCGGGATGAGGCAAGATCTCGCGTTCAATTCATGGCAAACAAATCACGCATGGGAAGCACATGGGATGCAGTGATCGGCTTGGTGCTGATCGGGCTCGCGGTGCTTCTCCCCATCGCCCTCATTTCCTATGATCCGCAAGACATCCCGAAATGGGTGCCTTTGATTGGTTGGACCAATGCGGCCAAGGAGGTCACCCACAATCTTTGTGGGGTCGTGGGAGCCATTGTGGCCGGGTATCTGTATTTCTTTTTCGGGGCCGCGGCTTACCTCTGGATTATTGTCAGCGGAGGGTATGGCCTGGCCAAGTTGTCGATCCGGGGGTTCCGGATGCGCGAACGTTTTGGGTGGAGCGTGTTGATGGTTGTCATCGGGGCCTGCCTGATCCAAATGCAGGGTTGGTTTTTGCAGGGGTGGCGGGAGGCTTTCCGGCTGGAAGGGCCGGGAGGCTGGATTGGGATGTGGGTTGGTGAAAAGGCTTTTGGCGGGTCCTTGGGGCCGGTGGGGGCTCCTGCGGTGCTTTGGGTTCTCTATCTCGTGAGTCTGGTGTTGGCGATCGGGTTTCATCCGATCCATGTGATGCGTGAGGCGTGGCAGGCCGCAAAGGCGCGGGCCGAGGAAGCGCGCAAGCGGAAGTTGGCCGGGATGGAAGAGGCCGAGCGGATTGCTCTCGAACATAAAGAGCTTTCCAAAAAGGCCGAGAAACTTGAGAAAAAAGCCAAGAAATCCAAGCCACTGGGACCTGTCGTTGATGTTCGTGAGGACTTTCCCGTCACAGAACCCCAAATCTTTGATGGCACCGCCCCTCCCGCCAAGCGCCCCTCCTTGGCGGAAATTGAAGCGGCACGCACCCGCCCCAAAAGCCCCGACGCCCAGCCTTCGCTCACAAGCCTCCGCCTGGAAAATTACCAATTGCCTCCTCTTGACTTGTTGGATGCGCAGGACATGGAAGGGCGCGTGCCCACGGACCACGAGGAACTCAAATCGATGCAGTCCACAATTCTGGCGACTCTCGCGGAATTTGGAATCGAGGCCACGCCCGGTGATATCACCTTCGGCCCAACCATCACCCGTTATGAGGTCAAACCGGTCAAGGGGGTTCGCGTGGACCGCATTGCCAGCTTGGAACGCGACATTGCCCGCGCAACCCGTGCGGCCCGGATCAACATTCTGGCCCCGATCCCCGGCAAAGACACCGTCGGCATCGAATTGGCCAATGCCAAAAAAGTCAAGGTCACCCTTCGCGAATTGCTTGAGACAGACGAGTGGTTGCACTCGGGGGGGCGCCTGCCCCTTGGCTTGGGAAAAGACGTTTACGGCAAAGCCATCATCGCCGACCTTGCCAAAATGCCCCACTGCCTCGTGGCCGGAACCACCGGAAGCGGAAAAAGTGTCTGCATCAATTCGATCATCGCCAGTCTCCTCTTCCGCTTCACGCCCGAGGAATTGCGATTCATCATGATCGATCCCAAGGTGGTGGAAATGCAGATCTACAACAAGCTGCCCCATTTGGTGACGCCGGTTGTCACCGACCCCAAAAAGGTCCTCATGGCTCTCAAGTGGGTCGTGGATGAAATGGAACTGCGCTACAAAATCTTCGCCAAGGTGGGCGTGCGCAATGTGATTGGTTTTAACGACCGCCCCCGCACCGCGGCGGTTCCTCTTTCAGCAGATCCGACAGATCCGTCCGATCCGTCCGATCTGTCGGATTCCCCCGAGGAACTTCCCGACGAAGAACCGCTCCCGCCCCCTGTTCGCAATGCTCGTGACGGTGACGTGATTGTTCCCGAGCACATGCCCTACATCGTGGTCATTGTGGACGAATTGGCGGACCTCATGCAAACGGCCCCGGCCGATGTCGAAGGAGCCATCGCCCGGATCACGCAAATGGCGCGCGCCGCCGGAATCCACGTGATTGTGGCCACCCAGACGCCACGCGCCGATGTGGTCACCGGCATCATCAAAGCCAACATCCCCAGCCGCATCGCATTCCAAGTGGCGTCCGGCTTGGACAGCCGCGTGATCCTTGATCAAAAAGGCGCGGAAAAATTGTTGGGTCAGGGAGATATGATGTATCTCCCGCCCGGGTCCTCCGAGCTCCTTCGTGCCCAGGGCGTGCTCGTGACCGATCAAGAAATTCAGCGGGTGGTGGACTTTGTGGCCTCGCAAGCGGAGCCATCCTTTGAGTCCAGCATCCATGACAAATTGCAGTCCAACTCCGAAGAAGAGGAAGACGTCACCGACGAGGATGAGGAGCTTCTTGACAAATTTCTGGACATCATGCGCCAGGAACGCCGGGCTTCCACGTCCATGTTTCAGCGTCGGCTGCGGCTGGGTTATTCCCGGGCGGCCCGCATCGTGGACATCATGGAAAAGCGTGGCATCATCGGCCCGGTCAACGGGGCCAAGGACCGCGAAATTCTTGTCGATTTGGAAGTGCTTTGAGGGCGCGCGTTTCCCCCGGTCCAGCCGGGGCAACCGGCTTCCGGCGTGCTACCCTTTCAACCCGAGCACGGCGGCCTCCAACGTCTTTCGGCGGGCGATCCAGCCCGCTTCTCTGGCACGGTGTTCTTCCACCACGTCCACCGGGGCATTCTGCACAAAGGTGGTGCTGGCCAGTTTGTTGTGGACTTTGACAATCTCCAGCTCAACTTTTTTGATCTCCCCTTCGAGCCTC
>JBBECL010000247.1:7278-9759 GCA_040881805.1 Terrimicrobiaceae bacterium | reverse complement strand
TCCACGAGCCCTCCCAGCGGCAGGTAAAATGTTCCAATCGCGGTGGGCACCGTCGCCGACAGTTCGGCGGGCGGGGCTGTCACGACTTCGATCTCCCTGGCATTCAGCAACGAGGCCAGTGGCGTCAATTCTCCCAGCACCCAATCTTGGGACACTTGAAGTTGCCATCTCAGCTTTTGATTCGAGGGGATATTGTAATTCGAGCGTGCGGTTCGGGCGGCGGACAACGCCGCAAAGGCATCTTCACATTCGGGCAAAATCGCAAAGCCCGCCACTGTCGGCCAGGGGGCGAATTGGATGCTGTCTCCCTCACCAAAACCCAGCCCCTGCCAAAGTTCTTCGGTCACAAAAGGCGTGAATGGATGAAGCAGTCGCAGAATTCGCGAGATGGCAAAATCCATGGCGGCCAGTGTCGCTTCCCGACGTGGCCCGCCCCCGCCAAAGAAGTCGGCCTTGGCGGTCTCGATAAACCGGTCACAAAAATCCCCCCAAACAAAGTCGTACAAAGCCTGGGCCACTTCGCTGAAACGATGCCCCGTATAGGCCTCATCCACTTTGCGGAGAGTCGCATCCAAGCGGCCCAGCATGTCGGCACAAAACCGTGGCAGAACGTGGTCTCCGGGCGAAGCATTCGGATCCAGCGGCCCTTGCATCGTGCGGAAGCGGCAGGCATTCCAGAGCTTGTTGCAAAAATTGCGGCCCTCCACAATTTGGTTCTCATCGAAGCGGATATCCTGGCCCTGGGGCGCGATGCGCAGAAGACCGAACCGCAACCCGTCGGCCCCGAACTTGGCAATCAGGTCCAGGGGGTCGGGGGAATTGCCCAACGACTTCGACATCTTGCGGCCCTGCTTGTCACGGATGATTCCGGTAAACACCACCTCGCGGAAAGGCACGTCCCCCGTGTATTCCAAGCCGGCCATGATCATACGCGCCACCCAAAAAAAGATGATGTCCGGCCCGGTCACCAACACGGACGTGGGATAAAATTTCGCGAAGGTGGCGGCATCCATGGTCTCATGGGCCCAAAGCCAGGAAGAAAACCATGTGTCCAGCACATCGGAATCCTGAACCCATCCCTCCCCGGGACATGCGATCTGACATTTCACCCGGCTGGTCTCGCCATCCTCTGCGAGCGTCCACACCGGAATCCGGTGCCCCCACCACAACTGACGGCTGATGCACCAATCCTGAATGTTCTCCAACCAATGATCATAAACCTTCTCCCAGCGGTCGGGGAAAAATCGAATCAGCCCGTCTTTCACGGCCGCCCGGGCCTCCGCCGTCTTCGGATATTTCAGGAACCACTGCTCACTCAAGCGGGGCTCGACCGGTACATCCGCCCGCTCGCTGAACCCCACCGTGTTTTCATATGGCTCCTCGCGGGTCAACAGACCGAGTTCCTTCAACCGCTCCACCGCCTCGACCCTCGCCTCAAAACGGTCCAATCCCGCAAAACCCTCTCCCGCCAAATCATTCAGGGTCCCATCAGGATTCATAATATCGATCACGGGAAGGTTGTGACGCTGCCCGATCTCGTAATCCGCCTTGTCATGGGCCGGTGTCACTTTGAGCACCCCGGTTCCAAATTCAAAATCCACCGCCTCATCACCCACGATGGGGATCGGGGTGCGCTCATCCGGGGGGAGGGGACGCAACACCTGTTTGCCAATATATTTGGCATAGCGTGGATCGTTCGGATTCACCGCAAGGGCCGCATCGCCCATGATTGTCTCCGGGCGGGTGGTGGCAATTTCCAAAAAGGTCCCGGGCTCCTCGATGACCTCCACCTGAAAATAATACAAAAATCCTTTTTGCGGTTTGGGAATCACCTCTTCATCCGATAGCGCCGTTCGGGAAACCGGACACCAATTCACCATGCGCTTCCCCCGGTAAATCAGGCCCTTCCCGTAAAGATCCACAAACACTTCCTGCACCTTCCGGGCATACGCCTCATCCATCGTGAACCGTTCCCGCGCCCAGTCGCACGAACACCCCAGCTTTTTGAGCTGATTGATAATGATGCCCCCGTGCTTCTCCTTCCACTCCCAAACGAGCTTCAGAAAATCCTCGCGTCCCACATCATGACGCGTCAGCTTCTTTTCTTTTTTCAACTGACGCTCCACCACTGTCTGCGTCGCAATGCCGGCGTGATCCGTGCCCGGGAGCCACAGCACTTCGAACCCCTGTTGCCTCGCCCGCCGCGCCAGGATGTCCTGAATCGTGTTGTTCAACACATGCCCGAGTGTCAGGACCCCTGTGACATTGGGGGGCGGAATGACAATCGAAAATCCGGGCTTCGGCGACGTGGGTTCGGCCGCAAAAAATCCGCTTTCCGTCCACCATTGGTAAAGACGGTCCTCCACGACCGCCGGTTCATATGCTTTTGTGAGTTCAGACATGCAAACCGATATACTGTGTTAAACCCGCCCCCCGGCGCAAGCCCTGGTGCCAATCAGGTGCGATCTCATGCCGCAGGCT
>JBBECL010000247.1:0-7178 GCA_040881805.1 Terrimicrobiaceae bacterium | reverse complement strand
TGCCGCAGGCTTGCATTGCAACGTGACGAAGCAGAAAATTCCTGCCAAAAGAAAATAAATCTTGCCAGTTTTGCAAATATAAGAAAAACTAATATCTGACGAATGAAACCAACATTACAACAGATTGATCATTTGGGAATTGCGGTCCGATCCCTTGATGCGGCATTACCCTATTACGAAAAGGTCCTTGGCTTGACATGTGAGCGGGTTGAGGACGTTCCTTCCCAGAAAGTTCGCACGGCATTTTTTGATGTGGGAGGAGTGCACCTGGAGCTTTTGGAGCCCACGGCCGAGGACAGCCCGATTGCCAAATTTTTGGCTGACCGCGGGGAGGGGATCCATCACGTGGCTTTTCGCAGCAGCGACATCACGGGACAATTGGCACAAGCCAAAAGTGAGGGGGTGCGATTGATCCATGAGGTTCCCATTGAGGGAGCTGGTGGCAAGCTCGTCGCCTTTCTTCATCCCAAGAGCACCCAGGGTGTGCTCACAGAATTCTGTCAAAACAACCAACCCCACACTTCCTGAATTTTATGGCGATCTCGAAACACTTACTGAAAGACCTCCGCGAACGGCGCAAGACGATCCTCGCGGGAGGAGGCGATGACAAATTGGAGGCCCGTCGGAAAAAGGGGCTGATGACGGCGAGGGACCGGCTGGACACCATGTATCAGCCCGGAACGTTCCTGGAATTCGGGATGCATGCGCATCACAGCAACCGAAACTTTGGCATGGACAAAAAAGTCCTGCCGGCGGATGCCGTGGTGACGGGAACCGGACTCGTGGACGGCAGGCCGGTGGCGGCATTCAGTCAGGATTTCACCGTCGCCGGTGGGTCCCTGGGCGCCATCCATGCCCAAAAGATTGTGGATGTGATGGACTACGCCCTGCGGTCGGGAATGCCGGTGGTGAGTTTCAACGACTCGGGTGGAGCACGCATTCAAGAAGGCGTCGAATCTCTTTCGGGTTACGGGAAGGTCTTTTTCAAAAATGTTTACCTCTCCGGTGTTGTTCCCCAAATTGCGGTCATCGCCGGTCCCTGCGCTGGTGGAGCGGCGTATTCGCCGGCTCTGACCGATTTTCTCATCATGGTCAAAGGCAGCGCAAATATGTTCATCTGCGGGCCGGACGTGATCCAGGCAGCCACCGGCCAGAAATGCACCATGGAAGAGGTGGGGGGAGCCACCGCTCATGCGAGCATCAGCGGGAATATTCACTTTGTGGCGGACAATGATGCCCACGCCATTGAGTTGGTCAAAAAGCTGCTCTCCTTCATTCCCTCGAATAACATCATGGATCCTCCGCACGATCTCGCCGTGCCCTTGGATTTGTCGTCCGATTCCGGAATGAATGCGGTGATTCCCGAGGAAAGCAAAGCGGGTTATGATGTGCATGCGGTGATTGAGCGACTGGTGGATCACAAAGATTTTCTTGAAGTCCAGCAGGACTGGGCCAAGAGCCTGGTGGTGGGTTTTGGGCGGATCCAGGGGATTGTGGTTGGAATTATCGCCAACCAGCCAGCCGTCAAGGCCGGCACATTGGACATCGATTCCTCGGACAAGGGCGCGCGATTCATCCGCTTTTGCAATATCTTCAATATTCCCCTGGTGACCTTGGTGGATGTGCCGGGCTTTATGCCGGGGCTTCAACAAGAAAGGGGCGGGATCATCCGTCATGGCGCAAAAATGCTCTTTGCCTACGGGGCCGCCACGGTTCCCAAAATCACGGTCATCCTCCGCAAAGCTTATGGTGGCGCCTATCTCGCCATGTGCAGCCAGGATTTGGGTGCGGATTTTGTTTATGCCTGGCCGACGGCAGAGATTGCGGTGATGGGAGCCGAGGGGGCGGTCAAGATTCTCTACAAACGGGAAATTGACAAAGACCCCGCCTCGGAACCACAACTTATCGCCGACTACCGAAGCACCTTCGCTTCGCCATACCAAGCCGCCAGCAAGGGCATGATCACCGATGTCATCGAACCCTCGCAGACCCGTGCGGTGGTTGCCATGGCTCTCAGAAACACCTTATCCAAACGCGAAACCCGCCCGCCCAAAAAGCATGGCAATATCCCCCTCTGATTGTGATTGTTTGATGTCACACAATTCCAGAAAATCAAATTCATGAAAAAACTAAGAGTCACCGTTGATGGCAAAGCTTACGATGTGGTTGTTGAGGAACTGGATGGCGGCAGCGCCCCGGCTCCCACGGCTCCCCGCAGCGTTGCCGCACCCGTCCAGACATCGGCACCAGCCCCTGCCGCGCCACCGGCCCCGTCGCAAATCCCCGCAGCTGCTCCGGGAGATATCACCAGCCCCCTTTCCGGCAAGGTGGTCACGATCCAGTGTGCGGTCGGTGATTCCTTCGAAGCCGGTGCGACACTCATCATTCTAGAGGCCATGAAAATGAACACCTTCGTTGTGGCACCGGCGGCAGGAGTCGTGAAAGCGATCCTTGCGAAGGAAGGGGATTCCGTGGAAGAAGGTCAGACGCTCGTCTCGGTGCAATGAACGGGCTTCTCCCAGTCGCCACGGAATCGGTGAACGGCCGCCTGGAGTTTTTCACCAATCTCCAATACCAAACGGTGGGGATTCTGATCGTCATCACGTCTTTGTGCGTTCTGGCGTTTCTTGTCACCGTGGTGGCACGGGGTCTTTCTTTTGTGCCCAAGGCGAAAAAGCCCGAGCCGGAGGCCCCCGAAGCGCCTGCTGTCGTGATTGCCGAGGGGATTTCGCCGGAAATCCGGGCTGTCATTGCCGCCGCCGTCCATGTCTCCCTCAAATCTCCCCACCGGATTCTCCACGTGGATTCGGTGCCCAATCCTCAATTACACGCGTGGTCGGTGGAGGGGCGGCGCCAGATTTTCCAATCCCACAGCTTCCGCTGATCATTCCCGATGCTCAAAGACTTTTTGGATTTTTTCACGCTCACCGGGTTTCCTGAAATCACCTGGCAAATGCCGGTGATGTGGGGGGTCTGCTTGGTTCTTTTTTACCTTGCGGTTTATAAGGGATTCGAGCCCTTGCTTTTGGTTCCCATCGCGTTTGGAGCCTTGTTGGCAAATCTGCCCGCCCCTTCGCTGACCGATGAGCCGCCCGGCCCCTTGTTGAGCGCCATCAGCGGGAGCCTTGTGGAATGGCATGTGGCACCGGGGGCGATGGTCAAAAACGGGGATGTGTTGGCCACCCTGCAAAGTGATGACCCGGAAAAGCCGGAACCCATTGAGTTTCGTTCCCACACCCACGGTCAGATCACGGAGTTGACCATCCAACCCGGCGAACGTCTTCAGATTGGCCAGAAGTTGGCCACCATTTTCAGCAAAGAACCCGGCGGTCTGTATTATTACATTTCCCGGGGGATTGAGTGGGAAATCTTTCCTCCCTTGATCTTTCTCGGCGTGGGAGCCCTCACCGATTTTGGCCCCTTGCTGGCCAGACCGATCACCCTCCTTTTGGGAGCGGCCGCCCAACTGGGAGTTGCCATGACCTTTCTTGCGGCCACCCTTCTGGGATTTTCCGCAGGGGAAAGCGCCTCGATTGCCATCATCGGCGGTGCCGACGGCCCGACCGCCATTTTTCTTTCCGCCAAGCTGGCCCCGCATTTGTTGCCGGCCATTGCCGTGGCTGCCTACAGTTACATGGCCCTTGTGCCATTGATACAACCCCCCATCATGCGGGCGCTCACGACGATGCCCGAGCGGCTGATTCGAATGAAATCCATGCGCAAGGTCAGCAAGTTCGAAAAACTCGTCTTTGCCCTGGTCGTCACCGTCTTTTGTATCTTGTTGGTTCCTGCGGCGGCTTCCCTGATTGGAATGCTTATGCTCGGCAACTTCTTCCGCGAGTGCGGTGTGACCGACCGCCTTGTCAAAGCCTCCCAGAATGAAATCATCAATGTGATCACCATTTTTCTGGGAACCTCGGTGGGGATCACCATGACCGGAGAGCGCTTTCTCAAACCGGAAACACTTATGATCCTGAGTTTGGGAGTTGTGGCTTTCGGTGTTTCCACCGCATCGGGAGTGATCATGGCAAAAATTCTGAACCTGTTTCTTCCTGAAAAAATCAATCCTCTCATCGGTTCCGCCGGCGTGTCGGCCGTGCCCATGGCGGCGCGGGTTTCCCAAGTCGAGGGGCAACGCGCCGATCCGACGAACTTCCTTCTCATGCACGCCATGGGCCCCAATGTGGCCGGGGTGATTGGGACCGCGGTGATTGCCGGCTACTACATCGCAACTCTCAAATAGCTCCCGTTTTGGAAAACACTGAACCTCTTGCAAAAATGTTTGTGGCTGGTGCCGCAGGGTGGAGGGTCCAGACCCATGAGGTGGTGGCTTCCACGAATGACCTGGCAGCCGGTCTTCCCGCTTGGTCGGCGGTGATCACGACTCAACAAACCGATGGGCGCGGGCGCTTTGGCCGCACGTTTTGTTCGGAGCAGGGAGGACTCTGGCTTTCGGCGGTTGTGCCGGCTGAAGGAAACCTCTCCGTGTGGGGCGGCTTCTCCCTGGCGGTGGGACTTCACCTTCTCCGCATGCTTGAGACACTCAACGTCCCGAATGCCCGCCTCCGGTGGCCGAATGATCTTATGGCCGGCCCCAAAAAGCTGGGCGGACTGCTGATCGAGCAGGGAACCCGCGGCACGCTGACGGTCGGACTTGGCATCAACCTCCAAAACCAACCATGGGACTCCGTCCCCTCCTTGAAGTTGACCGCAACCCGCCTGAGCGATGTTTTGGAAAGTCCTCCCTCGCTCATGGAACTCCTGGTGTTGTGCCTGGATGCCATTGCCGAGGCCCACGCCGATCTCCCCGCACGGGGATTACCCCGCGTGATCCAGTCTCTCAACGATCATTGGCTGCCACATCCCGTGCGCCTGCAATTGCATGACCAGAAATCCCCCGTGACCGGGGTTTTCCTTGGTCTTGACCCTGCGGGAAATCTTCAGATCGAAGTCATGGGAGCCGGAGAACAAATCATCCCCCATCCTCACATCGAAAAACTCATGGAAATTTAGTTGATCCAAATTATGTCATTCCCAATTCTCTCCGCCCAAGAAGCCGCAGCCCTGATCAACGATGGTGACGCCATCGGTTTCAGTGGATTCACGCCCGCCGGTGCCGCCAAAGCGATCCCTTCTGCCCTGGCGGATCGCGCCGAAAAAGAACATGCCGAGGGACGAACCTTCAAGGTGGGGGTCGTGACCGGGGCCTCCACCGGTGACTCGTTGGATGGCCGCCTCGCGCGGGCCGACGCCATCTCATGGAGAACACCCTATCAGTCGAACAAATACCTGAGAAAAGCGATCAATTCCGGGCAAACCCGATTTTTCGACATGCACCTTTCCACCTTGCCGCAGTCGGTTCGCTACGGATTTTTGGGGGAACTTGACTGGTGCATTGTCGAGGCCGCCGACATCACAGCGGATGGGAAAATCATTCCGACGACCTCCGTGGGAGCAAGCCCCACCTTTTGTGGGACGGCCAAAAAAATCCTCGTTGAGCTCAATCGCTTCCATCCCCCCTCTTTGGCCGGGCTGCATGATATTTACGAGCCAGCCGATCCCCCGCATCGTTTGCCCATTCCCTTGTTGAATTGCTCTGACCGTATCGGCACGCCCCACATTCAGGTGGACCCCTCCAAGATTGTGGGAGTCGTGGAAACCCATCTGCCGGATGAATCCGGGGGATTCAGCCCCGCCGATGCCACCACACAAAAAATCGGAGAAAATGTGGCAGAGTTTTTGGCGGCAGAAATCCGGGCAGGCCGCATTCCGAAGGAATTTCTTCCGCTCCAGTCCGGCGTGGGGAATATTGCCAATGCCGTGCTGGCCGCCATTGGCGAACACCCCGACATCCCCGCCTTTGAAATGTTTTCCGAAGTGATCCAGGATTCCGTGATTACCCTGATCCGAAGTGGCAAGTGCCGCTTCGCGACCGGCACCTCGCTCACGCTCAGCCCTGATGTGCTCAAAGAGGTTTACGATGATCTGGATTTCTTCAAATCCCGAATCCTCCTGCGTCCCCAAGAAATCACAAACAATCCCGAGATGGTCCGTCGGCTCGGCATCATCACGATCAACACGGCGATCGAGGTGGACCTTTTTGGAAATGTGAACTCCACCCACGTGATGGGATCTTCCATGATGAATGGCATCGGGGGGTCGGGAGATTTCACAAGGAATGGTTACATCTCCATCTTCACCTGCCCGTCCCTCGCCAAAGGCGGAAAAATCAGTCCCATCGTTCCGTTGGTCAGCCACATGGACCACAGTGAACACTCCGTGCAAGTCGTGGTCACGGAACAGGGTGTCGCCGATCTGCGGGCCAAAACCCCGCATGAACGCGCCGCGCTCATCGTGGACAATTGTGCGCACCCCCAATTCCGTGACACGCTTCACGACTACTTCGAAGCCGTCAAAGACGGCCACGTCCCCCAGTCTCTGGGGGCCGCCTTCGCCATGCATGCCCAGTTCCTGAAGACCGGGGACATGCAGGGCGTCGATTGGACCGAGTATGGACTGACCTGAGGGCCTGGTGTGCTGATCGCAACAAATGTATAGGTATTTAGCGATCAGCACACTAGAAGCGGCATTGGCTGTCCACCACGTTCTGCCGGATCACAAGGTTTTCGGCGTTGCGATTGATGGCAATCACATTGTGCATGTGGTTGCGCTCGATGGTGATGTCTTCGCAGCCTTCGTAAACATTGATCGTGCTGGAGTGCATGCCGTAGTGGTTGAGGATGACGTTGTCATGGATCTTGCCACGTTTGGCTTCGTAGTGACGGACCCCGCTGCCGGAGTTTTTGTCGAGTCGGCAGTTGCGCACCACGAAATCGTTCACGCGGCTGATGAAGACCGCGGTGGTCCATGCGGGACAGTGGTGGATGTAACAATTCTCCACGGTGACATTGTCACAGAAGTTCAACCCCGCGCCGGCATGTCCACTCACAAACCGGATTTCGTTGTTTGAGATCGTGATGTGGTTGGACCCGGGCTCGTTGCGTGTCACCGAAATACCTCCGGCCCCTCCTGCAAAACGCTGGATGAGTAATCCTTGGACGCGAAGGTGCGAGGGCGCATCGAAAAGTGCAAACCACAGGGGGAACGGGCGTCTCGCCCGTTGGGAGATTGAACCTCGAAGCCACACAAACGTGCCGCACACGGGCGAGACGCCCATG
>JBBECL010000246.1:0-2834 GCA_040881805.1 Terrimicrobiaceae bacterium | reverse complement strand
CTTCAGGGAATCAAAAAATTGGCCGATGTCGAAATTGAACTTGGCCATCACCAAGATGCTGAGCAGGAGACTCCCGGTCATGAGCAAAATCGCCTTGATGATTTGCACCCAGGTCGTTGCCAGCATGCCCCCAAACACCACGTAAACCACCATCAGGATGCCAACACTGACCACCGCCACCTCATAGGAGACGCCGGGGATCAACTGACGAACCAATGTCCCGGCCCCCACCATTTGGGCGATCATGTAAAAAATCGAAACCGTGAGAGTGCTCAAGGAGGCCGCAGCCCGCACCGGACGCGGGCGAAGGCGGTAGGCCAAAATGTCGGCCATCGTGTATTTGCCGGCATTCCGCAGGGGTTCGGCAACGATGAGCAGCACGGTCAGATAGGCCACCAGAAATCCGACCGAATACATGAAGCCGTCATAACCATTCAAAGCAATCATGCCCGCGATCCCAAGAAAGCTGGCCGCGCTCATATAATCGCCGGCAACCGCCAACCCATTCTGCCAACCCGTGATCCGCCGGCCTGCGGCAAAATAGGCGCTCGAGCCC
The DNA here is from genome assembly GCA_040881805.1 of Terrimicrobiaceae bacterium. Classification (GTDB taxonomy): domain Bacteria; phylum Verrucomicrobiota; class Verrucomicrobiia; order Chthoniobacterales; family Terrimicrobiaceae; genus JAJTZA01. The sequence goes on along the minus strand of JBBECL010000246.1, from coordinate 2,278 downwards.
GATGATTTTTTTGCGCTGAAGTAAGTGATCACCAACGTGGCCGCCACAAATGCCAGAAACATCCAGAGGGCCGTCCCGCCGGGAAGCCCGCCCGATTGCGCCAGAAAGATTGTCATCGTCCAAACCTCCCAAGAATCTCGGAAACCCGTTTGTCCCAGCCCACGGCAGCTGCCACGTAAAAGAAAGCCACAATCCAGGCCATAAAAAATTGGGACAGCGCAAAAAGGTAGGCCCAATTGACAGAACCCCACACCTCGCGGGACATCATCTCAGGAAACCACCCCACCAGCACCGGCAGGGTGAAATAGTAGATCACAAAAAAGATCGTCATCGGAACAACGAACTTTGCCTTGGCGATCAGCAGGGCTTTGAACGCGGGGTCATCGGCAATGGCCTGCCATGGCTCGGTGCCTGCTTCTTCGATAGCGGTGCGCTCGTGGGAGGGTTTTAAACCGTCCCGGCCAAGCGGCGCGATATCAGTCGGCGACGAGGACTCGGGGGTCAGATCTTTGGGGGATGGGTCGGACACAGAGAACTGTGATAAAGACATCCGCACTCCTTGTCCAGCCCGAGTGTGATGAAAAATGCGGGGCAGGGTAAACGTTGCGTTTTCCAATAAATCGGCACCTGCCTGGCATGACCGGGCGGCGTGGCGTCAGCGCATTTTTCCCGATGGCCCGACAACCGCCGATGTTCAGGATGTGCTGGACTACGATCGGGGGGACACTTGAAAGGCACCTATGTTGACAGCGGAGTTTTTGTAAAAAGCGACATTGAGGAGCCGAACTCCACCGAAGCCGACAAAATTCTTTGCACGATTGGAACGCCCGTGGCTTTTTCCCGTTTCCACGAAATTGAAATTCCGAATGCCATCCGTCTGAAGGGGCAGCATCCCAAACACGCCTTATCCTAATTATTTCACAGCTTCTTAATTTCGTGCCATTCGGGTCAGACCTTGAGAATCCCGGCCAGCGTGGTGAGTGGGAGGATGCGGGCTGATTTCGTGAAGTGAGAGCAGATGTGGTCGGTGGTAATGGTAGCGGCCTTGTAGCGAGTCGCGGCCCTTGCGGGACTCAAGGTGATTTCCTCAGAACATCCCGCAAACTGATGCAGGTCATGGTATCCCTTTCAAATAAAATCCTTGAACAGCTGGAGCGTGATGTCGCGGGCCTTGGAGTGATCCACGATGGGCGATGGGTAGGAGGGGTGGAGTTTGAGACCCGGGGGAGGGGGTTCGCTCAGTTTTTTGGCCGGGATATCCCGCAGTTCGGGAATCCATTTTTTGATATAGGCTCCTTCGGGATCATAACGGAGGGTTTGTGTCCACGGGTTTTGGATGCGGAAGTAGGGGGCGGCGTCTGCTCCCGTGCCTGCGCTCCACTGCCAACCGCCGTTGTTGCTGGCGATTTCCCCATCCACGAGTTTTTGCATGAAGTAGGATTCGCCGAGCCGCCAGTCGAGGTGGAGGTCCTTGGTGAGAAACATGGCCGTGATCATGCGGGTGCGGTTGTGCATCGTGCCCGTGGCATTGAGTTGACGCATGGCGGCATCCACTATGGGGAATCCTGTTTCGCCCTGACACCAGCGCTCAAAGTCGGCGAGTTTTCCCGGCCAGGACATCCCCCGGTATTTGGCATTGAACTCATGCTCCATCACCTCGGGGTAGTGCCACAAAATGTTCATATAGAATTCCCGCCAAATGAGTTCGCTCAGAAACTTCTCTGCACTGGCCCTTCCGGCGTGGGGAAGGGAGGCCGCAGCCTCCGATGTTTTTGCAAACACTTCCCTGATCGAAAGCAAACCAAAGCGAAGATCTTGGGAAAGGCCGGACGTGGACTCGCCGGCCGGGAAATTCCGGTGGTCTCCGTAACGGGCCAGGCCATGTTGCAGAAAATGTTTTAATCGTTCACGGGCGGCCTTTTCTCCGGAGGCCACGATCCGGCCCTCGGGCTTCAAGTTCCAGTCGGCAAGGGTTGGCAATTCTTCACCAGGGAGTTTCGGGGAGTTGAGAGTTTTGATCTTGGGATGCGGAGTCGCTTTGGGAAGTTTGTTCCAAGCTCTGGAGTAGGGCGTGAAAACGCGGAAGGGTGTCTGGTTGGCTGTGAGGACTTCGTCGCGTTCGTGAAGACACGCGTCCTTGAATGTGAGGACCTCCACCCGACCGGCCTTCGCCGCGAGTTGTTCCTCAACCTTGCGCCCATGGGGGTCAGGGTCGCGGTTCAAAGTGATGGCTTCCGCGTCCGTCTCCTCAGCCAGCTTCAACAAGGTTGTGGCAGGG
>JBBECL010000245.1:0-2840 GCA_040881805.1 Terrimicrobiaceae bacterium | reverse complement strand
TTTTCTTTTGCTCCAAAGAAACCTGATTTACACCGGACTCACGCGGGGCAAACGTTTTGTGGTGATTGTGGGCCAAAAGAAGGCGCTTTCCCTCGCCGTGCGCAATGGACAATCCACCCGAAGACACTCCGCGCTCCTTGATCGCTTAAGAACTTGATGATGGTGGTGGAGATATCTTTCTGCGAAAAAGCAACTTTGCCGCAACCAGGCAAATCAAAACCCCGCCAAAAAAGACGCCGATCAAAATGAGACCGCGCTGAAAGGCTTTGTCCAGGATCCGGTCTGTTTGAGCATCCAGCGCTTGTGCCAATTGACCCGCCTGCGGTCCGCTCACGGCAGCCCCGTCGAGCAAGTCATTGAGCCCTTGCACCAGGCTGTCGAGCTTGGTCAGGGTGCTCGATGTTTGCTCCCAGGCCGTGGCGTAGTCCCCGCTTTCGAAAGGCAGGGCTTCAATTTTTGCGGCCAGGGAATTGACCGAGTCGAACGTTTCCTGAAGGGAGAGGGTGATCCGTTCCGCGCTTTCGAGGGATTTCCGAACCTCCGGCAAGGATTGATTGATCAGGCCTTCCTGGTCTTGCAGGACATCACTGACGTGCTGGGGCAGGTTGGCCGCCATGTCGGCGAGACCGCTGAAGTCGGGGTTGATCGTGGCAATCGGAAAACGCTCCGCCACGCGGTCAATGGTCAGGTCGGATTGTTGCGTCAAGATCCGCGGCACACGCTCCATGTAAAATATCATCCGCTCCCCGTAGAGGAGGGACTGGTCCACTTTTCCCAGCAGGCGCTGAATGCTGGCCATCAAGCCCCGCGCGGAGCGCTGTTCGGCAAAATCGCTGAGAACCACACCCTCCAAGTTGCGAAGCCGCACATCAAGAAGCTGGTTGCGGGGCGGATCCGAGGCGACCCATGCGTTGATCAGGCTCCGCAAGTCGGATTGCTGCGCCGGAGTGAGCACGTTCCCCACCTCCTCCCAAATCTTTTTGTCCATCTCACGGTAAACAGCACGCAACGGGGCCGCCCGCTCACCAAACACACCGGGGATCCAATGATTGTCCAAGGCCCATTTGCCGGCCGAAATAAAAACGGCCATGTCCAGCAGCCCGGCCCGCGGGTCCTGGGATCCCGCAATGGTCATCGAGGTGGCCCCCAACATCACCTTCCACTTCTGGGCATTGGTGCGTTTGGCAGCGTCCGTCTCCGTGCCGATATATTCATCCAGGGCCACCCACAGCGCGGAGACATAGTGATCCGAGAAATCCATGATGGTTCTCTGCAATTGCGCGGCTGACACATGCCGGGGTGTGGAAAACTCCGGGGCTTCGGTGGATGCTGATGCGGGGGCATTCTCCACCTGATCCTTGACCGGCGCGAAAGCAACACATCCCCCCACGATGAATGCCAGCCCGGAGAGGAGGGCCGATTGGCAAAAAATGGATAACAACGTCGCTTTCAAGCCCGCAAAATGACAGGATCTTCGATGCAGGCCAAGAGGCATCTGATCTCCGCAGGCTTGCGGTCATTGGCCCTTCATGCGATAGAATTCAGTCATACCTATGACATCCTTGACCACTTCCGAGCCTGCAACGAATGCTGGCAGCGCGGTTCCCCTGGAAAATCTGCGCGTCCGCGGCGTCACGCGTCTCATCACCCCGGCCCAGATTAAAGAGCACCTTCCTGCCGGGAGTCGGGAGGTGGAAACCGTGCAAGCCGGCCGCCGCCAAGCCCGCGCGATTTTGAGTGGAGAAGACGACCGGTTGTTGGTGGTTGTGGGCCCGTGCTCGATCCATGACCCCTCCGCCGCCCTCGATTATGCGCAGCGCCTTGCCGCCCTGGCCACGGAGGTCTCCGACCGTTACTTCGTGGTGATGCGGGTTTATTTTGAGAAACCCCGGACGACGGTGGGTTGGAAGGGGTTGATCAATGATCCAAAAATGGACGACTCCTGCGACCTGGCTTACGGGGTCGGCGTGGCTCGTGAGCTCCTTTTGGAATTTGCAGGCATGGGGCTGCCAACGGCCACCGAGTTTCTGGATCCCATCATTCCCCAATACCTCGCAGACCTGATCACTTGGGCGGCCATTGGAGCACGAACGACCGAATCCCAAACCCACCGGGAAATGGCCAGCGGGCTTTCGATGCCCGTCGGTTTCAAAAATGGAACCGATGGCGGCGTGCAAGTGGCGATTGATGCCATGAGAAGTGCCCGCTCGCCCCACAGCTTTCTGGGCATTGACCAAGATGGCTCGACAAGCGTCATCAAAACCACCGGAAACCCGGACAATCACGTGGTGCTTCGCGGCGGACGCAATGGCCCCAATTATTCGCCAACCCATGTGGCCGAGGCCTGCGCCACGCTGTCAAAAGCCGGCTTGCACCCCTCGCTGATGATTGATTGCAGTCATGCCAATTCCGGCAAAGACCCTCTCAAACAACCGGAAGTTTGGGAAAGCATTCTTGCGCAGCGTGCCGAAGGCCGCCGGGAAATTATTGGAGCCATGTTGGAAAGCAACATCCACCACGGATGCCAACCCACGGGCACCGACCCCGCCCAACTGAAGTATGGGGTCTCGGTCACCGATGCCTGCCTGGATTGGGAATCCACCGCAGCGCTCTTCCGGCAATAACCTCTGCCCGGCGCACAGAGGCCCGCTCATCACGAGGCCAAGAGCGCGTAAACCCGAGCCATGCCTGGGAAGGAATTTTTCGTTTGGCTCGAATCCGCCGCAGCGTTTGCGTGGCGTCAGACAAGTGCTTGGACACCATCGGTTTTTGTCGAAAGAAAGAATTTCTCTTTCCCCGTCGGTGTCTTCGACACGTGGAGGTGGTAGGTTTTTCCAGAT
>JBBECL010000244.1:10432-18472 GCA_040881805.1 Terrimicrobiaceae bacterium | reverse complement strand
GTGTTCGCCAGCCAGTCACTCACTTGATTCCGGTATTGGACCAGGGCGATGCCCGAGAGCAGTCCGGCGACCGTTCCAAAAACCCCGACGACAATGCCCTGGGCAAAAAAGACTCCCACGATCTGCGGCGTTCTGGCTCCGAGGGCCTTGAGAATACCTATCTCCCGGGTTTTTTGAACCGTGACCGTGATCAAGGTGTTCATGATGCCGAAAGCGGCCACCAGGATGATGAACATGAGGATAAAAAACATGACATGACGTTCCATGCGGATCGCGTCGAAGAGTTGTTTGTTGAGGTCGATCCATGTGAGAGCGACGGTGGGGGGTGTTAAAAGCGCATTCATTTCCTCTTTGATTCTGAACGCTTCGAAGGGGTCCTTGGTTTTGACGGCCAGTCCGTGGACATCCGGGCCGAGGTTGTAGATTTCCTGACCGATGTGCAGGGGCACCAACAAAAATTCGCTGTCATAGAGATACCGCCCACTTTCAAAAATTCCGGAAACCTCCAACTCCATGGGCAGCAGCATTTGTTTGAGGTCCGGTGCGCTCGGAGTGGTGCCATCGGCCTCCAATCGTTCCAACTCCTCGAGGACGTTGTTGATGTTGCCCGGCGAAAAGATCGTGACCTTGTCACCGATGGAAGCCCCCAAAATCCCGGCCAGCTCGGATCCCAGAATGGTTTTGTCCCCCTCCAAATCATATTCGCCTGCCACGATAAATTTGCGGATATCAATCACCCCTTGCTCCATCCCGGCATCGATGCCCCGGATTTTTGGTGCCATCCGTTTGTCCTCAAACTGCACCAACACCGGCCCCTGCACGAAGGGCGCCACGCCCACCACATCGGCCACCGCGCCAACGTCTTCCGCCACGGTCTCCCAGTCCCGCAAGACACTCCCGTTGCCAATCACCAGATGGGCGTCAAAACCAATGACCTTCTCCTGAAGTTCCTGCTCAAATCCCGTCATCACAGAAATCACAAGAATCAGCACCATCACGCCGAGCATCACGCCCACAATCGAAATCAGGGTGATGATGGAAAGAAACGTCCGCTTCGGCTTCAGGTAACGCAACGCCAAAAACAGGCTGAGATTTTTCAAGAACATCCTTCCACCTATCCCGATGCCGCCAAAATAACAAGCGGTCTGAAGTTGAAGTCAGCGTCCGAAGTAGGCCAGTCCCGAGGCCACGCGGTCCACATCGGGCAGGCCTTCCAAGAGATCGGCGATGGCGTCCCATTTGCCACTGATGAGGGCCTCGCGGGCGTGCTCGGGGAGCGATGCGGGAAAATCCATGTCAGCGATCGAGAGTTTGCTTTCCAAAAGATCCAAGGTGATGAGTGCGGCGGGATCGGCCTCAATGAGAGCGGCGACCGAGCGAATGTCGGCTCCGGACATCACCGCACAGGGCATGCCAAGGGTGGTGGAATTGCCAAAGAAGATTTCCGCGAAGCTCTCGGCGATCACGGCCCGGAAACCAAAGCGGTAGAGGGCTTGGGGGGCATGCTCGCGGGAACTGCCACATCCGAAATTGGAGCCCGAAAACAGGAACCGGGCCCCAAGAAAGCGGGGATCGTTGAGGGGATGGTTTTTTTCGGAACCGTCCTCGGCGCGGCGTTCGTCGTAGTAGGTGAATTCGCCGAGTCCATCGAAGGTCACACATTTCATAAAACGTGCAGGGATGATACGGTCGGTGTCGGTGTCATCGCCGGGCACATAAACGCCACGTCCGGTGACTTGGGTGATTTTGTCGAGAGGCATAAGTTTTTTAATTCACGGTGAAGACTTCGCGGGCATCGGCGATTTCGCCGGTGATGGCGGCCGCGGCAACCATCAGGGGACTCATAAGCACCGTTCGCCCTGTGGGGCTGCCCTGTCGTCCTTTGAAGTTGCGGTTGCTGGAGCTGGCGCAGAGTTGGTCGCCCACCAATTTGTCGGGGTTCATGCCAAGACACATCGAGCACCCGGCCCCGCGCCATTCAAATCCGGCCTCCCGAAAAATTTCTGCGAGGCCCATTTTTTCGGCAAGGGTGGCGACTCCCTGGGAACCGGGAACCACGATGGCCTTGACCTTGGACGCAACCTTGCGGCCTTTCAGGTAACGGGCCACCTCGGTGAGATCGCTCAAGCGGGCATTCGTGCAACTCCCCAGAAAAACGACATCAACCGGTGTGCCTTTGATGGGTTGCCCACCTTGGAGCTTCATGTGAACGAGGGCTTCTTCGGCGGTGCTGCGGTCTTTCTCTGGCAACTCGGAAGGCACCGGCACGTTTTCATGGATAAAAATGGCCTGGCCGGGATTGATCCCCCAAGTGACTGTGGGCGCGATGTCCTCGGCACGAAAATTGACAATGTCATCGTAGGCAGCGTCGGGATCCGAAGCGAACGAGGCCCAGCGAGCCACGGCTTCATCCCATGCGGCACCTTGGGGCGAATAGGGCCGCCCTTTGAGGTAGTCGAAGGTGGTTTGATCGGGGTTCACGTAACCGACCCGTGCTCCGCCCTCGATCGACATGTTACAAACCGTCATTCGCTCCTCTTGGGTGAACCCATCGAACGTCGATCCGCCGTATTCGTAAGCAAAACCAATGCCGCCATTCACGCCGAGTTTGCGGATGATGTGAAGGATGACGTCTTTGGAATAAACGCCGGGAGCGAGTTTACCGTCCACGTTGATCCGGCGGACCTTCGGTTTGCGGATGGCCATGGTTTGAGTGGCCAGCACGTCGCGAACCTGGCTGGTTCCAATGCCGAAGGCGATGGCCCCGAAGGCGCCATGGGTTGAGGTGTGTGAGTCGCCGCAGGCGATGGTGGTGCCGGGTTGGGTGATCCCCTGCTCCGGGCCAACGATGTGGACAATTCCTTGCTGCCCACTCGCGAGGTCAAAAAATTTCACGCCGGCCTCCTTGCAGTTTTTGCGGAGGGCCTTGATCATGTCATCGGCCAACCCGTCGGAAAATGGTTCCTCGCGCTCGTCGGTGGGGACAATATGATCCACGGTGGCGAACGTGCGATCTGGAAATTTGACCTTCAGGCCGAGGTCTTTGAGCATCCCGAAAGCCTGGGGGCTGGTGACTTCGTGAATGAGGTGGGTGCCAATCAGGAGTTGCGTCGATCCATTCGGCAACTCTCTCACCGCATGCGCGGCCCACACTTTGTCCAACAACGTCTTGCTCATAAATTGACCGTTTATTATGCGGGTTTCGTCTCCGTATTGCAAGGACGTCGTTTTGCCAATCCCGCGTAAAAAGATTGAACTCCGGATTCAAGGTGGCTAGGTTCCCAATTTTTAACCCCTACCCCAATGAGCAACAACATCGAGTCCCATCTCGTCGAAAAACGCGTTTTCAAACCCTCCAAAGATTTTTCCAAAAAAGCCCGGATCGGGTCCTTGGCGGAATACAAAAAGCTTCATGCGGCCTCGATCCGCAACCCCGCCAAATTCTGGGCCGGCGAGGCCTCGGACCTGCTCTGGCAAAAAAAGTGGACGAAGGTCCTCGATTGGAATCCGCCCTTCGCCAAGTGGTTTGTGGGCGGAAAAATCAACGCCAGCGAAAATTGCCTGGACCGTCATCTGACCAATGCCCGCCGCAACAAGGCCGCCATCATTTGGGAGGGTGAGCCCGGGGAGCGCCGGACCATCACCTACCATCAACTTCACCGCGAGGTTTGTGTTTTTGCCAATATTCTGAAACGCAATGGTGCCAAAAAGGGGGACCGGATTTTGATTTACATGCCACTCATTCCGGAGGCCACGGTCGCGATGCTGGCCTGCGCGCGGATCGGGGCGATTCACAATGTGGTGTTTGGAGGGTTCAGCAGTGAGAGCATCAAGGACCGTATCCTGGACAGCGGAGCCACCCTCGTGGTCACCGCCGATGGGGGTTATCGCCGTGGGCAGATCGTGACGCTGAAACAAAACGTCGATCATGCGTTGGAAGGGAACAAGACGGTTCGCAAGGTCATTGTGTTTCGGCGGACGAACATCGACATTCACATTCAAGAGGGCCGTGATGTCTGGTGGCACCGCGAAGCCGAATACGTGAGCGCCCACTGCCCGGCCGAGGCCCTCGACAGCGAACACCCGCTCTTCATCCTCTACACAAGCGGCTCGACCGGAAAACCCAAGAGCATCCTCCACACCACGGGCGGCTACCTCACGGCAGCCAACTCCACCACCAAATACATCTTCGACCTGCGCGAAGATGATGTTTATTGGTGCACGGCGGATGTGGGATGGATCACCGGCCACACGTATCTGACCTATGGCCCGCTGGCCGCTGGTGCCACGGTGCTCATGTATGAAGGGGCCCCCAATTGGCCCGAGCCCGACCGGTTTTGGAAGATTGTCGCCGAGTATGGTGTCACCATTCTCTACACGGCCCCCACTGCCATCCGCGCCTTCATCAAGTGGGGCAATGAATGGCCCGCGAAACATGACCTCTCCTCCCTGCGGTTGCTCGGCACGGTGGGTGAACCCATCAACCCCGAAGCGTGGATGTGGTATCACGAAAAAATTGGTGCCGGCCGCTGCCCGATCGTGGACACTTGGTGGCAGACAGAAACCGGAGCCCACATGATCACCCCCTTCCCCGGAGCGACTCCGCTCAAGCCCGGAACGGCCACCCTGCCATTTTTTGGAATTGATGCCGCCATCGTCGATGATGATGGCAAGGAGGTCGGACCCAATGAGGGCGGCAAATTGGTCATCCGCACGCCATGGCCCTCCATGTTGCGAACAATCTATGGAGACAAGGCCCGCTACAAAAAACAATACTGGAGCGAGGTGAAAGGCTGCTACTTCACCGGGGATGGAGCCCGTCGTGACAAGGATGGATATTTCTGGATTGTGGGCCGCATCGATGACGTGTTGAACGTGGCGGGTCACCGCCTTGGCACGGCCGAGGTCGAAAGCGCGCTCGTGTCCCATGAGGCCGTGGCCGAGGCCGCGGTGGTCGGACGTCCCGATGAAATCAAGGGACAGGGGATCGTCGCATTTGTGACGGTGAAAACCGGGGTTCAGGCGACCAAGGATTTGGCAGAAAAACTGCGCAAGCACGTGGCGGTCGCCATTGGCCCGATCGCCAAGCCCGATGAGATCCGCTTCGCCGAAGGCCTTCCCAAAACCCGCAGTGGAAAAATCATGCGCCGTCTGCTCAAGCAAGTTGCCGCAGGGACAACCATCACCGGAGACACGACCACCCTGGAGGACTTCAGCGTGCTCGCGAAGCTAAGAAATTCCGACGAATAGCCCCACAACGGCATTAAAAACATAAGCTCAGAGATGAGGAGATTTTTTTTAGAGTCAAGTGCCTCTGAATTGAAAACCCATCGCCATCTCTGGGACCAGATTGTATCGCCTGAGAACCTCTTGGCGGCAGCGCAGGAAGCCATGCGTGGCAAGCTCTCACGCAGTTCTGCAGCCCGCTTCTATGCCCGTTGGAAACCGAAGTATGGCGTCTGCATGAAGAACTCGTCTCCGGGGTTTACCGACCGGGTTGCTACACCTACTTCAAGATTTATGAACCCAAAGAGCGGGTTGTTGCTGCGGCTCCTTTTCGGGACCGCGTCGTGCATCACGCGTTGGTGCGGGTTCTCCAACCGATCTTCGAGCCTCGGTTTATTGAAGACAGCTTCGCCTGTCGGCCCGGCAAGGGCACCCATGCAGGGATGCGGCGTGCGGCCGAGTTTGCGCGGCGTTTTCCTTATGTGTTGAAGTGTGACATCAAGCGCTATTTCCCAAACATCGATCATAAAATTCTGCTCGCTGCCATCGAACGGGTAGTGGCCGATCAGCAGGTGCTTGATCTCATCAGGCGGATACTTGCCAGCCACAGGAATGGATTTCGCAGGGCTTATGGCGAATCCCTCTTTGACACCGAGGAAATCAGCGTGGGACTCCCCATTGGCAATCTCACCAGCCAGTTCTTTGCAAACATCCACCTCGATGGTTTTGACCACTTCGTGAAGCAGGACTTGCGGATCAAGGGCTACGTGCGCTATGTGGACGACTTCCTGATTTTTGCCCCGGACCGCCGGACCGCCCGCCTATTCGGTGCGGCAACCAGAGAGTATTTGCGACGCCTGCGTCTGGAGATACACCCGGATAAATACCGGCTTTGCTCCTCTGCCGGGGGTGTGGACTTTTGCGGATTTGTGGTGCGCTCCGATGGAAGGATTCGCGTGCGAAGGGAAAGTGTTCGGCGCTTCCAGAGAAAACTTCTTCACCGGAAATGGCAATGGAAGAGCGGGAAGTGCGAGGCCTCGGACGTGCAGGCCACCGTGCAGGCATGGATTGGCCATGTCTCCCATGCCCAAAGCTGGCGCTTGCGTTCGAAAGTCTTTGCGTCATAGATTGATCATCAAGGGTGCCGGGCACGACAAACGCAGGGTCCTCGCGAGGGCTGCGCGGCGGCTCTTGGGTCAACGGCGAGAGCTTCCTGCGCGCGTCCTTCCGTCGCAACCTCGATCCCTCGAACGAGAGCGACAACCTGGGATTCCGCGTTGCCAGCGTCCCCGAGCCATCCACAGCCATGCTAATATTGCTGGGGGGAGCAGTTTCTATGCTCATGAGGCGTCGATATTCTACCCTTTGATCTTTGGCTCTTTAACCCCATTAAAAGCCTTGATGGCTTCTAACGGGGTGAACCCAGTCCGTTGTGTATTACGTCTATGTATTGGAGAGCGAGGCTGACGGCGATTGGTATACGGGTTCGTCGCCGGATTTGAGGCGGAGGGTGCAGAGGCATAACGCCGGCGAAGTTATATCGACGAAGCATCGACGACCTTTGAAGTTGATTTACTATGAGGCCTGTATCAGCGAAACGGACGCCATAGCAAGGGAGCACTACCTCAAAAGCGGCATGGGCAAGCGCTACTTGAAAAATCGCCTCAAAGACTACCTGCGGGCCTGCCCCGTTAGAAGCCCTCAAGGCTTCTAATGGGGAAAAATGGTCGGCGGCTGGTGGAAGGCAGTAGGAAAAAAGAATTCATAACAGAGCCAGAATGGAGCGGATAAAGGGTTCTTGGTTTGTTCTGCATCCTCCCCCGTTCGTTTCCTTTGTAAGAAATCCTCTTCCGAATTGAAAACCCATTGCCAGTTTTGGGCTCGTTTCGTCTCACCCGGTATCCTCATGGCCCCTGCGACAGTGAGCTTGAAATGACGCGCTAACCCCGCCATGCTGAAGATATGTCAATCCGAGTTTATGCCGACACGTCCGTTTTTGGAGGGGTGTTCGACCCAGAGTTCGAGAACCCCAGCTTTAAGTTTTTCGAGCAAGTGAGGGCGGGCAGGTTCCAGTTGGTCATTTCCGACACCACGCAGGCGGAAATCTTGCCCGCACCAGAGGCGGTGCGGAAGTTGTGGGATGAGTTTTTTCCATTGGCCGAGTATGTTAATGTCACCCCGATGGCAGTCGCCTTGCAGGAGGCCTATTTGAGGGCGGGGATCGTGACGCCAAAATGGGAGGCCGATGCGCTCCATGTGGCCGTGGCCACAGCCCAACGTTGCCGGGTCATCGTGAGTTGGAATTTTCAGCACATCGTCCACTTCGATAAAATTCCGCTCTACAACGGCGTGAATTTGATCAACGGATATGATACACTGTCAATAAACACCCCATCCGAAGTCATCAGTTATGAAGAATAAGACATTTGATTGCGTTGAAATGAAACGCCAAGCGCAGGAACGCATCTACGAGGATACCCGCGACATGACGGCAGGTGAAAAGGTTGCCTTTTACAACCGGATCGGGGAGGTTGCCCGTCAGCGAAAGGCCGAGTTGCGAGCCAAATTGAGCCTGACCCCGCAACACCCCTAACTTTGGTCAGTGCCCGGACAGTAAATGCGCAGCGGGAAAATCATGCGCCGTCTGCTGAAACAAGTGGCTGCCGGGACAACCATCACAGGAGACACAACCACACTCGAAGACTTTACTGTCCTTGCGAAGCTAAGAAATTCTGACGAATAGGCCAGGAAATGTGACGGCTTCGCCGTTTTGGTTGCCATCGCGCTCGGAGATCACGATCCACCTTCGGAGGC
>JBBECL010000244.1:0-10332 GCA_040881805.1 Terrimicrobiaceae bacterium | reverse complement strand
GTAACTTCCAAAAAGCGCGTGCCTGAAGCGGCAGCGAGGTGGATCGGGCACTCCGTGCACGATGGGTGCCGTTGGCGGCGAAGCCGCGTTGTAGGTTTCGAAAGTGACGGCTACGCCGTGAGGGATTTGTCATCGCGCTCGGAGATCACGATCCACCCTCGGAGGCGTAACTTCCAAAAAGCGCGTGCCTGAAGCGGCAGCGAGGTGGATCGGGCACTCCGCTGCACGATGGGTGCCGTTGGCGGCGAAGCCGCGTGGCAGATTTAATGTGTGACGGCTTCGCCGATTGGATTGACATCGCGCTCGGAGATCACGATCCACCTATGGAGGCGGAACTTGCAAAGGCGCGTGCCCGACGCGGCAGCGTGGTGGATCGGGCACTCCGTGCACGATGGGTTCTGCTGGCGGCAAAGCTGCGTCGTGCCTTACAACGTATGCCCCATCTTCTTCTTCTTGGTCGCCAAGTAGCGGGCGTTGTGGGGATTGGGGGAGGAGACAATGGGGAGTTGTTCGACAATCTCCAGGTTGTGTCCCTCGAGCCCCACGACTTTCCGGGGATTGTTTGTCAGGAGCCGGATTTTTTTGACCCCCAGGTCAGCCAGGATCTGTGCCCCCACGCCGTAATCGCGCAAATCCATGGGAAACCCGAGCCGCTCATTGGCTTCCACGGTGTCCAACCCCTCCTCCTGGAGCTTGTAGGCATGAATCTTGGGTCCCAGCCCGATCCCTCGTCCCTCCTGGCGCATGTAAACAAGGACCCCAAGTCCGGTCTCTTGAATTTTTTTCATGGCATGATGAAGTTGCGACCCGCAGTCACATCGCCGTGAGCCGAAAACATCACCCGTCAGACACTCACTGTGAACACGAACCAACACCGGTTGCTCGGGGTTGATCTCCCCTTTGACCAAGGCCAGGTGGTGGGCCCCGTCAACTTTCGACAAATAAAGATACAGATCGAAGTCGCCGAAATCGGTGGGCATCAAAATCTTTTGCTCGCGCTCGACGAGGCGTTCGCGGGTGCGGCGATAAGCGATGAGGTCTTCGATGCTGCACATTTTCAGGTCATGCTTTTTGGCAAACCGGCGAAGGTCGGGAAGCCTGGCCATGGAACCGTCGGGGTTCAGGATTTCGCAGATCACCCCCGACGCATCCAGCCCGGCCAACCGGGCCAGGTCCACCGCCGCCTCGGTGTGTCCAGCCCTGCGGAGCACACCTCCCGGTTTGGCTTGCAGGGGGAAGATATGACCCGGCTGCACAAGGTCTGCCGGAGTCGCGCTGGGATCCGCCAAAACCTTGATCGTGGCCGCCCGGTCCCGGGCGCTGATTCCCGTTGTGACCCCCGAGGCGGCATCCACGGAAACCGTGAAGTCGGTTTTGTAGATTTCTCGGTTGTGGGCCACCATGCGCTGAAGGCCCAACTGACGGGCCCGCTCCTCACTGATGGGAACACAAATCAGCCCCCGCGCATGGGAGGCCATGAAGTTCACCGTTTTCGCTGTTGCCTTGCAGGCTGCGATCACAAGGTCCCCTTCATTCTCCCGGTCCGCATCATCGGTCACAATCACCATGCGCCCCCTCCGAATCTCTTTGAGAATTTCCGGGATGGGTGAAAAGGGCGACTTGGTCATGGAGTTAACATGACATCCTTGGCCTGTCTGGTGCAAAAGGAATTGATCCCATATTCCGCAGTTCAGGGACCTGGAACGCGTTTTTTTTGCCAAGAAGCAGATACCTTAAGAAATTTGTTTCAAATTCTTCTACAGGATTTTGATGGAAACAACAGGTTGCATTGGGCTGGATGGGGGGATTTTGATGAGCTCAACCGTTGCACGGAGTTTTTGGTGGAGGGGGCGGGAGTGATGACAAAATCGTGCCCTCGACAACTTGTTTCCTGAGGGCATATTGGGGGGCGACACATGGCAGCAACTGACGAGATTTTGGAGTCCTATGAACTGGTGAAGGACTTGAGCAACACGGATGGGGTGAATCTGCCTTCGAAGCAGGAGGTTGGCTCGATTTGTGAGGATTTGATGCAGGTGATTTTTCCGGGGTATCATGATGTTGAGCCGATCTCGAAGGCGTCATTGCCGGTGCTGACGCGTCATCGCGTCGCGCGGGTGATGGAGCGCTTGGATGAACAGATTTGCCGGAGCCTGCGGGTGGATGAGCCGCGTTGCCCGAAGGAGCGCTCCTCGGCGGTGGCCAAGGAGTTTATGGCCGCGCTTCCGGGGCTGCGGATTTTATTAAGGACTGATGTGCAGGCCGCGTATGAGGGAGACCCTTCGGCGGCAAGCATTGCGGAGATTGTGCTTTCTTATCCCTTTGTGGAAGCGATTGCGATCCAGCGGGCCGCGCATTTTTTGTATCGCGCCGAGGTGCCTCTCATTCCGCGGATTATGACCGAGTGGGCTCATGCGCGCACGGGGATGGACATTCATCCGGGTGCCAGGATTGGCGCGTATTTTTTCATCGATCATGGCACGGGCGTGGTGATTGGCGAGACGTGCGAGATTGGCGAGCATGTGAAGTTGTATCATGGTGTGACCCTGGGGGCGCGAAGCTTTGCGAAGGATCATGCCGGAAATCTGGTGAAAGGCGGCAAGCGTCATCCCAAAGTGGAGAATGGAGTGACCATTTACCCGAACTCAACAATTCTGGGAGGGGAGACGGTTATTGGGGCCAACTCGACGATCGGGGCCAACGTGTTTTTGATGGCGAGTGTGCCGCCGAATTCGTTGGTGACCTATGAGGAGAAACAGTTGCGGATTGTGGACAAGCGGTCCAAGCCGGAGGAAGGGGAATTGGAATGGTCAATCTAGATTACAACGCGACGACCCCGCTGGCCCCGGAAGCTTTGGAGGCGATGATGCCCTATTTGCGGGGTCATCACGGAAATCCCTCGAGCATCCATGAGGCGGGCCGGATCACGCGGGCGGCGATTGATGACGCGAGGGAGCGGCTTGCGGATCTGTTGGGGGCTCGTCCGCATGAGGTGATCTTCACCTCGGGTGGCACCGAATCCTGCAACTTGGGGGTTCTGGGGTTGGCCAAGGCTCATGCGGTGCGCGGACGGCACGTGATCACATCGCCGACGGAACACCACGCGGTTTTGCATGCGGTGGAGGCGCTGCAACATCAGGAGGGATTTGAGGTGACGTTGCTGCCCGTCGATCGGGAGGGGATGGTTTCACCGGGTGATCTGGCGGACGCGATCCGGGACGACACGGTGTTGGTGAGTGTGATGCATGCCAACAATGAGACCGGGGTGGTCCAACCGGTGGAAAAGCTGGGGGCGATCTGTCGCGAGCGGGGAGTGTTTTTTCATACGGATGCGGTGCAGTCCTTTGGAAAGCTGGAGGTGCTTCCCGGCGAGATGATGGCGGATGCGGTCTCCCTGGCGGCGCACAAGTTTTATGGTCCCAAAGGGGTTGGGGCGTTGTGGTTGCGGGCGGGGATTGCGCTCACGCGGCTCGCGCATGGCGGGTCCCACGAAAACTCGAGGCGTCCCGGCACGGAAAACGTGGCCGGGATTGTGGGCCTGGCGGCTGCGGCGGAAGTGGCCGAACGCCGACGCGAGTCCGAGGTGGCGCGACTGGGGCCCCTGCGTGATCTTTTGTGGGATGGCATCCTCGATGTGGCCCCTTTTGCCGTTCGGAATGGCAGCCACGGGCTTGGCAACACGCTCAATGTGAGTTTTCCGGGGTATG
Organism: Terrimicrobiaceae bacterium; assembly: GCA_040881805.1. Lineage (GTDB taxonomy): Bacteria > Verrucomicrobiota > Verrucomicrobiia > Chthoniobacterales > Terrimicrobiaceae > JAJTZA01. The sequence continues at coordinate 6,625 of JBBECL010000244.1, read as the reverse complement.
ATGGCGAGGGGTTGCTCATCGCTCTCGATATTGAAGGTGTGGGTGTGTCCAGCGGTTCGGCGTGCATGGTGGGGTCGATGCAGGCTTCGCATGTGCTTTTGGCCATGGGGATCGACCACGCGACCGCCTCCGCCACGGTTCGCTTTTCCCTCGGATCTTCCACCACCGCCGAAGATGTCATCTCCTGCGTGAAAGCGCTGGCGCGGGTTTTGTCACGTCAGGCCCGCCAAGAAAACAAATCTCAACCGATCTCCATCCATGAAACCGAAGCAGTTGCTGTTTGATTTTGGAAAAACCGTGATGCGTCATTTGCGGCTGATGCCCGATGCGCCGCCAAAGCCTCCGAGCCGCCGGAAACACGCGCATTTGAGCCGGGACCCGATCCTCGAAGAGTTGTCCCACCGTCTCTTGCGTGTGGCGGGATGCCGGGATCTGGAGGTGCAGGTCGTCTGGAACAAGCGCTTGCGCACCACCGCCGGTCTGGCGTGCTGGACCCGCAAGGTGATCTCGCTCAACTACCGCCTCCTGGATGTTTCTCCCTCGGAGGTGCAGAGGACCCTGCGTCATGAACTGGCCCATTTTCTTGCGCAGCACCGGGCCGGTCGCCGCCGCATTGCCGCGCATGGACCCGAGTGGCGCGAGGCCTGCCGGGATCTGGGGATCCCCCGGGAGCCGCGGTGTCATGACCTGCCATTCAAGCGGGTGAAAATGGAGCGCAAGTTTTTTTATGTGTGTCCCGAGTGTGGAACCCAGCTGGCCAGAGTGCGCCGGCCGAGGCGTCCGGTGGCCTGTCTGAGATGTTGCCGCAAACACAGCGAGGGGCGTTATGACAACCGCTTTCGTTTTGTGCAGATTGCGGCTCCGGACCGCGCGGCGGCATGAGCCTCGTGCTGGCGTTGGAGACGTCGTGCGATGAGACGGCCGCCGCCGTGCTGGACGGCCCGGGAGTGATCCTTGCGAATGTGGTGTATTCCCAGATGGAGCAGCACGCCGCCTATGGGGGGGTTGTTCCCGAGGTGGCATCCCGCAGTCATTTGGAAGTCCTGCCCGCGTTGTTGAAGGAAACTCTGATGCGATCCGGCAAAACGCTGGCTGCGATGGATGCCTTTGCCGCGACCACAGGCCCGGGCCTGGCCCCGGCGCTTTTGGTGGGGGCGAATGCGGGGAGGGGACTGGCTGCGGGGGCGGGGAAACCTTTCCTTGCGATCAACCACATCGAAGGGCATTTGCTTTCGCCGTTTTTTGGGGAGTCGGAGATTCCGCCGCATGTCGCGTTGGTGGTCAGCGGCGGGCACACGCTCCTTTTTGATGTCACCGGCTTTCGTGAATATCAACTCCTCGGGCGCACGTTGGATGATGCCGCCGGGGAAGCTTTTGACAAGGTGGCGAAGCTTTTGGGACTGGGCTATCCCGGGGGAGTGGCCATCGAGCGCCTGGCTGCCGGGGGAGACCCCCACAAAATTTCCTTCCCGCGCGCAATGCTTGATTCCGGGACTTTGGACTTCAGCTTCAGCGGCCTCAAAACCTCCGTTCGCTATTTTGTGCAGAAAGGATTTCCGCCGGAGGACCTCCCCGATATCTGCGCGAGCTTTCAGGAGGCAGTGATTGAGGTGCTGGCCCGCAAGTTGACAACTGCGGCCCGGCAATGCGGGCGGCCCGTGGCCACGCTGAGCGGGGGCGTGAGTTTCAATTCCCGGCTGGTGGAGCGGGCTTCGGAATTGCTCGCCAAAGAAAATGTCCAACTCCGCGTTGCCAACCCGGCCCTCCGCACCGACAATGCCCTCATGATTGCTTATGTGGCGGCTCTTTCCCTGACGGCGGGCCAACCCATCACTCAAAACTCCGATATCTCACCAAACTTCGACCCGCTCACTTTTCCCAACTGACCATGTCCGACGAATCCTTTCCAAAAAAAATGATGGAATCCCTCTGGGCTCCCTGGCGGGTGGAATACTTCCGCGCCGAGCATCAGACCGGTCATGACTTCCTTGGCGAAGCGGCAGCCACGGACAATGACGCCGCTCATTTGGTCATCACCCGGCGCAAAACCGCGTTTCTCATCATGAACAAATACCCGTATTCGGCCGGGCATCTCATGGCAGTGCCTTACCGGAAGGTGGCGGATATGGAAATCCTCACCGAAGGGGAAGTGCTCGATCTTTGGCAACTGGCCATCCTTGCCCAGAAGTTGCTCAAAGAGTGCGTGAAGGCCCAGGGATTTAATGTGGGTTGGAATCTCGGAAAGGCCGCGGGCGCCGGCGTCGATAACCACCTTCATATCCACATCGTTCCCCGATGGGTGGGCGACTCGAACTTCATGGCGGTGCTGGGAGACACCCGAATTTTGCCCGAAGCCCTGGAGCCCCTTTATCGCAGGCTGTGCGAGGCCCTTCCGACCCAAGATGCCAGCGCCTGATTCCGCTCTCCCGGGGCTCCCCCACCGGCCGCCCTTTGTTTTTGTGGATGAGGTTCTGGAGCTTGGAGAACCCGCCTCCAGCCTCTGCCGGAAGACCTTCAATCCTGCCGACCCGGTTTTTGGGGGTCATTTTCCGGGTGATCCCATCGTGCCTGGCGTCCTCCTCACGGAAGCCCTGGCGCAGGCCGCCGGCATTGCCGCCGCCAGCGCGGAACAGGCTGGCGCGCGGCGATGCGGTTTTCTGCTCTCGGCAATCCGGTCCATGAAATTTCCCTCCGCGGCCCGGCCCGGTGACCTGATCCACCTCTCAGCCAAAAAAACTGGCGAGTTGGGTGGGTTGTTGGTGTTTGAGGTTTTGGCCAGCGTGGAATCCCGCGTGGTGGCCGAGGGGAGCCTCATTCTGAACCGCCGGTGAGGGATTTCGCGTCATTTTCCCCGCTTCATGCGGGTGAAACGCCCCCTCCCGAGGAGGCCTCGGCTTTGGAAACGTGGGTGGAATTTTAGCGAGTTCCGGGATTTTGGCTGTTGCTTGAAGGAGCCAGGCGGGGAATGATCTTTGGCCGCCACTCGGGTTTGGAAACCGCGTCGGTGGAGACATATTCAAACAGCTTGCTCACAGGGAACAGCACAATGCCCGGAAGGCCCCGGGCGTTGATCCTCACGCTCATGTCCATGCGATCTCTCATAAAAAAGATGTCCCCGCTTCCAAAGAGGCTGAACCCCGCGCCTTCGATCTCCAAATTTTTTGTGGTGATTGTCTCATCCGCAATTTCAAAATCCGCCGTGGCGAGTCGCGCCGTCTGGTAGCCGGCTCCCGGAATGATTTTGCTGATGATGTCCGAAAGGGGGCCAAGAATGGGAATGGCAAACACGTTGCCGTCTTCGATGCGGATCGTGCCCCAGCCTTTCATTTTTTCAGGGGCCGTGGTGGGAGCTGAAAACTTGTAGCGACCGCTGACCAGGCCCTTCGACGTGTCGAAGTTGAAATAGAGTTTTGTCAATTTGGCAAAATCCACTTTGCGAACATCCACCTCGGCGTCGAAGACGGGCTTTTTGGGGTCAATGGACACATCGGCCGAGACGCTGACACTTCCGCCCATGAGCGTGGAGCGTTTGACGCGGGCCTGCACTTCGGCACCTATGATATCAACGTTTGCCGAGGTTTTTCCAAGATTCAGGGTTTTCCCGAGCAGTTCGTAATCCAATCCCTCCTGGGCTTCCACTGTCAGCAAGAGTTTGTTTTTGGAGAGGTCTTTCATGTGAACGACGCCCGAGCCTTTCACAGTGGGAGGCTGACGGAATTTGTAGGGCACGACCGCTTCGGCGATCTTGGGGTCAATCCACATCAACACCGAAACGGGATCGAGTGTGGAAACAATATTCTCCAAGCGAACTTGCTGGCCTCCAAAATCATATGTGAAGGTCCCCCGGCCGGTGCCTTTGTCTTTGGTCAGCAAAATGTTTTTGTAAGTGATGGCGCCGCCTCCCACCTCCAGATGGGATTCGGCGCTGTCAATCCACACGTCTCTCATGGCCGTCCGCCCCAACTTGAGGGCTCCCTGCCCCTGCATTTGTTTGAAATCAGACGAGGGGCCTCTCAACGAAATTTGTACCCAGGGGGCATCTTGGAATTCCATCTTGGAGATCAGGTCCCGGGCGATATCGTCCATGGCCGGGGCCAGGCTGGTGGGGCGGATGGTGCTGGTGGCTTTCATGCGAAAGTCCCCCGGAGCCACCAAAACATCCGCATCCGCATCCTTGCCTCCAACCATCAGCCTGGCCTCACGAAGAAAAAATTTGTCCCCCTTCCATGCAAAATTTGCTCGAAGCGATTCGGCCTCCACCCCGCGAAAGCTGAACCCCCCGACCTGAAAAGCCCCCACGGCTGTGACCTCCGGCTTGGCTTGTGAGAAATCCGTCGATCCTTGGACGGAGAATTGCACCACTTCCTTCAAAACCAGGCCCTTCGGGATTTTGTCTTCCCCCAGCAGCCCGAAAAACTGGGCGTGACCCAGCGTGCTATCCGCCTCAAAGGCCAGTTGCTTGTCTTTAAAAGCCGCCCAGACGCGGAGGTTTCCCAGGTCATCCCGGATCATGAGTCGGTCCAAAAACAACCCCTTGTCCACATAGCGGGCTTCGGCTTCGATGCCCTCGAGCCGCCAATCCTTGGCCACTATCGGGCCGGACCGCAGCGCGATGGGTTGGATCTCCAATTGGGAGAGGTCGGCCAGGTCCGCTGTGAACTCCAGGGTGATCGTGGGTTTGCTGCCTGGAAACTTCAGGTCATCAATCGCGTCCACCAGACGGCTCACAATCTCCGGCGGCGGCTGCCCTTCGCGGCCGGGTTGTTCCATTTCGAGTTGGGCCGGATTTTTAAGAACTCCGCCGCCCCGCAGGCGAATGCCCTGAACGATGGCTTCAAATTCCGTGATGTGGAGTTGATTGTCAAAAAACACCACATGGGCTTTCACGCCCTCGATGGTGAGTGTCGAGATCTGTCCGGATTTGTTTCTGATGGGGATCTGGGCTTCGGTGTCATCGAGGACCACCTTGTCGATCTCCAGCTTCCGGGAGAGCAGGGCGGAGAGGTTGGGAGAGACGGCCACACTTCCCACTTTCAGAATCTGCTTTCCCCCCGCTTTGGAAGAAAACACTTCAACCCCCTCGGCCACCAGGCCCCGCAGCAAATCGAAAGAGACGCGGCGAACTTTCGTTTCCAAGGGACCCATACTCAGCGCCTGCTCCACGCGTTCGCGCAACCCAAATCCAATCCCAAAAACGGTGGCCCATGTGATGGCCGCGGGAATGCCCAAAAACAAAAGCACCAGCATCAGCCGGATCAAAGTTTTGACAAGAATGCGAACGGGAGCCGGTAACTGCATCAGAACCCGACCTTTTCGAAGGGGAGTCCATGGGCCGCAGCCACGGCCGGGCATGTCACTTTGCCGCCCATGATATTGATGCCGGGCAGCAGGCCGGGATGACGGGCCTCCGCCTCGGCCAGGCCACCATCCGCCAGGGTTTCGATATAACGGGAGGTCACATTCGCAAGGGCCTGGGTGGCGGTTCTGGCGTAGGCTCCCGGCATGTTGGCCACGCAGTAATGAGTGACCCCTTCTTCCACATAGACCGGGTTGTCATGGGTCGTGGGGCGGGAGGTTTCCGCGCATCCTCCCTGATCAATGGCGATATCCACCAACACCGTGCCCGGTTTCATCATTCTCAGCATCTCACGCGAAATGAGTTTGGGGGCCTTGGACCCGGGAACCAGCACGGCTCCGATGAGGAGATCCACGGTGGGAAGCAATTCCAGCAGGCTCGCTTCGCTGGAGTAAAGCGTATGCGCGGTGTGCATGGTGATGTCCAGGAACCGCATGCGCTCAAAATCCACCTCCAAGATGGTCACGTCAGCGCCCAGGCCGGTCGCCATGCGGGCCGCATTCACGCCGCTGGTGCCACCACCAATCACCACCACTTTGCCCGGCAGAACGCCCGGCACCCCTCCCAGCAAAACCCCTTTTCCGCCATTGTGTTTCGCAAGAAAAAAGCCACCCACCAGCACCGACATCCGGCCCGCGATTTCACTCATGGGCTCCAAGAGAGGCAGGCGATGGTTCACCTCCACGGTTTCATACGCCACGCAGGTCGCGCCGCTGGAGAGCAGCCCATCCGTGAGAGCCCGATTCGCCGCGAGGTGCAGATACGTGAACAAGATCTGACCGGGTTTCAGCAACGGGATCTCTTCGGGAAGGGGTTCTTTCACTTTGACAACCAAATCCGCGGCGAACGCCGCGGCATGGGTCTCCACCACTTGCGCCCCGGCGGCCCGGTAATCATCATCGGAAAATCCGATGCCGGCCCCCGCCTGTGTCTCAACCAGCACGTGGTGGCCGCGTTTGATGAGCTGATGGGCCACAGCCGGGAGGAGCGCCACACGGAACTCTTGGTTTTTGATTTCTTTGGGGACACCGATGATCATAAGTGATGGGAATGAAAAGGCATTTGACCTGACCCCTCTTTCTTTACCCTCCGAAAAGAGTTTCCGCAACGATCTGTTTGCGTTGATTGCAGGCTTCTGGGTGCCAGAATGATAAAAATTCTTCCAGTGGGTGGTGGTTTGCCCGACTTTATTGGTGGTGTCCGGGGAGGTGCTCCTTTTTTGTTGGGTGGGGGGGGGGTTCTGGAGGTGAGGTATAGGCTTCAGAAAAA
>JBBECL010000243.1:0-2852 GCA_040881805.1 Terrimicrobiaceae bacterium | reverse complement strand
CTGTTCGGTGGTGGTGTTCTGGGCTTCATCAAGGATGACAAAGGCCTGACCAAGCGTCCTGCCCCGCATGTAGGCCAGGGGCGCGATTTCGATCACGCCGCGATCCATGAATTTCTGGATCTCTTCGATATCCAACATGTCATGGAGCGCGTCATACAGCGGGCGCAAGTAGGGAAGGATTTTCTCTTGCAGGTCGCCGGGAAGAAACCCGAGAGCCTCTCCGGCCTCGACGGCAGGCCGGGTCAGGATGATGCGTCCCACTTTTTCCTCGCGCAGGGCGGCGACAGCCATCGCGACCGCAAGGTAGGTTTTACCGGTTCCGGCCGGGCCAACCCCGAAGGTGATGTCTTTTTCCCGGATCGCCAGCAGATAGTCATTCTGGCCCTCCGTCTTTGGCAGGATGGGGGGCTTGCGTGGAGAACACACAATGCGTTGATCCAAAAAATTGCCAAGGTCCTTCGAGTCCCCGGCCGCCGCCGCCTCCAGCGCATACCGGAATTCATGGGACCGGATGGAGACACCCTTCTTTCTGGCAGCGTCCAACTGCTCGAAAACCCGGCGGGCTTGGGAGACACCTTCCGGGCTGCCCTCGATTTTCAGCCACCCATCGCGGGTCGTGACTTTGACGTCGATGCGCTTTTCGAGCTCCCGCAAAAATTTTTCTTCACCCCCGTAGAGCTCATGCAGCGTGCGGGCATTTTCAAACTCCAACGTGAAAGACTCCATCAGCTTGGGCGGTTGTTCCCGGCGGGCACGTCACTTGTAGCCGTAAACAAGAGCCCAATGCGTGCGCTCTTCCGGCGATTTGTGCACGGTGACAATGGCATAATAAGTTCCGCTGCGGGCTGGAACCACCCTGGCTCCCGAGAACCGTCCGCGTTGCCAGGCATCGGTTTGCACCAACTTCCCGTTGGAGTCATAAACACTCACAGTGACCACCGCGTTGCGGGTATCCGTGCCTGTCAAAAACCAATACTCGTTGCCTTTGAAGAGCTGCGCGGTGACAGCTTTTTGATCCTTGACCCCCAAGTCTCCGCCCCAAGCGTCCTCACGGATCGAGAACCCCTGTTTCACATAGGGAGTGGCGGCTTCATAGGCAAAGGACAACGCATCGTCCACGGTGGCCAAAACCGAGACGGGCCAAGCCGCAATGGCAACAAAAAGGAAGGGTCTGAGGATGTGCATGAGCGTCGGGAACTCTCCGGGTTTTTCAGTGAGTTGAAAGGTGTTTGTGTGGGTTATCCCTCTCCGGAGGTGATGGCGGTGACAGTTTCTCCCGTCATCCGGTTGATTTTTTTGACATTCTCCGGGCTCACCGGCTGGCTGTCCGCCTTGGCGATGATGGGGCGGAGGTCGCGCAGGATTTTTCGAACTCTGACGACAAGAGCTTCCCGTTTGAGGCGGGGATTTCCCAGGCCGTCAATTTGTTTGATAAAATAATCCAATAACTGCGGTTGATTCAGGAGTTCCGCTCCGGCTGGTGAATAGTTTTGTGAGACGACCGAAGTCAAAACCTGGGTTCCGCGGACCCAGCCGCCGACGCTGACGAGTTGGGCCAGGTCATGATCGCCAAGTTCCACCATGGCACCGCGCACATCTTGCAACGCTCCATCGAATTCCCGCCTGACCGCCAGCCAGTTTTTGGCATCGGCCTGCTCGGTGATGCTTTTGCTTCTGGCAATGACGGCTTTTCGGACGTTGATCGCATCGGCAAGTTGGAGAACCTTTTGGCCGATGTCTTTGACTTTGACGGTATCCTGGGCCTGAACGGCGATAAACCCATCCGCAATGACCGTGCCGAGAAGAAGGGCCACTTGGGCGCGGTTCCCGGTGCTGTCGCCGAGGGTGTCGGGAAGTTCTTCCCGCCAGTTGGGAGTTCCCAGCTTGTCGAGGACGATGAAGATCTCGCTGGGCACGGGAACGACGACATCATCGACAGCGGCCGCGGGAAATTTCGAGAGGTCAATTTGCCCGGGGGCAGTTTGTGCGAAGGCAACCGAACCGATCAGAAGAATGATTGCTGGCGAAAGCAGGAGATGGAACATAAGATTTTTGGCTTCGCGGGACGACGACCTCCCGTTAAAAAAGTTTTAAAGATTATGCAATGAACGCCCCACGAATTCAACAACTACTTGAGACCGCGAAGAAGCTCCGCCTTTTGGTGGTGGGCGACGTGATGCTGGATGAATTTGTGTGGGGGAGGGTTTCCCGTATCTCGCCGGAAGCTCCCGTGCCCGTCGTGGAAGTCACCGGGGAGTCCCAATACCCCGGCGGTGCCGCCAACGTCGCCAGAAACCTTCGGCACTTCTGTGATCAAGTCCAAATTTGCGGGCTCGTGGGCAAAGATTCTGCCGGCGACCAACTCAGGACTCTCCTCGAAGCCGAAGAAATAGGAACGCAAGGCCTGGTTCAAAATGGCTCCATGCCGACCATCGTCAAAACCAGAATTGTGGCCCGCCAGCAACAGGTGGTTCGTGTGGATCGCGAAAAAAAAGCCGAGGCCCCCGCGGAGGTCAGGCGGGAGGCACTCACCGCCATTGCCATGCTTCTTGAGTCCGTGGATGGCGTGATTTTGGAGGACTACGGAAAAGGGCTCATCAATCAGGCGCTGGTCTCCGAAGTGTGCGCGCTGGCTGCCGCGCAAGGCAAAGTGGTCACTGCCGATCCCAATATTCAAAATCCCTTGCTTTGGAGCGGGGTGCGGGTCCTGAAACCCAACCGTGGCGAGGCTTTTGCGATGGTGGGTCAACCCGATCCCGGAGCCGGGGAGAACCCGTTGGAGGACGGGCCCTTGTTGGAAACCGCCCGGAAATTGGTCAACCAGCAAAACGTGCAGGCCTTGCTGATCACCT
>JBBECL010000242.1:0-2853 GCA_040881805.1 Terrimicrobiaceae bacterium | reverse complement strand
TGGGTTGAGACATCGCCGGAGAATAAATCGCAAAGCCGCAGCACGGCGATGGTAATTTTTTGGAACGCACGGGCATGGGCGTTACGCCGCGTGGGGTTTTGTTTTGCACATGGAATTTTCAAGCGGGCGGGCCGACCGTTCCCCCTGGCTCAATCGCGTCACCCGATTCTGCATGGAGAAATTGCAGTTCGTAAAGCCGGCGATAAACCGGGGAGCGCTCGAGCAATTCGAGGTGCGGGCCAATGTCCAAGATCCGGCCGTTTTCCATCACCACAATTTTGTCGGCTTTCAGGACCGTGGAAAGCCGGTGTGCAATTGCAATCACGGTCCGCCCCTTCGCCAAGCGGTCCAACGCGGCTTGAATCATTCGCTCGGACTCGGAATCCAGGGCCGACGTGGCCTCATCCAAAAGGAGGACGGGGGCGCTTTTTAGGAGAGCCCGCGCGATGGAGAGCCGCTGCTGCTGGCCCCCGGACAAGAGGCAGCCTTTGTCGCCGACAATAGTGTCATACCCCTCGGCTTGGGCCATGATGAAGTCATGAGCATAGGCCAGCTTGGCAGCCTCGATGATTTCTTCTTTAGTGGCATCCAGCCGTCCATACCGGATGTTTTCGTAGATGGTGTCATGAAAAAGAAATGTTTCCTGACTCACGATGCCGATTTGTTCCCGAAGTGAGGTAATGGAGATATCTCGGATATCCTGTCCATCGAGCAAAACCCGCCCCTGCTGGGGATCATAAAACCGAAGAAGGAGGGAAAGGATCGTGGTTTTGCCGGCCCCGCTGGAACCCACCAGGGCAAATTGTTTGCCTGCGGGAATATCGAGGCTCAGGTCCATGATCGCCGGGGTTCCCTGGCCATAGGAAAACCCGATATTTTCCAAGCGGATGGCTCCTTCCGCGTGGGTGATTTTTTTGGCATCGGGGGCATCCAGAATTGTGGGCTGTTTGCCGAGAAGCTCGAAGATCGCATCCGCAGAGGCCATGCATTTTTGCATGAGCATCGGGATGCGACTCAGGGCTTTGACCGGATTGTAGAGCAGAAAAATGCCGGCGCACAGGGCCACAAATTTCGCCAGGCTGATTTCAAAATAATAAACGTAGAAGATCGCCAGAACGACCCCGAACGCCGAAACCGATTCAATGAGGGGCTGCACGATATCGATGCTTTTGCGGACGCGCATGCTGTTCCGGCATTGGGTGGCGCTGGATATGGCGAATTGCTCGGTTTGGTAGTCCTCGCGGGCAAAGGCTTTGATCACACGAATTCCCGCAAAACTTTCCTGGAGAATCACCGCCATGGCACCCGCTTCGTTTTCCTCGGCGCGTCCGGCCTGGCGCACTTTCTTGCCGAAGATGGCCACCGGAATGATACACAGCGGAAACAACACGAGTGTCGTGAGGCTGAATTTCCAATCAATCCAAACCAGCACACCCACCCCGGAGAGCACGGCGATGGGGTGTTTCACGATATCCCCGGCGATGGTTGTGAGCGCATTTTGCGCCATTCGGGTGTCATTCACCACGCGGGAGATCAGCCGACCCGCTTTGGCTTTGTTGAAAAAGTCCAGCGACTGGGACACCAAATGGGCAAACAGTTGCGTGCGGATGTCGCGAAGCACCCGGAAGCTCACCCAGGCCATGCAATAAGAATTCAGGTAGGCGCAGATCCCCCGGGCCACCATCACCGCCGGGATCAACATCGTGATCCACAACACGGACTCAATCCCCGTCCCCCCCTCCTGCGACGCCGCATCCAACATCGCCATCTGATCCAGCTTGCCACCCGGGAGGACTTTTTCGGCCACACTCTTGATGACCAGCGGAATGACCCCGCTCAACACCCCGGTCAACACCCCAAAAAACAGCCCCAGTCCAAACCGCTTTTTATAGGGTTTCAGATAGGACGCCAAACGCACATATGGCTTGTAAAAGCGCCGGACCAATTCGGGAAATGGCAATTTTGGAGGACGTGGCATGCCGGCTTCCTATCTCGTGAAGGAGTAATGTTCGCAGCAGGCGGCGAGGAATTTCGAAATGCAGAACATGTGACCCGTGAATTTGAGCCATCACGACATCAATGACAATAGGCATTTTTGAACTGTCCTTGAACAAACCGACCCTCACCCCCATTTCGTCGCACCCGCTGCTCTGACGTGGTTCTCGACGCATATTTCTTTGGGTGGTAGGCTGCCACCAATGGCGCAGAAAAACCCAGTATTCCGGACCGAGCGTCGCGGGGAAACGACGATTGTTTTCGTGAGCGGGAATTTGGATGCGGACTCGGTGGGCGAAAGCTGGGGTGAGGCCACATCCATCCAGGCTTCGCCGGTCAAGGTGGATGCGTCGGAGCTGGAATCCTGCGATGGGGCGGGGTTGGCGTTGCTTCATTTGCTGACCTCCCGCAAGCATGCGGAACTGGTTGGGCTGAAGCCGGAAATTCAGCGGCTTCTGGCTCCGTTTCAGGGGGAGAAAATGGAGGGGCTGACGCCCCAGGCAAAACCCAAGCGCACGGGTCCCATCGAAAGCCTCGGGCAAGTGGCGTCGGTGTTTTTTTCGGACTTGGCGGAGATTACGGCCTTTCTGGGAAAAACGGTGCTCACGTTTTTGGAATGCTGCCGGAAGCCTTCCTTGATACGTTGGAAGGACCTGTGGGTGGTGGCCGAGCGGGCGGGGGTGAATGCGCTGTTGATTGTGGGGTTGATCTCATTTCTCACAGGCATGATTCTGGCATTTCAAGCTGCCACGGCACTGCGTCAATTTGGGGTCGAAATTTTTGTGGTGAATCTGGTGTCGTTGGCCATGTTGCGGGAGATGGGTGTCATTATGACGGGAGTCGTGCTGGCGGGTCGTT
>JBBECL010000241.1:0-2884 GCA_040881805.1 Terrimicrobiaceae bacterium | reverse complement strand
CAAGCCTTGCCGCGTAAAAATCAGCAGGTTGGGATTTCAGCAGAAAACAGGCATGAGCTATTTGAGCTGCGAACGTTGGTTTTGGAAGCTCGGGAGGTTCTTCCCCCACCATGATCGTTGGCAGATTGAGATCAAAGAGCCCGTTGGAGATCGCTGAGGAGTCGTTCTTTGATGCTGGGTGTGGCATAGCGGGTGAGGATTTCTTGAAGCTCGGGTGAGTCTGGTTTGACGTGGTTGATCCGGATCAATTGTAAAATATCATAATAATCTTTTCCCTGGACGGCGCGATCCCATGTGCGGGTTGCGTGGAGTTTGAGGGCAATCAGGTGAAGCACGCCAGCAACCCGCACCCGGCAGGGGCCGTATTGCAACACTTCGCTTCCCGCATGGAGCTTTGCGAAGGTTGGTTGGTCCACAAGCATCAGGTCCACTCGGAATCCGTCGGGCTCGGAGGGTTGGAATTGGGCAAAGGCTTTGGTCTCATGAATGAGGTGAAAGTGATTCGAGGCAAGGATGGCCTTCCAATTTTCCAAATCTGCCTTGGGGATCAGGAAGTCCACATCCATCGTGGTGCGAAGGTAACCACGCGCGTTGACGGCATGACCGCCGATAAGAATCAATTCCAAGCGGGATTCTGCGGCGGCATCGACGCAAAGCTGGAAGCTGTTGATCATGGGTGGATTTTAGAGAAAAGTTTGAGGGAAACGAATGATTTTTTATGAGGTGACAGGTTCGGTATCTGGCAATGCAAAGAGCTGAAACCTCTGACGGCGCCCCATTTCGGGCAGACAAATCTCATGGAGTGAACATCCATTGCACTGGGGGACGAGTGTTGCGGGCGGTATTGATCCGCTCGTTACGAGTTCCTGCAACTTGTGATTTGTTTCCATGGTTTCCTGCCGCAAACCGGCGTCAAAATCCACTTTCGTTCGCTGCTGGGATTTTGCATGAAAAATCATGCCCTCGGGGATCGCGATCCCAAGCATTTCCTCAAGACACAGGGCCTGTGCGCAAAGCTGTACTTGGTCATTGATCCATTTGGATCGTTTTCCCGATTTGTATTCCACAGGCCGCGCTTCGACAATGCGGCCACCGGATTCCCGAACCTCCACAATATCCGCTTTCCCATTCAGGCCGAGTCGATCTGACCACACAGGCAAGGCCCGAAGCAACTTCCACCCCGCGCGATGTTCGAACCCGGGTAAATCGGCGTGCTCGTGATTGAGATCGCCTCGCAACGTGTGTTCGTTGGCACTCCGCAAACCATCATTGATTTTTAATGCCGCCCGTCGGGGGCAATAGAGATAGTCATTCAGAAGCGAGAGAGGAATGAACTCGGAGGATTTCAGATTTGAGATCTCAGATTTGCGATTCATCCAGAAGGCTTTCCTTGTTTACGCTCCCACTCGCGTCGTGCCGGGTGCTGGGCCGGGAGCTTTGACATTTGTTCAGACATCATTTCCAAAAACTTCGTCCGTCCTTCCTTCGATTCTTTGCGTTTTGACCACTCCGTTCGGGTTTTGTCATTTAAATGACGCGTTCCTTGGATGTCTGAATTCTGTAATGTTTCCGCCCAAGCGCGAATCTGACGGGAGCAGGATTCTGCGATGGATTTCAAATCTGAAATTTGAGATTTGAAATCCGCGAGCGCAGGCCTGCGCTCGAAAAAGCAGAGCATGGATCGGACCTCGCCGGCTGAGCCTCTCGCGATGTATAAAAAAGCCAGGAGCTCATTCGTCGTGCCTCGCTCAAATCCTTCGGCAATATTGTTCGAGACAGAAAGCGAGGCGCGGTCCAACTGATCGCGCTTCGACCATGTGATCCGATCTTTTGCTGCTGCAAGAAAATCCTCGCAACCCTCTGCCAGTCGAATCGCCTCCCGCCAAACCGGCAGATCTTCAAATCGTTGGTATGTGGGCATTGGAGATGATTGAAAGTGATGGTTATAAGGGACCGAAGCCAGCCATTCCGGATTGCTGGAAAGGAAATATCCCAACTAAATAGGGATTATGTGGTCAGAAAAGGTCCGAGTTGCACAAGGAAAACAGATCCTTGGTTTCGACCCGTGCCATGCCTTTTCATAGCAACTCCTTCAACTCAATGCCAGATGGCAGGTTAGTGTTGTCGATGCTCACTTCATAATCAGAAAATGCCCGCGCCACAGGGATGTCTGATTTGCGATGCACAATGATGCGTTCGAATAACTTGTGTGCTGGTGCATTTCCCAACTCAGACTTATGTTCAAAAATGATGAGCTTTTGCGGTGCCATAGTGCCGCGCGAGGCGGAGCGGTCGTGGTCAAACATCATGGCGAGCGCCTGCCAGAAGAGTTCGAGATCGTCGGTGGTGAAGCCAGTCTCGGTGGCGAGGTTGGCGGAGATGAAGCCGTGGCAACGGTAGAGGCCGTAGGGGATGAGGTTTTTGCGGCCCATAGTCTGATTCGGCGACTCAGCATCTTTGGCTTCGGCAACGGCCATGCGCGTGATGCTCACATCGAGCGGCAAGACAGGGTCGATGCTGCGGGAGAAGCTGAGCTGCACTGGGCCGCGCACCTGTCCGGCGTTTACGCCGGTGGACATGACAGCGCCAAAGGTGCGCACGTCAAAGTAGCGGGCGCACATTTTGGAACGGGCAGAGGACACCTGATCCCGGGTGGCGCCTTTTTTGGCGTCGACCTTATGGCCGAGATCAGCGTGGGCTTTTTGGATGCGATCATTAAGGACGGCGCTTTGCTGAATGAAGATGTCATAGCCTTCGATGCCGGGTTTTGCGACTTGCACGAAGTTACGGATCTTGCGCTTGAGGCAGACGTCGGAAACAAGGCCGTGCATATCCTGAGGGTCTACGCGGGGCGAGTTGGCTGCGTCGGGGTCGCCGTTGGGGT
>JBBECL010000240.1:0-2890 GCA_040881805.1 Terrimicrobiaceae bacterium | reverse complement strand
GGTGGGTTTGGAATTTCCCGCTCTTTTTTGTGGCTTTGGCGATTGTTTTTGGATGTTTGACCGGATTGATTTTGGCGCCATGACTTCGGGGTTTTTCAAAAAGGGCGTCACGATGGCCGTGGTGGTATTGGCGCTGGGGTTTTCGGTGGTGATGTCTTGGCGGTATTCGACAAAGCCTTGGACGCGGGACGGTCAAGTGCAGGCCAACGTGGTGGGCATTGCCCCGCGGGTGGAGGGGCCTGTGATCAACATCCCGGTGAAGGACAATCAGTCCGTCAAGAAGGGGGATCTGCTTTTTGAGATTGACCCCTCGACGTATATTGCCGCCAGGGACAAGGCCGATGCCGCGTTGAAGCAAAGCCAGGCCGCACAGATTCAAGCCAAGCAGGAGTTGGACCGTCAGACCACGCTCTACGAGCAAAAGGTCACGGACATTCGTGATTTGCAAAATGCCCAGGACACGTTCATGGCCTCGACGGCGAATGTGGCAGCGGCGCAAGCGGAGCTGGCGGGTGCGGAATTAAATCTCGGGTTCACGAAGGCCTTTGCGCCCGTGGACGGCTACCTGACCAATGTGAACACGAGTGTGGGCACCTACGTGGCGGCCGGCCAGCAACTGCTGGCCTTGGTGGATGGGTCGTCCTTCTGGATTGCGGCCAATTTCAAGGAGACGCAGCTTCATCAGCTTACCGTCGGTGACACGGTCACGATTCGGCTCATGGGATATGGAAATGCTCCCTTCGAGGGTGTTGTCCAGGGTGTTGCGTGGGGCATCTTCCAGTCCGATGGTTCGACGGTGGATTTGCTGCCGGATGTGAGTCAAACGGTGGACTGGGTCCGGCTGCCCAACCGGTTTCCCGTGCGAATTCAAGTGACAGGAACCCCGCCCGTTCCCCTTCGGATCGGCCAGACGGCCTCGGTGGCTATTGCGGGAGCGGCGAAGTAAAGTGCCGTAGGCTTGGTGAGAATGCTCTTGGCTGTGAGCGCTACGCAAACTTAGGGCACACCTGATCGGGACTAAGCTGCCTGCGGAGCGTAATGTCGAGCCATCCATCGCTCCCACCCCTTGCGCGCAAAGCGGCTGTGTTCACGGCAGCCTTTTAGGATGTGATCGCTGGCGATGTCCACATCCAGCAGAGATAAGCGCATGCAAACCGGCGATCATTTCCTTGGCAAATGAGGCTTGCAGTATTCTTTGCCGTCGGGGGCCACGCGAAAGTCGGCATTCGGGTGGCTGACTTCGGTGATTCCACAGGCCTCGCAGCGGTGCAGCGTTTCTGCTGAGGACGAGGGCTGGCGGTTGGGTCGAGGGAGTTTCGAGAGCACTTGGCCGGACTTCAGGACCTTCAAGAGATGTGGTCCAAAAAAGAGGAGGTAGTTGCCGAGGCAGATAAGAATCATGGCCTTCACGCCCAGGGGGCCGGTCACAAAGAGCAGTCCCCAAGGAAAAATAATGCTGATGAGTGCCACCCACTTGAGTTTGACGGGAAAGACCAGCAGCAAAACTTCCTGATCCGGGGCAAGGGTGGCGATGGCCAGAAGGAGGGACAGGACGAGGAGATAATTTCCTCCTGAAATGCCGAAGATAAAGGCGGCCAACATGCAGCCGAGGACGCCGATGAGGTAGTAGGCATTGAGTCGAAACGCCCCCCAGATCGCTTCAAGTGTTTCCCCGACCCACCACGTGAACATCAGGTAAAACAAAATCCAAAGCGGGCTGGACGTGTTGGGGAGGAAGATCCATGTGACCAGGCGCCAGATTTCCCCGTTGAGGATGGCCGCCCGATTGAGCTCAAGCAACTGCGCGTAGCCGGGACTGCTCAGCAGGAGGAGGTAAACCAACGTATTCAGCCCGACGATGTAGCGCATGAGATGCGGGATGGCATACCGACCCAGGACGCGTTCAGATTTTTCCAATAAATTCATGGGCGATAAGGATGCCCCACCTCACGCTTGTGTGCCACGATTTTCGTTTTGAATATTTTTGCGAATCCTCGCGATGTAATAAACGGCACCCACCAGTCCCCAGAGCAGGTAAACAAACATGCCCGCGATGGAAATGACCAATCCTTTGCCCCGGGGCAGACCGCAGAGTTCGGCAAGCAGTTCTTCAAACAGGGCCTCCCGGACCCCCATGCCATTCAAGCTGATGGGGAGCGAGGAGATGGCTGTGATGAGGGGCATGATCGATGTCATGTCCCAAAAACTGACCTGTGATGTGAAGGCTTTGGCAGCGAAGCAGAACGCAAAAAAATACGCAAACAGCATGGGAACCGTGTAAACAGCTCCCAGCAGGGCCTCGCGCCGGTTTTCGATGCAGAGTTGCCAGAGCGTCGAGAGTTTCACGATGTGTTTGTGAAAAGGAAACCGTCGCGGCAGCCGGAGGACGAGTTGCCGGCTGGTGAGAACAAAGGAAACCACCAGGCCTGCCAGCATCACAAACAGCGTGATGGCAAACCATTTCATGAGATTTCCCACGGCAAAACTTTGGGCAAACCAGTCACTGCGCCCCCACGCAAAAGCCAGCCCCAGGATAACCAGCACCAACACCGCCAGCAGGCGGTCGATGGCCACACTCAAAAACCCCGCCGTTTTGTGCTCGGGATGATCGCGCATGAGGTAGATCACCCGCACGAGATCCCCCCCGGTGGTCCCCGGAAGGAACTGATTAAAAAACGCCCCGATAAAAAACAGGCTCGTGACTTCCCGCATCCTGACCTCCACATGCAGCATTTTCAAAAATAGATGCCATCGCAGGATGCCAAAAAATTCGCAGACCCCCGCCGAGGCAATCGCGGCAATCATCCACCGCCAGTCGGCATTGCCAAGCGCCTCCCACATTTTTTCCCGGCGATCCGCGTCATGGAACAACCACCACAACAGCCCGATG
>JBBECL010000239.1:0-2901 GCA_040881805.1 Terrimicrobiaceae bacterium | reverse complement strand
CCTGCCCCCGACCAAGAACCAAGGCCGCAAGGACGCCGACCAAAAGAGGCATGGTAAAAAGCGGATCAATGATGAAAAGATTGTTGAAGCCGATCCGTGCTTCGCTGAATGGCGCAAAGACCACCGTCCCATAGACGGTAAAAACATCAATCAGCACATGGGTGAAGAAAATCAACCACACCGTGGATGTGGCTCTGGCGATTCGAACGGCGTCACGATGCAACTTGGACACCAGCCACCCCACAAAGGGCGAAATCACTGTGATGAGGAACAACGAATGCGAAATCCCCCGATGCCATTCCAGTTCCCCGATGGTATCAAGCAGCGGATGGGCAAGCACATCCAAATCCGGCAGCGTGCCAAGGGCCAAGCCCCAGACAATCGCACGCCGTCCGAGTTGACGACCCATGCCGGCCTCCGCCACGGCGGCACCCAGCACAGCTTGAGTTAAGGAATCCACAGGCAGGAAGATGGCGAGAACAGACGTTTGCGCAACTCCTCAAGTCGAGGAACAGGGAACCTGTTTCTTTCCTCCAAGTCTCACTGCAAGAAATTTGTTTCAAATTCCTCCACCTTTCACCCAAACGGCCGGACTCGGTGAAATGCCATGGCATCAATCATTGATGAAGGTCTGATCCTGGGCGATAAACATTCCCAATGAGAGTGATTGCGAGAGTTTTCCGGTATGTGAAGCGGTATCCCTGGATGGCCACAGGAACAATGGCTTGTGCCGTGGTGGGGACCCTGATGGTGATTGTTTTCCCGGCGGTGACACAAAAAATCGTGGATGATGTCATTCGCGGCAACCAACCCGGGTTGCTGATGCCATTGATTGCCATCGGTCTGGCGTCGTTTGTGTTACAGGACCTCCTGAATGGTTTGCGAATTATTTTGAATAATTCCTTCGAGCAGAAGGTGATCTTTGATCTGCGAAGCGACCTGTATGCCCACATTCAGAAATTGCCGGTTCAGTGGTTTGACGAACGGGCGACCGGGGATGTGATGACACGCCTTGTGGAGGATGTGACCTCGGTGGAACGTGTTTTGATCGATGGGATCGAGCAGGGGACGGTATCGATTCTGCAAATTGTGATCGTAGCCGGGTTGATGTATGCCTATAGCCCCGGTCTGATGTTGGTGGCGCTGACTCCCCTGCCCTTTCTCGTGGTGGGAGCATTGGCCTACACTCTCACGGCAAAAAGCCGCTACAGCCTGCAACGGCGGGCAGCATCCGCGATGAACTCCCTCCTCCATGACAATATTTCGGGGATCCGTCAGATCAAAACCTATGCCGCCGAGGAGCGCGAACACGCCCGATTTAATGGGGCCAGCGAGACCTTGCGGCAGACCACCTTGATCGTCATGAAAGTGTGGGCTCTCTATCAACCCAGCATGAATTTTCTGACCTCGTGCGGGTTGTTGTTGGTTGCGGGATTTGGCGCCTCGTGGGTTTTGGAGGGAAACCTGGACTTCGGCGTTTTGGTGGCGTTCTTGGTGCTCTCCCGGTTTTTGTATGAACCCGTCGGACGGCTCCATCAATTAAATCAGATCGTCCAATCCGGCAGGGCCGCTGGCGAACGGGTTTTCGAAATCCTTGATGATCGCCCCGAAGAGGATGCCGGAAAAATCGCGCTGACCCAGCCCCTGAGCGGAGATGTGCGATACTCGGACGTCTCTTTTTCCTACTCTGGATCCCAACCCACGTTGAAAGGCATCACATTCCATGCCAAGCCGGGAGAAATGATTGCCTTGGTGGGTCCCACAGGTGCTGGCAAAAGCACCATCATCAACCTCCTCATCCGCTTTTACGAATATGAAGGAGGTCAAATTCTCATGGACGGCAACCCTCTTCCCTCGCTCCGTCGCGAAGATCTTCGGCGCAATATTGCCCTCGTGACCCAAGAGAGTTTTCTTTTTAATGGAACGGTGGCCGAAAATCTCCGGATGGGCCTGCCCACCGCCACAGACAGTCAACTCTGGACAGTCCTCGAAGCCGCCAATGCCGCAGATTTTGTGAAACGCATGCCGAAGGCCCTCGACACGCAAGTGGGCGAACGCGGCGTTCGCCTCAGCGTCGGGGAAAAACAACGTGTGGCCATTGCCCGGGCCCTGCTGAAAAATCCACCCATCCTCGTTCTTGATGAAGCCACCGCCAGCGTGGACACCGCCACCGAGAAACTCATCCAAGAAGCCCTCGACCACCTCCTTGCCAATCGAACCAGCTTCGTCATCGCCCACCGACTCTCAACCGTCCGTCATGCCGACCAAATTTTGGTCATCGACCGGGGGGAAATCATCGAACGCGGAAAACACGAAGACCTCCTCCTCGCAGGCGGCCTCTACGCAAAACTCATTCATCTCCTGGAAGACCCCGAGCCCGCCCCGTCTACATGATCCAGGTGGATCATGTAGACGGATACAGCATTTTAGGAGATTTGAGCTGGTTTCAGGGTTCTCCAAGTGTGGTGAACTGTGCGCGATCTGGAAAATCTGGCCATGGGGGCATGGTCTTTTCGACCGTGTGGTCTTGGGCGAGCGCGGGGGACCGAACTTGCAACGGGCAAGACGCACCGTTCCCCCTGACTCACCCACTGCTTTTAATCACGCCCGACATCTTCGGGAGGTGATGAAAAATGTTTCGGTTTTTCGCTGGATGATCGCCAACCGCACGATTATCTCTCATGGCTCGTTGGGGGTATAGCTCAATGGTCAGAGCAGGCGGCTCATAACTGCTTGGTTCACGGTTCGAGTCCGTGTACCCCCACTCTTCAAACTCCCCGATGCGGGATGTCGCGTCACCCGGCGCCAAAACCTCAGCCTGAACACGATTGCCGAAAAAGTCCGGCAGGTCGTCGGAGACAACGTG
The DNA here is from genome assembly GCA_040881805.1 of Terrimicrobiaceae bacterium. Lineage (GTDB taxonomy): Bacteria > Verrucomicrobiota > Verrucomicrobiia > Chthoniobacterales > Terrimicrobiaceae > JAJTZA01. Next base: position 35 of record JBBECL010000239.1, on the reverse strand, counting down.
CAAATCGGGACCACTCCGACCAACGGTAACCGTTC
>JBBECL010000238.1:0-2904 GCA_040881805.1 Terrimicrobiaceae bacterium | reverse complement strand
AACGAACCCGCAAAGCCCGGCGAAGCGCAGAGGGCTTCGCATGGGCCGAGGCAAGCACATGATTAACCGCCCCAAACGCATCCGCAATGTGCCTCTCCTGCCCTTTGATCTCTGGCGCGGCACCCGCAAGGAATCTGGCCAAATCCAAATCGCACCCCTTGCAGCACCCAATCCAAAAATGGGCCGGCAGGATCGCGTCAAATCCCGCCGCAGACGCTTCGACTTCGGCGATGGACCAGGCAATGTTAAGGGCGGGGTTGATCATGGGGGATCGCCAGCATCAGGCTGCAGGCCAAATGCCGTCTCGGTCCAAGCGAATGGCGATCACTTGGGAGTTCACACCAAACTTCGGCGCGATTTTCTCCGCGAATTTGTCCCGGAGCGAACCGCTGGCCATAAAGTGGGGAACGAGTTTTTCCGCTTCTGGCGCGAATTCATCGAAACATGCCTTCAGCCGCGCATCGGGCACAAGCAACCTCCCTGCAAACTCGTTTGCCTCCTGCTCGGCATCGTATTTCTGCCCGCCATAGCTTTCAGTCCATCGCGCAAAGGCGGGCATTGATGCGAAGTTCTCAGGACGCGACAGGTTTCGGTGCAGGAAGTAATGCGCGAGTTCATGCGCGACCGTAAAACGGAGGCGGTTGAGTTTCCAAACCGGCCCCCTTTCCATCAGCGCATACTGCTCGGCGTCCAAATAGATCCCGGTGAAGTCTGCCGTGATCGCCGCCTCGACACGGTATTTCATGGTCAGATCGTCGAAAGGGATGGGATCGAGCCCGAGATCAATCTCGAAGAATGCAAAAACGTCAATCGGCGTACGATCCTCCCGGAGCGTTTCATATCGCTCACGCAATCCCTCAATGATCGTCCAGACATGCTCCATGCTGTGTGGCCTACGCGCGATCTCGCGTGTGAAGGCTTTTGATGTCTGCCGCGAGGGTCTTTAATTCCGCATCCGACAGTTTGTGCCCCCGCGCCGCACGGAAGAATGCCGGTAGGGCCTTCTGGAGAATCGCATTGTCCGCCACATCCGGCGGGATTTCCCGCCGCTGGAGCGCCGCCGCATCCATGAATGCCAGCTTCTCGGCCCCGGCCAGACCAAAGAAATCCGCAAGCCGCTCCAGCAACCCCACATCGCTGGGAGGAGGATTCACCCCGCGTTCGACCTTGCTCCAGTTGCTCGGATCAAGCCCGACCCGCTCGCAAAAATCGCGCAACGTCAACCGCTTTTCCAACCGCAGGGATTTGATGGTGTCTGTAAACATATTCTGTTTTGTGGTAGTAATTTACCACACCAAGCAAGTCCGCGCCACAAGAATTTTGTAAAAGTGACCCGGCAGGATCGCGTCAAATCCCGCTGCCGCCGCTTCGACTTCGGCAATGGACCTGGCAATGTTAAGAGCGGGGTTGATCATGGGGATCGAGAGCTTTGCTCCTGTCAGGCAAAGGGATTGACTGCGACGATTCCAGGTATGCCAACAAAATCTTTGTCGTTTTCGGTGGCAATGGTCGGAATTCCCTCCAATTGCATGAGGGCGGCGATTTGAAAGTCGAAATAGCGCTGACGAGTGACTTTCGCCGCTGCGCAGAGTTCCAAGGCACGCTCGACCACTGAACGGGTGATTGGCAGGACGGTCAGTCGGTCCAAAGCCGCCAGCGAGGAGATTTTGGCCTTCGCCATGGCCGGGGAGTCGGGAGGGTTTGTTTTGGGCCCGGTCAGGTTGGGATACATCTCTGCCAGATTTTGCGCGGAAACAAAATACTCGTTTCCAAGGCCCGTGCGGGCTGCAAGGAGTGCGGTTGCCTTGGGATGCCTTGGGTCCGAGACGAGCGTGGCGTAAATCAGAATGTTTGTGTCCAAAAGCACCCTACCGGTCATAACAATCCTCCCTCGTAAACCGACCTTCGAAAACTGCGTCCGAGGTCACAATCTTCGATGCCCGCTTGCGGTGTTCGGTCAGAAATTTTTCCAAGGCCATCTCAATCACTTGGCTGCGCGACCTCCGCTCTTCCCGACGAAAAGACTCAAGCTCCTCCAACAATTCCGAGTCAACTGTGGCAGACATGTGGGATTTCATAACATGATAATGTTATTCTGCTCCGGCATGGAAACAATTAAAAAATGAGGCATATGAGCCTAAATTCAGAAATGAAAACCACGGATATCACGGAAAACACGGATTAAGAGGGGTTATGAAATTAATACTGACCACCCAGAGGGTTGGTCGCTTGGTCGATGTAACTCATTAATTATCCGTGCGTATCCTGAGATCCGTGGTTCCAGTTCTTTCTAAAGTAGATGGAATTTTATGGGGAAGACCCTTTCTGGCTGCAACTCCCACGGCTACATCAAATCGTAGAACGAATCTTTTCCCAAGTGTTTGAGAAATTTGGCGCAGAGGCTTTTGAGTGGGGCGGGAAGTCCAAGCATGATCCAATCGTCAACGCTCCCCCGGAAACAGAATCGTTCAGGGCGAAAGAGTCGCGGTTCCTTCTGCACAAGAACGAATCGCATGACCGCTTGATACGAGGCGAAGTTTTCCTTGAGCTCACGGGCCTTGGCACTGTCTATCCACGGGCCGAGTGGCTGCGCCAAACCGAAAGATTTGTCCGCCTGATGGATAACAATCATGTTCTTTTTGATTTCGGCTTTGAATCCGACGTTTCCCCCGATTTGATTCAGCCCTGACTGGATCATCGCAAACTCCTCCTCCTGAATGATGCTTGCCGTCTTGCGACGCAAGAACACCATGGAGTTGACTGTTTCGTAGATCTCAAAACCGTGGGGGAGCTTTTTAGCGAGGACGCCATCGGTTTTTGTCGAAAGAAAGAATTTCTCTTTCCCCGTTGGCGTCTTCGACACGTGAAGGTGGTAGGTTTTTCCAGATCGGGCAATGTGGGTGA
>JBBECL010000237.1:0-2910 GCA_040881805.1 Terrimicrobiaceae bacterium | reverse complement strand
CACCAGTGCCTGCAAGACCGTCGCCGCGTGACGCAGAAAGCGGGACCTTTTGGATTTTTTGGGACTTTTCGGCGTTGCCAGGAAAGGCGGTGGCGTCATGGAAGTTTCCATCTAAGCCGGAGACGTGAGCATTGGCAATGCGGCAAAATGGATTCGGGACCCACAGGGTTTGATGAAAAGTGGGCGAGGTTGCTATGCAGGCCGGGGGGCATGGTCGTCCCGACCGTGTGGTCTTGGACAAGTGCGGGGGACCAAGCTTGCAACGGGCGGGACGGACCGTTCCCCCTGATTCGCCCACTTTGGATCACACCCGTATTCGCATTTTTCTCCGGGAAAGATTCGACGGCACGACGTGAGTGCTGCAGTGTTTGGTGCGTGAACATCATCATTTTGGGTGCTGGCGAGATCGGCATGCACATGGCCGGTCTGCTTTGTGATTTGGACCATAATGTCTCCCTGATCGAAAAAGACGAACGCGTGGCGGCGGAGGCCAACGACAAGCTGGATGCCCGGATTGTGGAGGGAAACGGGGCTTCCGTGAGCATTCTTGAGGAGGCGGGGGTTTCCGAGTGCGACACCTTTTTCGGGCTCTCGAGCAGCGGGTCAACCAACATTGTGGCTGCCTCCCTGGCCAAAGCCCTGGGGGCAAAAAAAGCGGTGTGCCGGGTGCACCCCGATGTGCAGCAGGAACAATGGCTCTTCGATTTTCGCACCCGGTTCGATGTGGATCACCTCTTCAGCTCCGAACGGTTGGCTGCCGTGGAATTGGCAAAGTTTATCAGAAATCCCGACTGCCTGGTGGTCGAGGAAATCGCCCGCGGACGCATCGAGCTTCAACAAACCCTGCTGCCCGTGGGGAGTCCTGGCGTTGGCAAAACGCTGAAGGCCTTGAAACTTCCCGCCCGGGTCCGTGTGGGGGCCATTCAGCGGGACGGCCGATCGATCATCCCCGATGGAAATGAAACGCTGCAAGCCGGGGATCTGGTCACACTCTTCGGGGCCTCCCGGGCTTTGGAGGAATTGGCGCCGCTGTTTCGTGCCAGCAGCCGTGAAAACGGCGAGGTGCGGGTTGTGATTTTTGGTGGCGGAGGATATGGCTACGCGCTTGCACAGATGCTGGAAGGAAGCGAACGGTTCCGGACCCGCATCTTTGAGAGAGACCCCAAACGCTGTGCGTTTTTGTCCAGCGTGCTTCAACGCACGACCCTGATCAACGCCGATGCCACCTCGGCCAACCAACTTCGTGAGGAACAGGTGGGCGACGCGGATTTTTTTGTGGGGGCCACGACCGATGATGAGGACAATGTGATGACCTGTCTTCAGGCGCGGCATCTGGGTGTCAAACACGGGCTCACGCTGGTCCATCGCGCCGACTACGCCGACGCGGTGATGCGGGCAGGCCCGCAGCTGGGGATCCTGGGAGCCATCAGCCCCCGCGTTGCGACCGGCCGCGATCTGATTCGATTTGCGACTGCGGACAAATTGCACGGTCTTTTGACACTGGAGGGCGGGGCAGAAGTTGTGGAGTTTTCGGTCCGCCCCGGCAACCGCATGGCCGGCAAAAAAATTGCCGAGATCGACTGGCCGAAGGGGTGTGGTCTCATATCCCTCACCCATGGCTCTTCCGCCACAGTGCCAGCCGCCGACGATGTCCTCTCAGCGGGAGATGTGGTTGCCGCGATGGTTGCCCAAGGCTCAAGAAAGAAGCTGGAAGCCCTGATCGGCTAATATAGCGCGGCGGGCATCGTAGTTGTTATAGCCACCGGCAACCACACCATCGGCATAAAATCCGCCCCGGATGTAGGAGGCCTATCCGCCGAACAGCGCCGAGTTGATTGACGTGCGACCAGCGCAGTTTGTTGTCCCCAGGGTGCCGGCCTTGATCGTCCAGTTGGTGGGATCAATATTGAAACTTGTCGCAAGCTTGTGGTGACAATCTCAATTTTTGGGCGGAGGCGGGGGCTCGGGCTCGATGTGGACGGTCACATCGCTGAGGTGAAACTCGGAGTTTTGGAGTTTGGTTTTGACGACATGGGAGATGTTGTGACCTTCATGCACGGAGAGGTCTCCCGAAACCCGGACGTGGAGGTCCGCGATGCGGGTGAGTCCGGTTTTTCGAACCCGGACTTTTTCGATGCTGGTGACTCCGATGACCGTGCTGGCGAGGGCGCTGATTTTGATGCGGATGGCCTCGGGCTCCTGTTTGTCCATGGCTTCCCCGAGGGCGACCATGAGCATCCTCAGACCATTGTAGATAATAATTCCGCAGGAAAAGAGGGCGGCCCAATCGTCGGCTTGCGCCCAGGCGGGTCCTCCCAGCAAGGCGATCCCAATTCCAATGAGCGCCGCGAGGGAGGTGATGGCATCCGAGCGGTGGTGCCAGGCGTCGGCCGCGAGTGCGTTGCTGCCAATCGAGCGCCCCTTCCACAAAGACAACCGAAACAGTCCCTCTTTAAGGCCAATCGTGACGAGAAGAATGATCAGAGTGAATGGCTTGGGAAGATTGTCGGCAAGCGGCTCCGTGACAAGCGACCCCAAAATCTCGGAAACACTGTGAACGCCGAGCAGCCCCCCGGCCCCGATCAACAGGAGCGCCCCGGCCCCGGCGGCAAGGGATTCCATTTTTCCATGACCATAGGGATGTTCCTGATCGGGGGGACGTTCGGCGTATTTCAGCGCGGCCCACATCATGCCCGAACTAAAAACATCCAAGGTGGATTCCAGACCGTCCGCCATGAGTGCACTCGAATTTCCAAAAAATCCTCCCAGAAATTTCACAGCCGCCAAAAAAATGTTGAGCAAGACCCCCGCCAGAATCAGGCGCCGGCCTTCCGCAAATGAGCCGCCTAGCGAGTTTGTGGACACAACAATAGCAGTCAATCGAACGTCCCTCGGTGTGTCAACCATCAC
>JBBECL010000236.1:0-2934 GCA_040881805.1 Terrimicrobiaceae bacterium | reverse complement strand
CCCACCACGATAAAGGGGGACCCATTCACAAGCAGGGTTTGACCGAGGACTTCCTGCGGCTTTTTGCCCGGAAAAAAGTCGGTGAGAATTTGGTAACCAATGACGGCGGTCTTCGTGGCGCGCTCGATGTCCAGATCGGTAAGGAATCGCCCCGCGGAGACTTCATGTTTCGCGATAATGGCATGGTCGGGCCAGACTCCGACCACCAACTTCCGATCAGAAATCGAACCAACGCTGATGGCGGCTCCGTGATTCATCTCCGGCGAAATATGCGAGATGAGAGGGACGGCTTCCTGAAGGATTCTGGCATCCATGAGGGTTCGTCCAGGGGAGAGGTTCCAGAACTCGATATTTTCTCCCGAGATCTCCTTGTTCACGACACTCACATACTCCAAGCCGCCCATCTGCTGCATGAACGCCCGGGTTCCGATTTCAATCCCGGCCGTAAGCGCCATCGTCGCAATCAAGCTGCTCACTCCAAGGACGATTCCCAGCATGGAAAGAAAACTCCGAAATTTGTGGGAGGCAATCTCACGCAACGCGGTTTCGAGAAGCAGGAGAGGGCTCATGGGTGGTATTCCCGGCTGACCTTGCCGTCTTTGATTTCAATCACCCGGCGGGCCACGGCGGCCACATCGGGATCATGGGTCACCAAGACGACTGTGCGTCCTTCTTTGTGCAATTCATGAAACATCCCCAACACAATTTCTCCCGTGGTGGAGTCAAGGTTTCCTGTGGGTTCGTCCCCGAAAAGAATTTTGGGGTTGTTGACGAGCGCCCTCGCGATGGCGACCCTTTGGCATTGTCCACCGCTGAGTTGGGGAGGGCGGTTGCGCAGGCGATCTCCAAGCCCGACCGATTGGGCCACTTTTGTGGCCCGTTCCCGGCGCTCGCGGGCCGACAAGCCCGAGTAAACGAGCGGGAGTTCGACATTGCCGATGACGTCCAGTCGTGGGAGCAGATTGAAAGATTGAAACACAAAGCCAATCTCGCGGTTGCGGGTCAGGGCCAGGGTATCCGATCCCGCACGGCTGAGGTCGCGCCCACAAATCTCCATCCGGCCCGATGTCGGGGTATCCAGGCAACCGAGCAGGTGCATGAGCGTGGATTTGCCGCTGCCGCTGGGGCCGATGATGGCCACAAATTCTCCCTCTTGGATTGTGAGGCTCACACCCGCAAGCGCATGGATTTCCTGGTCACCCACCCGGTAAACCTTTGTGACCTCCTCCAAGACGGCAACATTCATACATTCCAATCCCGGAGATCAGGATTTTTTATCCGCCGGCTCGGGTTCCACCAAAAGAATTTCTTCCCCCTCTTCCAACCCGGCCCGGATCTCGGCGAATCCCAGGTCCGTGATACCAACCTCCACCATGCGCTTTTCGGTGTGACCACCTTTGCGGACATAAACGACCGACTGTTTTTGCTCTTTGAATATGGCGGAGACCGGCACGGCCACCGCACCGGGGGCTTTTTGAACCATGGCGGTCATGCTGACCGACATCCCCGGCTTCAAGCGACCATCATTGTTTTCAATGACGGCCTGAACCTGGAAACCTTTGATGTTATTTTTGACCGTCGCGACGGGCGCAATAAACTCCACGCGGGCTTTGATCGACCCGTCTTGTGCTCCCACCGCGTTCACGGCGATTTCCTGGCCCTTCTTCAACATGGGTGCATCGACTTGGTTCACGTGCGAATCGATCAACAACCGGGACAAGTCGGCAAAGTTGACCAACACCGTGCCGGCGTTCACGCTGGCAGCAGCCACGACCACCTGACCTTCGTTGACCAGCACATCGAGCACCGTTCCCTCAGCAGGGGCATCAATGCGGGTTTTGCGGAGGCGGTCCTCCACGGACTGCAATCGCGACCGGGATTTTTCGAGCGTGTTTTCCGAGATGGCCAGATCGGCTTGCAGGTTGTCGAAGATTTCTTTGCTGATCAGCTTCTCTTCGAAAAGAGCCTTCGCGCGTTCGTAGTTGCCGCGGTTTTTGTCCACGGCGAGCTGCGCCCCCTTGATTTCTGTCTCGGCGGCCGCTTTCTCGGTGAGGAGGTCGGTGTCGTCAATGGTGGCGATAGGTGCCCCTGTGGTGAGATATTCCCCTGTGAGGGCGTGCAGTTTTTTGACCTTTCCACCGACCTCGGATTTGACTTCAAATTTGAAAGCGGGGACAACTTCCCCGGTGAGGAGCAGGGTGTGTTCGATGTCCCGTCGCTCGGCGGAGGCCACCAACTCCGCGTCAATGTCGGACTTGGACTTGCCATCACCTGACCATAAAAAGGTGTAGCCCGCGAAGCCCAGGGCTGCAAGGACGGTCAAAATGAGAATCGGGCGCAAGAGCTTCAAAATTGGGGGTTGGAAGAGGTGATGAGAGCGCTGGTGAGCGAATAGGAGTGAATACAATTTTTGCCGCCAATGGGGCCAATTTCGCCATTGCAGAAGAACCCGGAGCTTGGATGGGATCCCAGGTGATTTTGGATGGCCTTGGTGTCATGGCTTGACCCCCCAAACAAAGATTTTCCGCGCCCGGTGCAGGCAAAGACGAGTGAAGCAACCGGCCGCCCCCATTCTGCGGACGTGTGTTTGAGGACTCCTGTGAGATCCGAGTCGGCCGAGGTCGCATCGCGGAGTTGGTATTGCAGCGTCTGGCCAACGCGGGGGATGCCACCAATAACAACGGCCCCCGAGGAGGGGTCCGCTCCAAGGATGTTGCGGACAAGAAAATCTCCCGGACGAAATTCTTCCACATATTCGGTTCCAGCCAGTCCGGCAAACAGGTTTCCGCGGGCGGTGGCTTTTTCTTTCTCCGAAAGCGTCTCAAAGGCGGACTCCAGGGCTTCATACGCGGGCCGTGAGCCCAGCGAATAAACGATGTTGTTTTCGGCGCGTGTCACCGTGAGCGGTTCTCCAATGGGGCGGCAGCCTTGACT
>JBBECL010000235.1:0-2939 GCA_040881805.1 Terrimicrobiaceae bacterium | reverse complement strand
TGGCACGGCCCACCGGGCGCACTCGTCGGTGGTGGGGGTGGCCCTCCCCGAACGCGTGGCCGGTTTCCTCATGCAAAAAGAATTGGATGCCTTTGCCGCAGTTTTGGAGTCGCCCCAAAGACCACTGCTTGCGATTTTGGGGGGTGCGAAAGTCGCTGACAAAATCCCGCTGATCCGGAACCTCCTCGACAAAGCGGACGAAATTATCATCGGTGGTGGCATGGCTTACACCTTCAAAAAGGTGATTTCCGGCATGTCCATCGGAGACAGCCTCTTTGATCCGGAGGGGGCCAAGATTGTGAGCGAGCTTATCGAGAAGGCTGCTCAGCGGGGAGTCAAGATTCACCTCCCTGTTGATTTTGTGATCACCGACAAATTTGCTCCCGATTCCCAAACCCGCGTGGTCACCGACTCGGAGGGGATCCCCGATGGCTGGATGGGCTTGGATGTGGGGCCACAGTCACGGATCCTTTTTGCCGGAGTGATCGGCCGGGCGCGCACCATTGTTTGGAATGGGCCGGCCGGGGTGTTTGAGTTTGAACAATTCTCCGAAGGCACAAAACAGATGGGCCTGGCCATCGCAGCCGCCACGGCCAATGGCGCGGTCTCCGTGGTTGGCGGAGGTGACACCGCCACGGCCGCCAAAAAATTCGGGGTGATCAACCAAGTCACCCATGCCTCCACCGGCGGCGGCGCTTCGCTTGAGCTGCTTGAAGGCAAATCCCTCCCCGGCGTCGCCTCTCTGAGTGAAAAATAACAACGTCCTGCCTCCCCACGCTTCGCGCACGGATTGGGCCACTTGGCAACCCACCGAGAGGGCCGTCCTGCTTTTTGTGATCCGCGAGGGTCAGATTCTGCTCATCCGCAAAAAGCGGGGGCTGGGGGCGGGCAAAATCAACGGCCCCGGGGGGCGGATCGAGCCCGGCGAGACCGCCCACGAGGCCGCCGTGCGGGAAACGCGCGAGGAACTCGGCGTGGAGGCCCACGACCCCGAGCTTCGAGGGGAGCTGCATTTTCAGTTTCTTGATGGCTATGCGCTTCATTGCGGTGTGTTTGTGTCCCCGGATTGTTCGGGCACGGCCATCGAGACCGAGGAGGCCATCCCGCTCTGGACCCCCGTGGGTGAGATTCCCTATTCCGAGATGTGGGCCGATGATGCCCATTGGCTTCCCGGTACCATTTCCGGAGGGACGTTCCGCGCTTTTTTTACCTTTGATGGAGAAAAGATGCTCGACCACCACATTGATTGGACCCGTTCTCCCGCGCCGGGAGCGCTCGAATCGCCCGGTCAGGGCTGAATGGTTTCCAAGTAAGTAAAAGCGCCTTGTTCCACCCGCAGGATCACAGCAGGTTTGTCGGGGTTCCGGTTTGAGCCAAAACGGATCGGGCCGGTGACGCCTTGGAAATCCGTGGTGGTCAGCAGCGCTTCTTGGACTGCGGTTCGAGATTCCGAAGCCGCCCGCGAGATGGCATCCACGCCGAGGCGAACGGCATCATAGGCCAAAGCCGCCAACGGGGGAGGGGGTTCCCCAAATTTGGCCCGGTAAGCCGCAATGAACGCCGCATTTTCCGGCAGTTCATTTTGCGCGGAGAAATGATTGGCCGAATAACAATTTTCAACCGCCTCCCCGCCGATCCGCAAAAACTCCATGGAATCCCAACCATCACCACCCAAAAACGGGATTTCCATCCCCAAGCCGCGGGCCTGTTGGATCACCAAGGCGGCCTCAAGGTAGTAGCTCGGCAGAAAAATGACCTCCGGGCTGGCGGCTTTGATGACCTCCAATTGCTCCGAAAAGGAAAGATCCCCGGCCTTGAAGGATTTTTCCGCAACGATGGTGCCTCCGCCTTTGACAAAATGATCCCGAAAACTCGCAGCAAGTCCCTGGCTGTAGGGATTCCCTTCCTCCAAAAAAATGGCAGCCCGCGAGGCTTTGATCGAACCCGCAAACCTGGCCATGGCTGCCCCCTGAAAGGGCTCCGCGTAACAGACACGAAAGATCATGTCCCCCAAAGCTGTCACGTCCTGATGTGTGGAAGCCGGGGAGATCATGGGCACTCCCAGCCGCTGGGCGATCGCCGCAGCTTCGATCGAGCGTGCGGACGCAATCTCTCCGACCAACAGCGCAATCCCCGAATCCTTCGCCAACTCCTCGACCGCCTCCTTGGTCGTTTCCGAATCGGACCGCGTGTCTCTTACCTCCAAGGCGACCGGACGACCACCGAGAATTCCACCCGCCGCATTGATCTCATCCACGGCAAGCTGGGCTCCCCGGATGGCATCTTTTCCAAACGAGGATTGGGCACCGGTGAGCGGTAAAAAGACCCCGAGCCGAATGGGATCAACCGGCTTGGCTTCAGGCGGGGGCGATTCTTCCGCCACCTTGGGTTTGCAGCCGGTGAGTCCCAGAAAAATGCCGCCAACCAAAAGCCCGAACAGACAACTGCCCCTCAGCCGCTGTTTCTGGAAGCTGCCATAATACGGGACGTTGAGGTGATGGATGAGAAACATGAGGTGTCGAAAGTTGCGGGTCGGAATGCATCAAATCAGAACCCCCCGGAAGATTTGTCAACCCCTCATTCCCCACCAAAGACCGAAAACCCCGGTGGTCAGGCCTCATGAACCACCTGCCCGTTGACCATGATCCAGTGGGGAGGAGCCACCATTTCGATGACGGATGTGATGAGGTCATCGCCCTGTTTTTCAAAAGGAAGAGCGATCAGATCGGCCTGGGACACTGACGCAATTTCTCCCAACCGTCCTTCATGACCAATAGCTTTGGCAGGGGCGAGAGTGGCCATCCCAAGGACGGACTCTGCCGACAGCGCGGGATGAATGGCCCGCAAATGACGCATCTCCGCAAAAAGGTCCAAGGACCAATTGCTGGCCAGGCTGTCTGTTCCCAGACACAGGTTGACTCCCTTTTCGAGGAACCGCT
>JBBECL010000234.1:0-2940 GCA_040881805.1 Terrimicrobiaceae bacterium | reverse complement strand
CTGCATGCCGCGATCAACTGTCAGTTGCGCTATGCGCCGTTTGTGCTGGCCGCACGGAGTCTCATCGCGCAGGGATCGATCGGCGACTTGCTGGACATGGAGATGCGTCTTAATGTGTTCACCCCGTGGGGGCTGTTCCCGTTCCTGGAGGGAATCCCGCGTGTTGAAATGGTATACCACAGCGTCCACTACATCGATTTGATCCGCTCGTTCCTCGGCGAACCGCGCAGCATCATGGCGCGCACGGTTCCGCACCCGGACCTGCCGAAACTCGCCAGTGTGTCGAGTTCGATTATCATGGACTACCCGAATCCCGTGCGGGCCACCATCTCAACCAATCACTCGCATCGTTTCGGGGCAAAGCATCAGGAGAGCTATTTGAAGTGGGAGGGAACCAAGGGTGCCATCAAGGCACGGATTGGCCTGCTGATGGATTACCCACGCGGGGTCGGCGATGTTTTTGAATATTGCACACTGGAGGAGGGGCAGGAGTGGAAGCCGGTGGTGATTGAAGGATCCTGGTTCCCGGAGGCGTTTATCGGAACAATGGCCCAAGTCATGCGTGCCAAAGAGGGCAGCGCGCCCGAGATGCCGACATCGGTCGAGGATGTCATTAAGACCATGGCCTGCGTTGAGGCAGCTTACGAATCCAACGAGGTTGGCGGCGTCTCGCCAGGGAAATTTCTGTCATGAATCACGAACGGACTTTCGAAGACTACCAAATTGGGGACGAGCGTTTCACCACGGGGCGGACGATCACCGAGGCGGACATTGTCCTGCACGCCGGGCAGACGGGCGACTTTTATCCTCATCACATGGATGCGGTGTGGTGCGCCACTCAGCCCTTCAAACAACGCATCGCACATGGAACGCTGATTTTTTCTGTGGCAATCGGAATGACAGCCGGCGAGGTCAATCCCTATGCCATGACCTACGGCTACGAACGCCTGCGTTTTCCCAAACCGGTCTTCATCGGGGACACGATCACAACGCAAGTCACTATCGCGGAGAAGCGCGATCACAAACGTCCCACACAAGGAATTGTTGTGGAAAAAATTGCCACTATCAACCAGCGCGGCGAGACGGTGATGGCCTGCGAGCATTTGCTGCTGGTTGAGAAACGGGGAGACAGATGATTCAACTCAAGGGCATCGCGTGGAATCACTCGCGGGGATTTACGTCGGTGGTTGCAACGGCCCAGCGCTACGAAGAACTCAACCCCGGCGTGCGCATCAGTTGGGAGAAGCGCTCACTTCAGGCGTTTGCTGATGCCCCGATGGGGCAACTGGCCGCAGCCTACGATCTCATCGTGATGGACCATCCGCACACGGCGGTGGCGGCGGAGTCGGGAGCCCTGCTTGCTCTCGATGAGTGGATCCCGGCTGACTTTCTGGCGGATCAGGCAGCGAATTCCGTGGGGCGCTCACACGAGAGCTATTCCCATCTTGGCCACCAATGGACGCTGGCCACAGATGCCGCCACGCCGATTGCGACCTGGCGGCCCGATCTCATAGACAAACACAACTTGAAACTTCCCCGCACGTGGGGAGACGTCCTGGAACTCGCCGCGCGGGGCCATGTGGCGGTGTCGCTTTTTCCGGTCGATGTTCTGATGCATGTTTATATGTTTTGCCATGCCCTTGGGACACCGTGTTTTTCAGAAAAAAAAGAAGTCGCCCCCAGCGATTCCCTGGCCAAGGCGCTGGAATGTTTGAAGGAACTCGGCAGGCTCTGCGGGCCGGAGTCGTTTGAAAGGAACCCGATTCGAACAGCCGAGCATATGACCCTCACCGATCAGGCCGCGTATTGCCCGTTTGCCTACGGATATTCCAATTACTCCCGTCCTCGTTATGCACGGACCGTCCTCAAAGCGGGCGGGTTGGTGGAATTCCAAGGAACGCGTCTGCGCTCCACCCTCGGCGGTGCGGGGCTGGCGGTCTCCTCAAAAACCGCCCACGCGGAGGCTGCCGCCGACTATGCCCGATTCAGCGCTTCGCCTGAAATTCAGCGCGGGATTTATTTTGAAGCCGGTGGTCAACCCGGCCACCGCACAGCCTGGACCGATGCCGCAGTGAACGCGGCCTCGAACGATTTTTTCAGGGACACCCTGGAGACTTTGGACGAGGCCATTGTTCGACCGGGATATGCCGGTTACACGCAATTTCAAGATGCCGCCTCGCCGGTCGCCCATGAATACGTGGCTGGCAAAGCGGGCCTTCCTGCAACCATCGAAACACTGAACCGCATTTACCAACAATCCCTTCCACTATGAAGCCTCTCGACGGTCTCCTCGTCCTCGACTTTTCCCAATTTCTCGCCGGGCCTGCGGCGGCCATGCGGCTTGCCGACCTGGGAGCCCGTGTGATCAAAGTCGAAAGGCCACAAGGCGGCGACATCTGCCGTCAGCTCTACATCACCAACCTCGGCGTCGAAGGCGATAGCACGCTTTTCCATTCGATCAACCGCAACAAGGAAGGCTTCGCGGCCGACCTCAAAAATCCCGACGATCTCGAAGCCGTTCGCAAGCTCCTCGCCCGCGCCGATGTTCTCATTGAAAACTTCCGTCCCGGAGTCATGGCCAAGCTGGGACTCGACTACGAGAGCGTTCAAAAAATCAACCCGCGCCTCGTCTATGGCACCGTGACCGGTTACGGCACCGAGGGCCCGTGGAAAACCAAGCCCGGCCAGGACCTTCTGGCCCAGAGCATGTCCGGTTTATGCTGGCTTTCGGGTAATGCCGATGATCCGCCAACCCCCATGGGCATCGCCGTGGCTGATCTCACTGCCAGCGCCCATCTGGTTCAGGGGATTCTGGCCTGTCTCGTCCGCAGGGGATTAACGGGGCAGGGGGGGCGCGTCGAAGTCAGCCTCATGGAATCTGTTTTGGATCTTAAATTTGAAGTCCTCACCACTCACCTCAACGACGGCGGCCAACCCGTG